>JASFRN010000040.1:0-22254 GCA_050114915.1 Gemmatimonadales bacterium | reverse complement strand
ACCGACGCCTACAACGAGAACACGTTCACCTTCGTCAACAACATCAACACGCACGAGGGCGGAACGCACCTGAGCGGCCTGAAGGCGGCGATGACCCGCACGATCAACGCCTACGCCCAGGAAAAGAACGCGTTGAAGAAGAACGACGCGAGCCTGTCCGGTGACGACGTGCGCGAAGGACTCGTGGCGGTGCTCTCGGTCAAGGTCCCCGAACCCCAGTTCGAGGGCCAGACGAAGACCAAGCTGGGCAACAGCGAGGTCCGCGGGATCGTGGAGAGCCTGGTCAACGACCGGCTCGGCACCTGGCTGCTGGAGAATCCGTCGGAGGCCCGGCGGATCATCGAGAAGGCCGTACAGGCCGCGCGCGCCAGGGAGGCCGCCCGCAAGGCCCGCGACCTGACCCGCAAGAAGTCGGCGCTGGAGACCGGGATCCTTCCGGGGAAGCTGGCCGACTGCTCGAGCCGCGACCCGTCGCTGTCGGAGCTCTACATCGTCGAGGGCGACAGCGCCGGCGGCTCGGCCAAGCAGGGCCGCGACCGCGAGTTCCAGGCGATCCTGCCCCTGAAGGGGAAGATCCTGAACGTCGAGCGGGCGCGGATCGACCGGATCCTCTCCAACGACGAGATCCGGGCGATGATCACCGCGATCGGGGCGAACATCGGCGACGAGTTCGACCTCGAGCAGTCGCGGTACCACAAGATCGTCATCATGACGGACGCCGACGTGGACGGGGCGCACATCCGTACCCTGCTCCTGACCTTCTTCTTCCGGCAGATGAAGGAGCTGATCGAGGCGGGCTACGTGTACATCGCGCAGCCGCCGCTGTACCGCGTCCAGAAGGGAAAGCAGGAGCACTACTGCTACAGCGACGCGGAGCGCGAAGAAGTGGTCGGGCGCCTGAAGAACGGCGGCGGCTCGGTCAGCGTGCAGCGCTACAAGGGGCTCGGCGAGATGAACCCCGACCAGCTGTGGGAAACCACGATGAACCCGGAAAACCGGACGCTGCTCCAGGTGACGATCGACGAGGCGACCCTCGCCTCGCGGCTGTTCGAGAACCTGATGGGCGACGACGTGCAGGCGCGTCGCGACTTCATCGAGAGCAACGCGCGCTTCGTCCGCAACCTCGACGTCTGACGGTCGATGTCAGAGACGAAGCGGCCGACCAGCCCGGCCGCCGAGGAGATTCTCGGCGGCTATTTTCCCGTCCTGGACCACGGCTTCGTGTCGCTGGTCGACTACATGGGGACCGACGAGGACATCGAGCGCGCCGCGCGTGTGAGCTACGGTTACGGAACCCGGAAGCGCAGCGCGACGCGCGGCCTGATCCGTTATCTGCGGCGCCACGCCCACACGACGCCCAGCGAGATGGTGGAGCTGAAGTTCCACTGTGCCATGCCGATCTTCGTAGCGCGGCAGTGGATACGGCACCGGACCGCCAGCGTGAACGAGTATTCGGGCCGTTATAGCCTCATGCCGCTGCTGTTCTACGAGCCGCCCGCCGGCAGCTTCTCGCTCCAGAGCTCCAGCAACAACCAGGGACGCCAGGAGAGCCCGGCGGACCCGGCGCTGTATGCCGAGGCGATCCAACGGTGGGACCGAATCCGGGCCGACGCGTCCGATACCTACGGCTGGCTGGTGCAGGAGGACGTGGCCCGCGAGATCGCGCGCATCGACCTGCCGCTGTCGACCTACACGCAGTGGTACTGGAAGATCGATCTCCACAACCTGCTTCATTTCCTGCGGCTCCGGGTCGATCCGCACGCCCAGTGGGAGATCCAGGAGTACGGTCGCGTGATGGCGGGGATGCTCGAGCGGGTCGCGCCGCTTTCCTACGAGGCCTGGCTAGACTACGAGGTGCTGGGGGCGCGGATGAGCGGCGCCGAGCTGGACGCTCTGCGTCGTCTGCTGACGGCCGACGAGAACGGCATCGCGCCCCGCGACGTCCGGCTCGGAGCCGACGAGCTCTCCGCCGTCGGCCTCTCTGGACGAGAGGTGCGGGAGCTGATCGCGAAGCTCCAGCCGGTGGAGCGCCCCGATTACTCCCTCGACCTGTCGCGCATGCGGCCCGCGGAGGAGCTGGCCGCGGAGATGTCGGAGGCGGTACCCGACGTAGATCGTTGAGGGCCCCGCCCGCGGGGGCGGCACTTTTTCCCCGTCGTGCCGTACCAACACGGGACGGAGCTCGAACCCGCGCCGAACGGGGGTGTCCGGCGGCGGGCGGGTGAAATCTCGCGGGGAGGATGCTGATGAAGGCACGGGGAAGCGGTTTCGGCCGTCGCGCGCTGTTCTCACTCGCCGTCGCGGCCGTTCCGTGGTGCGCCTCACAGGCCTTCGCCGCCGGGGTCCAGGACGTCCGGCCGGCGGCTCAGTCCGAGATCGCGGCCCAGCAGACCGATTCGGCTGCGGCCCACGTCGCCGCGGTCGAACGGGCGTTCGACCGGCTCGACGCCGAGGCGGGGGTGCGGTCGGGGGGAGTGTTCCCCTTCGATTATCAGCACCTCGTCTTCTACCCGGGACGTGCCGGCACCGACGGTGAGCCGGTCGACCTGTGGACGGCCGTCAACGTGGGGGCGGACCGCGTCCGCGGCGTGTTCGACGGAGGCTGGCGCTACAGTCTCGATCTCACGGTCGAGCTCTACCGGGCCGACAGCCTCGTGGTCAGCAAGGACGCCCGCACCTCTCTCCTTCTCGGCCAGCCCCTGTCGCCCGGCTATGCCGCCGACAAGGGCTTCCCGATCCAGGCGCGGCTCCGCGTGCAGCCCGGCGAATACCGGTACCGGATCGTGGTGCGTGACAATGGCTGGGAGGACGATCGCGGCGTCAACGAGACGTCCGGCCGCCTCGTCGTGCCGGAACGCGTGACCAGTCAGCCGTTCGTCAGTTCCGTCGCCATCGCCGCGGACTCCGCCGGGACCTGGACGCCGGCCCCCGGCCTCGATCTGCAGTTGAACGCTGCCCGCATCGTGTACCGGAACGCGCGACCCTTCGTCTACTTCGAGGCCTACGGCCTGACGCCGGGCGGTGACTACCGGGGAGAAGTCCGGGTCGTGTCGCGTTCGGTGACGCGGGGCGCCGAGGACGTGTTCGACGGGGCGTTCCAGCCGTTCCAGCTTCAGTATCGCGGCACCGTTCCACCGGATCCGAACGAGCCCGTCCGCAAAGTGCTGCGACTGGACCTGCAGGAGACGCGGCCCGGGCCGTACGAGGTCCAGGTCCGGGTGCGCGACCTGACGACCGGACGGGCGAGCGAGGTGAGGAGCGCACGGGTGAAGGTGCGCGAGGAGACGAACTACCAGCCGTTGCTCCCGGTCGCGGGCGGGGACGGCGAGGGGTGAGGCGGGGATGAGCGGCAGAACGGGGAGGTGGCGGATGCGTGGATCGAGCGTGTACGGGTTGCTGGTGTTCGCCGGCCTGGCGTTGGCCGGGCCCCTGTCCGGGCAGACGATGCCGGGGGAGGTGTACCACGAGCTCAGCCGCCGGGGGAACGAGGACCTCGCGCGCCGGATTCAGAAGAAGCTCGAGTTGCGCGAAGATCCGGCCCCGTCGGACGTCGAAGACATCCTGGAGCGCTGGACCGCGGCCACCGGGGGGCCGGAGAGCGGCTGGGACTGGGTGACGGTCTCTCGGCTGTGGACGCGAGCCGGGAGCACGGCCCACGCCGAGCTCGCGCTGCGCACCGCGGACGAGACCGGCACGGTGCCCGCCGCCGCCCTCCTTCTCGACCAGGCGCGTATCGCGTTCCTCGCCGGCGACGTGCGCCTCGGTGAGGATGCGTACTGGAAGGGCTGCGAGATGGCCGACGCGTCGACGGGCCTGGACTACTGGCGCGACATCGAGGTGTTGGCTACGCCGGAGGAGCTCGACCGGTGGGATCGGTTCCGTCGCCTGCCGGCCAACCAGACCGATCTCTGCCGCTTCCTCCGCCGCTTCTGGGGAGAGCGCGCGATGGCGTCGACCATGGACATCGGCCCACGGATCCGCCAGCACTACGTCCGGGTGCAGTACGCCCAGTCGCACTTCCGTCGCCGCAGCGGGAAGAAAGGACCCACGTTCTCGAACGAGCTCGGCCGGCCGCGCAACGCCGCGTATGACGATCGGGGACTCCTGTACATTCGGATGGGCGAGCCGGCACGCACGACCCGCTTCGCCGGCAACCCGGGAACCATGGAAAACGAGATCGTCAGCGCCGAGTGCTACCAGCCGAACGAGAGCTGGGCGTACGACTACCCCGGGGGTACGAGGGTCTACCACTTCACGACCTTCTCCGGGACCGACGACTACTGGCTGATCTCGAACCTCGGACAGGTCTACCGCTGCGGCGCTCCCGAAGCCTCCGCGGACGGCGGCGGCGTCATGAAGCTGTCCCCGGTGAACCAGCATCGCGCCGTCGCGCTCGGTCCGGCCGCGAGCCTGGTCCTCCAGGACCTCTACAGGTCGCGCCAGGGGCTCGACACGCGCTACGCACAGGCGGCCCAGCGGATGTCGGATCCGCGACGCGAGGGCACCCTGAACACGTACGGCACGGCCGCCCTCGAGAGCGAGCGTGTGCTGCAGGAGGAGCGGGACCGGACGTTCAGCGACGCCCGCTTCGCGATCGCGACCGTCCCGGAGCGGCCGGCGATCGCCGCTGATTCCCGCTTGATGCTCGAGACCCTCCAGTTCCGGTCCCCGAGGCCGTCGACCAGTCGCGTGTGGGTGAACGCCCTGCTCGAGGGCGACAAGCTGACGGCGAAGCCCGACGGAGAGGCGTTCGTCTACCAGGTCGACGCCCGCCTCGCGCTCGTATCCGAGGACGGCGACTACCAGCATTTCGACGCCTCGTTCTCGGCCACGACGCCGCGGCGACTGCAGCGGGACGAGAGCCTGCCGGTCCGGATCCCGTTCGATCTTCCATCGGGGGAGTATCGCTACACGCTCGCGGTGCGCGACGCGCTCGCCGCGCCGGGGGAGGAGCGTTCGGGCAACTATCGGAAAGGCTCGCTCGTCGTACGTGACCTCACCGGACAGTTGCCGGTGCTGTCGGACGTGGCGGTGGCCCCGGACTCGGCGGGCAGCTGGAAGCCGCTGACGCCCACGGGTCCCGACCTCGGCCTCTCGCCGAGCCCGGCTCACCTCACGGGGCCCGACGGCGTGGCTTTCATCTACTTCGAGGCCTACAACCTGACACCGGGAGGCCGCTACACGACGCGGATCCGCTTCGAGCCCGAAGGCCAGTCGGGGCGCGCCTTCGACCTGGAATTCGGAGGCGAGGTGCCCCGCGAGGGAGCGCCACGGACGCGCCGCACCTTGCGGCTCGACCTCACGGACTCCGAACCGGGCGCCTACGAGATGACCGTGACCGTGACCGACGAAGACACCGGACGATCCACGTTGCCCGAGGCGACGTCGATCGCCGTGAGCGGCCGAGGCTGATCGCATGCGGCGACCCGCCCGACTCGCCGTGGCCGTCGCCTTCTGCCTGGCGCTTGCCGGGCCGGGCGCCGCGGTCCTCGAGGCGCAGTCGCTGCCGGCCCGGGTCGGGGCGGCCCTGACGTCGGCCGGTCACGAGGAGCTGGCGGAACGCCTGGCCGACCGGATGGGTCTCCGTTCCAACGTCGACGAAGGGGACGTGGAGGACCTTCTGGAGCGCTGGGAGCGCATCGGGGGTCCCGATGGCGACTGGGACTGGTTGACGGTCACGCGCCTGTGGGTCCGCGCCGGCGACGCGGAGAAGGCGCAGACCGCCCTGGCTCGGGTGGGTGAGACCGTGCCCCCGGGGCTCCGCGCCCTCGAGGCGGCGCGGGTCGAGTTCCTCGCCGGCGACGCGGCGGCCGGGGACCGCGCCTACTGGGAGGCGTGCAAGCTGGCGGACGAGGCCAGCGCGCTCGAAGCGTGGCGTGACGTCGAGGTCCTCGCGACGCCCGAAGAGCTCGAGGCTTGGGATCGGCTGCGCCGGCTTCCCGCCGGGCAGCGCGACAACTGCGGCTTCTTCCGCCGCTTCTGGAATGAGCGAGCCGGCCGCTCGGGCGTACCCATCGACGAGCGGATCGCGCTTCACTACGAGCGCCTGCGCTACGCGATGGACCACTACGTCCGGCGCGGACGGGCCCAGGACGTGGCGGCTTCGGGCAAGCTGAACCGGCGGCTGGGACGCGAGGGAGCGCCCCGGTTCGACGACCGCGGACTCCTGTACCTGCGGATGGGCCCGCCCGACGAGACGGCGCGGACGATCGGCGGCGACTGCTACGAGCCGAACGTGACGTGGCTGTACCGGTTTCCCGACGGGAGCCGCATGTACCACCTGTCGCCGCTGGGCGGAAACGACAACTGGTGGATGCTCTCGAACCTCGGCGAGATCTTCCGCTGCCAGCTGACCCCCGGCGGACGGGTGCGGACCGACCGCAACCCGATGGTCGCTCCGCCGCCGCTGCTCGACGACATCCCGCCCGAGATCATGTACGACATCTACACCACGCGGGCGCAGCTCGACCCGGAGTATGCACGCATGGCGTACCGATTCGACGGCCGCCGGAACGTCGAAGTGCTGCAGGACGAGCGCGACCGGACCTGGGCGGACGGACGGTACGCGGTGAACGAGGTGCCGGAGCGGCCCGACGTGAAGATGGATCTCGGCCTGGCCAGCGAGTGGGTCGCGTTTCGGCTCCCGGTCGCCGATGCGACGAGGATGTGGCTTCTCCTGGCCGTCGACGGTGACGACCTGGCAAAGATCGACGAGCCGTCCGAGGACGGGTACGAGGTGATCGTGACCGCCTTGAGCGACGACGGCAGGCTGGAGCGTCGCTCCGGCCGGCTGATACCGCCCGCAGCTGGTCTCGACGCCCTCGTGCGGATCCCGTTCGACCTGTCGCCCGGCGCCTGGCAGACCCGGGTGCTGGTTCGTGCCGGTCCCCCGCGCTCACCCGGCGACGAGGACCGGCCACCCGC
Organism: Gemmatimonadales bacterium; assembly: GCA_050114915.1. Lineage (GTDB taxonomy): Bacteria > Gemmatimonadota > Gemmatimonadetes > Palauibacterales > Palauibacteraceae > JARFPW01. The sequence continues at coordinate 15,330 of JASFRN010000040.1, read as the reverse complement.
ATCGGGCGGCTTCATCGCGGGATCCGTCCCCGTCCCGAGCTTCCAGGCGACGCTTCCGCGGCTGTCCGGAATCGCCGTATCACCGGATTCGGGCGGCAGCTGGGCACAGACCCGCGAGGTGAGCCTGTCACCGTCCCCGATCCATGCGACGAACCCGGAGGGAAAGCTGTGGATCTACTACGAGGCCTACAACCTGACGCCGGGGGGGCGCTACACGGCTAACGTGCACCTGGAACGGGACGAAGGCGGTGCCGCCTACGACCTCGAGTTCACCGGTGTGGCGCCGTCGGGGGGACGCGTCGTGACCCCTTCGGGCCTCCGCCTCGACCTCGCGGCGGCGCGGCCGGGTTTCTACAGGCTGCGCCTCACCGTCCGGGATCAGGCGACCGGGCGGGTGACGCTTCCCGCGGGCACGCGCATACGTGTCCGCGAAGGCGCGACGGCCGCGGGCACGCCCGAGCCTGCGGATTCGACGACGGTGGAGGGCGACTCCTAGCTCTCCGCCGGGAGATCCAGCTCGCCCTGCGAGGCGCCGGCTCCGACCGAGCCGTCTCCGCCCGCGTCCACACCCCCTGTAGCTTCCGCGCTCTCGGCGGCTTCCGGGGTCGCCCCCGATTCCGCGGACTCCGGGGCGTCCGGCGGCTCGCGGCCGGTCTCCGCGACTGCGATGCCCCCCAGGCGGAGATGAACCCCGGCGAGGTCGCCGAGGCGTTCGAGATCGCGCACGACCCTGGCGGCGGCCCGCCGGTCGGACTGCCGGACGATCCCCGCCCGCCCGGGCGCGATCGCCCCCGAGGCGAGCTCGAACACGAGGGGCACGTCGCCGCGCGCCGCGACGAGCCCGACGACGTCGCCGACGCGCTCCACGTCGGGCACGACCGTGACGCCCTTGCCGGCGCGTCCCTGCTGCCGAACCTCCGTGAGCGGGAAGCGCTTGGCCCGTCCGGGGCGGGTGACCACCATCAGGTCCACGTCGGGGTCCGGGGTCGCGGAAACCGCCACCTCGTCGCCGTCTTCGAGGTCGATCCCCTTCACACCCTTCGCGCTGCGGCCCATCGGCCGGACTTCGGACTCGTCGAACCGGATCATCATTCCGTGCCGGGTTCCGAGCACCAGGTCGGCGGCCCCGTCGGTGAGGTGTACATCCACCAGCCGGTCGTCGTCGCCGAGACCGGCCGCGATGATGCCGGTTCCTCGCACGTTGCCGTACTCTTCCAGCGACGTGCGCTTCACCTGGCCGAGTCGGCTGACCGTGAGCACGAAGCGTTCTTCGGATGTGTCGGGCACCGGGTGGATGGCGATGATCGGGTCGTCCGCCTCGAGCTCGAGCAACTCGGCGAGGGGCCGTCCGCGCGACGAGCGCGTGCCGATCGGCAGATCACCGATGCTCACGCTCTTCACCGTGCCGCCGGCCGTGAAGAAGAGCAGCTCGGTGTCGGCCCGGCCGAGGAACGCATGAGTGACGAAATCGCCCTCGCGCTCGGCCATCGCCTCCGCGCCCGCGAGTCCTTCCGAGCGACCGCCGCGTACCGGCTGCGCCTTCACGTACCCGTGGCGAGAGACCAGCACCAGGGACGAGCCCGTGTCGTCCTCGGAGGGAAGCGGGAAGGGTTGGCTCTCGTCGAGCACCACCGTGCGCCGCTCGTCCCCGAACCGCGCGGCGAGGTCGGCCAGCTCTTCGGATAACAGGGCGCGGCGGGCGCCGTCTTCCTCGACGAGGTGCCGGAGCTCCTCGATGCGGGCCTTCAGCTCCTCCAGCTCCTCCAGCAGCTTCTTGCCCTCGAGCTGCGTGAGGCGTGCGAGCCGCATCGCGAGGATCGCGTCGGCCTGCGTGCTCGTCAGCCCGAATGCCGCGCACAGCCGGTCGGCCGCCACCGCCGGCGAGGTGGATCCGCGGATGATCTCGATCACCCGGTCGATGTCGTCGAGGGCGGTGAGGAGTCCCTCGAGCACGTGGGCCCGGGCTTCGGCGCGCTCCATCTTGAACGCGGCGCGCCGCCGAATGACGTTCAGCCGGTGATCGACGAAGCACTCCAGCGCTTCCTTCAGGTTCAGCTGAACCGGCCGGTTGTCGACCAGCGCAAGCATGATCACCCCGAACGTGCTCTTGAGCTGCGTCTTCAGGAACAGGGCCTTGAGGATCTTCTTGACGTTCGCGTCGCGCTTGAGCTCGATGACCAGGCGGAGACCGTCACGGTCCGATTCGTCCCGCAGGTCGCTGATTGCCTCTACCCGGCCGCTCTTCACGACCTTGGTGATCTGTTCGATCACCCGCGACTTGTTCACCTGGTAGGGAAGCTCGGTCACGACCAGCGAGCGCTTGCCGTAGCTGCCTTCTTCCAGGTGCATGCGGGCGCGCATCTCGACGAGACCCCGCCCGGTCCGGTAGGCGTCGCCGATCCCCTCGTAGCCCCAGATGTACCCGCCGGTCGGAAAGTCCGGCCCTTCGATCAGGGCGGCCAGCTCCTCGAGCTCGCACTCCGGCTGTTCGAGCAGCAGCTGCGTGGCCGCGACCAGCTCGCGCAGGTTGTGCGGCGGGATCTTCGTGGCCATTCCGACGGCGATCCCGTCGGAGCCGTTGAGCAGGAGGTGGGGGAGGCGGGCGGGCAGGGCCGTAGGCTCTTCGTTCGAGCCGTCGAAGTTGGCGACGAAGTCGACCGTGTCCTCCGCCAGATCGTCGAGCAGCTCGATCGCGATCGGCGCCAGCTTCGCCTCCGTGTACCGATACGCGGCGGCGCTGTCTCCGTCGATCGAGCCGAAGTTGCCCTGGCCGTCGATCAGCGGGTAGCGGAGCGAGAAGTCCTGCACCATGCGCACGAGCGTGTCGTATACCGCGCTGTCGCCGTGCGGGTGGTATTTGCCGAGCACGTCGCCCACCACGGTGGCGCTCTTTCGGTACGCCCGGTCCGGCAAGAGGCCCTGCTCGTACATCGCGTACAGGATGCGGCGGTGGACGGGCTTGAGGCCGTCGCGGGCGTCGGGCAGGGCGCGCTGCACAATCACGCTCATCGAATAGTCGATGAACGAGTCCCGCATCTCGTCTTCGAGGAGCCGGGGAACGATGCGTTCGTTCCGGGGGCCGGGTTGCGTCACGATGAGCTACTCCCTGTACAGAGTCGGCGGCGAATCGATGGGTCTGCGACAACGACCTGTTAAAGTCGCCCGCCCCCGCCGACGCGAGCAAGAGCCCCGCGGATCAGCGGACGAGCAGATCGAGGGCGGTCGCCTGGGGCTCGGAGGGGGAAGAGGGGCGCAGAAGGGGGATCGCCGAGTCGCGGTTCGAGTCGGGGAGGAAGAGGAGGACGTGGCCGCTGACGGGTTCGGGCTCTGCGGCCGCGGCGAGGCCGGTCTCGTCGAGTCGGACGAGACGCCCCGGACCGAGCCGACGGGCCAGCCAGCTGCCGAATTCGGCCCACGCGGCCAGCGGGTCGCGGTCCTCGTCGGCCAGCGCCGGGGCGAGGACCTCCTCGTAGCGCCGCGTCGCCTCGTCGAACGCGTCGGCGTCCTGCTGCTTCAGGCGGCGCATGATCGCGCGGTAGGTGGGCCGCATGTCGGCGAACCCCCCGGATTCGAGGGCGGCTTCGGTGCGTCGGCCCGCCACGTCGGGGTCGGTCACGGTTCGCGGCGCCGCGTCACTCCCCGGCCTTCATCGAGTCGAGGAACTCGGCGTTCGTGTCGGACCGCTTCAGCCGTTCGATCAGGAAGGAGATCGCCTCGGCGGGCGGCATGTCGGACAGGAAGTTACGCAGCAGGTAGACGCGGTTGAGCTCGGCGTCCGACAGCAGGAGTTCTTCGCGCCGCGTGCTCGAGCGGTTGACGTCGATCGCGGGGTAGATCCGCTTGTCGGCGATCTGCCGGTCGAGGAGCACCTCGCTGTTGCCGGTGCCCTTGAACTCCTCGAAGATCACCTCGTCCATGCGGCTCCCCGTGTCGATCAGCGCCGTGGCGATGATCGTCAGGCTGCCGCCCTCCTCGATGTTGCGGGCCGCGCCGAAGAAGCGCTTCGGCTTGTGAAGCGCGTTCGCGTCCACGCCGCCCGACAGGATCTTGCCGGAGTGCGGCACCGTCGTGTTGTAAGCCCGCGCGAGCCGGGTGATCGAATCGAGCAGGATGACGACGTCCTTCCGGTACTCGACGAGCCGCTTCGCCTTTTCGAGCACCATCTCGGCCACCTGCGTGTGGCGGTCGGCCGGTTCGTCGAACGTGGAGGAGATGATCTCCGCGTCGACGTGCTCCTCCATGTCCGTGACTTCCTCGGGGCGCTCGTCGATCAGGAGCACGATGACGTGGGCGTCCGGCGTGTTCTCGCGGATCGCGTTGGCCATCTTCTGCAGCAGGATCGTCTTACCGGCCTTCGGCGGGGAGACGATGAGCATTCGCTGCCCTTTCCCGACGGGGGCCATGAGGTCGAGAACGCGCATGGAGATGTCGCCGGACTGCACCTCGAGGCGAAGCCGCTCTTCCGGATACCGCGGCCGCAGGTTGTCGAACGCGATCCGGTGCTTCGCCGCCTCGGGGTCGTCGCCGTTGATCGCCTCGACCTTGAGCAGGGCGAGGTAGCGCTCGCCCTCCTTGGGTGGCCGGACCTGCCCGAGGATCGTGTCGCCCGTGCGCATGTCGAAGCGCTTGATCTGTGACGGGGAGACGTAGATGTCGTCCGGGCCGTAGAGGTAGTTCCAGTCCTGGCTGCGCAGGAAGCCGTATCCCTCCGGGAGGATCTCCAGCACGCCTTCGCCCCGCAGGACGACGTCGGTGTCGAGGAGGCTCTGCTCGATGCGGAAGATGAGATCCTGCTTCCGAAGGCCGGAGAAGTTGTTGAGGTTCAATTCTTCGGCCATCTCGTGCAGTTCCGAGACCGACTTGGATTTGAGTTCGGCGATGTCCACGAAAGGTGCTCCTGCTGGGCGGCGGGCGGCGGATAGTCGACGTCTGAGGGTGGATCACAGGCTGGCCCCGGCATCTTAGGTCCGGCCGCGGGGCCGGGCAAGATCGCGGCGCGCTACCGCTGTCTATACGTTGGCGGCCTCGAGGGGTTCCGGACTCAGGACTGTCATCAGCACTGTCACGGCGGGAGCATCCCAGGATGGCCAGACACAATCGCGAGACGCGCGCCACCGACCAGCACGGCCTGCTCTGGAACATCAGCTATCAGCCGGACTGGCTGAGCCGGGTGAAGATCTCCCGGCAGCTCCCGGACGGCCGGCGGCGGTCGAGCCTGACGTTGTTCCGCAACCCGCAGCGCCGCGCCGAAGCCGAGCCGGGCCGCGTGGTGCGCACCGACATTCGGGCGGTGGACGGAACGGCCCGCTTCCGCATCGCCGTCGAGGATCCCGACGGGATCGTCGAATCCGTCGAGGTCGTCACGCAGCGGAAGCGTGGCGCCAAGACCGAGAAAGTGAAGTTCCGGCTGGAGGCGAAGATGCCGCCGCCGCGCGGCTGACTCGCTTCAGAACAACCGAAAGTGGAGGAAGCGAAGAGGCCGCTCCTTGCTCTCGACGAGCAGGGAATCCAGCAGGGCCCGGGTGCGTTCGGTCTGCCGCCGCAGCTCGTCGTCCGCCCCGAGACGCCCGAGCGTACCCTCCGCGGCCTCGAGCCGGCGCGACAGGCGGTTCGCCCGCGCCCCGAGGGCGTCCAGCGCCGGGGGGATCTGCGCGGCGGCGCCGAGCGTCGAATCCGCGGCAACCGCGGTCGACAGATCTCGCAGCCGGTCCGCCACCCCGGCGGCTCGGGCGTGCAGCACCGTATCCCGCCATACGGTCGCGGCGCCGCTTTCGTCCCACGCCTGTCGGAGAGCCGCGGCGCGGGTCCTCGAGCGCTGCAGTCGGGCCACGAGCTCGGGGTCGCGCCGCAGCCGCGGCAGGGTACCGGAGCCCGTTTCCAGCTCCCGCTTCAGCGTCCCGGCCGCACCCTGCAGACTCTCGAGCGCCGCCCGCCCGGAATCGGCGAGGGCCCGAAACTCCTCCAGCCCGGGCAACGTGCTCACGGCCAGCGTATCGGCGAAGTCGTACGGCGGCGCGCCCGGGGAACCCGGGGAGATCTTGACGACCGGAGGCTCGAGGAGGGCGCCGCTGCCGATCCGCGCCTGCGCGTCCCGGCGCAGGGCGGGCGCCGCGTCTCGCAACAAGACGAGGCGCACGGCCACGCGGCCGGCTTCCTCGCCCGCGGTGCCGACGAACGAGATCTCCGTCACGCGTCCCGCCGCATGTCCGGCGATCCACACGCCGTCGCCCGGCTCGAGCCCGTGGATCTCGTCGGCCGTCACGACGAGTTGGGGTCCCTCGACGAACATGCGCTGGATCTCGTCGAGCCAGAACACGCCGATCGCCAGGGGGACGGCGGCGGCGAGCAGGATCAGGCCGAGCCGTACGTCGGACCAGTGGGTACGGGCTACATCGGGCATGGGAGCAGGATACCCGTCCACCCGGCCGGCGTCCAACCCGGAATCTGGACGGGATTCCGGCCGCGGCTTAGGCTTCTCGCATGCAGCTGACCGGAGTGCTGGCCTGGGTGGGTCGCCAGGCGACCGCCGCCCTGGCGCTGGTGGGTCGCGCGGCCGAGTTCGTGTGGTCGATCCTGCGATCGATCGGCGACGTGAAGACCTGGGTGCCCCTGACGCCGCAGCAAGTCAGGCAGATCGGCATCGATTCGGTCCCGGTCGCCCTGTTCATTGCCCTGTTCACGGGCATCGTCCTCGCCCTGCAGAGCTCGTACACGTTCACGGGCATCGTACCGCTCTATTTCGTCGGCGTGCTGGTCGCCAAGTCGATCATGCTGGAGCTCGGCCCGGTGCTGACCGGGCTGGCGCTGGCCGGCCGGGTGGGCGCCAACATCGCGGCCGAGGTCGGCACAATGCGCGTCACCGAGCAGATCGACGCGCTCGAGATGATGGCTTGGAACCCGGTGTCGTATCTCGTCGTGCCACGGGTCGTCGCCGGGGTGATCGCGTTCCCGATCGTGACCGCGCTCGCCCTGGGCGCCGGGATCGCCGCCGGGTGGATCACGTCGATCAGCCTGCTCGACCTGTCGACGCAGGAATTCATCCGCGGCGTGAGGATGTTCTACGATCCGTTCGACATCCGCTATCCGCTGATCAAGGCGGCGAGCTTCGGCGCGGTCGTTACGATGGTGGGCGCGCTCCACGGTTACCATACCAGCGGAGGAGCGGCGGGGGTGGGTCGCGCGACGACGCGCTCGGTCGTGCTGAGCTGCATGCTGATCCTCGTACTCGACGCCGTCTGGGCCGTGATCCTCCTGTGAGGGAGCGCAGCGCATGATTCGCCTGGCCGGCGTCGCGAAATCGTTCGGCGACAACCACGTCCTGCGGAACCTCGACCTCGAGGTCCCGACCGGCACGACACTGGCGGTGCTGGGTCGCTCCGGAACGGGAAAGTCGGTGCTGCTACGTTGCGTGGCCCGGCTCCTGGAGGTCGATGCGGGCGAGGTGGAAGTGGGAGGCGAGGACATGGTGGCGGCGGACGAGGAGACGGTGCGCCGTGTGAGGGCCCGCATGGGCTACGTGTTCCAGTTCGCCGCGTTGTTCGACTCGCTGAGCATCGGCGAGAACGTGGAACTCCCGCTCCACCGTCAGGGCATGCCCGCCGCGCAGGCCCGCGAGCGCAGCGACGAAGTGCTCGGCAGGGTCGGCCTCGGGGGCGTGCGGGACCAGTTCCCGGCCGAGCTGTCCGGCGGGATGCGCAAGCGGGCCGGGATCGCGCGGGCGATCGTGTCGAGACCCGACTTCCTGTTGTACGATGAACCCACGACCGGACTCGATCCGGTGACCGGGGCCGTGATCGACGAACTGATTGTGCGACTGAAACGGGACATGGGGGCAACGGCGATCGTGATCACGCACGATATTCGCAGCGCTTTCCGCGTCGCGGACCGCGTGGCGTTGTTGCACGAGGGTCGGCTCCGCATCGAGGGGACCCCCGAGGAGATCCGCGAGACGGAGGATCCGCTCATGCGGGCCTTCCTCGACGGTCGGGCCGACCTGTGGCCGGAAGAGATGCCAACGGGAGATGCGGCGTGAAGCAGCGGAACGAGGTGCTGACGGGGCTGTTCGTGCTGATCGGCATCGCCGCGGTCGTGGCGGGTGCCCTGTGGCTCTCGGGTGGCCGCTGGCGGGGGCAGGGGACCGTGATCACGGCGCGCTTCCGGTCGGTCGGCCAGCTGAAGACCGGTAACCCGGTGACGTTCCGGGGCGTGCCGATCGGAACCGTCGAGGCGGTTCGACTGACGGAACGCGGTACCGTGGCCGTGGACATGCGCCTGAGGCCCGACGCCCCGTTGCCGGACGATCCGGTGGCGCTCCTGCAGGCGTCCTCGCTGTTCGGCGACTGGCAGGCGGCGCTCTATCCGGCGGCGGAACGTCCCGACCTGGCGTCGGACACCGCGGGCCTGGGTCCCGACGAGATCCCGGGCCGCAGCCTGGCCGAGTTCTCCGAGCTCAGCGAGCACACCTCCGAGATCGCCAGCAATCTGCGCGGGATCACCGAGCGGCTGGAGCTCGCCGTCAACGACTCCTCGGCCGCCCAGGTGGCCGGTGCGATCCGCAACGTGAACCTGGCGACGAACGAGCTCCTGCAGTTGATCCGCGAGCAGCGACGGGCTCTGGACCAGATCGTGGGGGACGTCGAGTCGGCCGGCGGGACGATCGAGGACGCCTCCCTCGCCCTGCAGACCACGCTGTCGCGCCTCGACTCCGCTACGGCGAACGGCCGGCTCGACAGCATCTTCGCCGACGCCGAGGTCACGAGCCGGAACCTGCGCGAGGTGAGTGTCGAGTGGCAGGACGCGGGACAGCAGCTCAATCGGACGCTCGCCCGGGCCGACAGCACCCTGGCCACCGCCGATGCGGCGCTCGAGCGGATCAACCGGGGCGAGGGCACGCTCGGGCTGCTGGCGTCGGATACCGCCCTGTACGAGAACACGGCGGCGACGATCGCCGAGCTGCGCGCATTGCTCGACGACCTCAAGCGCAATCCGGGCAAGTACTTCCACTTTTCCGTGTTCTGAGCCGGCACTCGCCGGACGGCGAGGAAGGACGCGCCCCGCTCCCCGAAAGTGTCACATGCCGGGTTCCGTTCGCAGCGGAGCGCCGTACCCTCGAACGAGACCGCGCCGGCGTCGCCGGCCGAACCTCGAACCGGGGAGAACGACCGTGGGCCGATCCGTGAATCGCGTCATCCTGGTGGGCAACGTGGGCTCCGATCCCGACGTTCGCCGCACCGCCTCCGGCACGCCGGTGGCACACTTGTCCCTGGCCACGAACCGTCGTTTCCAGCGCAACGGTGAGGCGCAGGAGCGGACGGACTGGCACCGACTGACGTTCTGGGCCCGCTCGGCGGAGATCGTCGAGCGCTACGTACGGCGAGGAGCTCGGTTGTACGTGGAAGGGCGGGTGGAGTACGGCTCCTACGAGCGCGACGGACAGTCGGTGCCCACCGCGGACGTCATCGTGCACGACTTCATGTTCCTCGACGCGCCCGGAGAAGCGCTCGACCGCTTCGCCGAAGCCGGCGAACTCGACGAGTTGGAGGCGGTCGACGAGGAGCTGCTGCCCGCCTGACCGGCGCCCCCCTTCGTTGCCCCGCTCGGCGAGCGAACCCTAGGTTCTCTGCCTTCGTTTTGTATGCCTGTGGACGAACTGGAGCGGGTCTCGCATGGCGCGAGCAGAGCCGCCGGACCGGCGGGAGTCGGCCCGACAAGCGGACGGGGAACGAATCGCCACGCAGGAGCGACCGCGAGCGGTCCCTCTCGGTGTTGCGCAGCCGCTCCGCGTCCTGGTCACGGGGGGAGAAGGGTTCGTGGGGAGCCATCTCGTCCCCCGGCTGCTCTCCCGCGGGCATCTCGTGCGTGCGACCTACCACGACCCGGAGGGGCCGGGTCGCCGCGCGACGCCCGGCATCGACTGGCGCGCCGCGGACCTGAGCCAGGAGCGGGACGCGCACGGCCTGGCCGAAGACTGCGACGTCGTCGTACACCTCGCGGGACTGTTCGCGGCCGCGGGCCGCCTCACCCTGGCGCGGGTGCACGGAACCGGGACGCGCCGCCTGGTGGCCGAGGCCGAGCGCGCCGGGGTCGGCCGGCTGATCTACGTGAGCGTTCTCGGGGCCCGGCCCGGGGAGGCCGACTACTTCGGCACGAAGTTCGACGCGGAGACGGCCGTCGTCGCCTCCTCGATCCCGTCGGTGATCCTGCGGCCGTCGGTCATCTACGGTCCCGGCGACCGGTTCACGTCGAGCATCGTTCGCATGCTGCGGCGGCTGCCCGTGTTTCCCCTGCCGGGTGGCGGGCGGTTCCGCCTGCAACCCCTGGCGGTCGAGGACATGGTCGACGCCCTGAGCCAGTGCGTCGAGCGCCGCGATCTCGACGGCCGTGAGTTCGATCTCGCCGGTCCGGAGCGGCTCACCTTCCGCGAGATCGTGGCCCTCGTAGCGGATCACATCGGTCGACGCCGGCTTCTCGTACCGTTCCCGCGGCGCCTGGCGCTCTCCGCGGCGGGACTGGCGCACCGCGCCGGCTTTCCGGCACCATTCACGCCTGAGCAACTGGCGCTGTTCGCGGTCGGCGGAGAGCTGCCGACGCACGAGAATCCCCTGCTGGAGGTCTTCCAGGTGAAACCGATGCCGTTCCGCGATGCGATCGCGGACTACCTGGACGTCCCGGCGTGACGCACTCGACCGAGCGCACGGAGGGGGCGGAGCGCGAGGCGCGAACGGACCCGGGGTTCCTGACCGTCTCGAACCTGCTGTCCCTGTTCCGGATTCCGCTGGGGATCACCTTCCTCGCCGTGGACGACCCTGCGACGCTCGCCGTGATCGTCGCGGCCGGCGCCCTGACCGATCTGCTGGATGGATTCGTGGCCCGGGTGACGAACACCCGCACCGAGATCGGGGCGCTGCTCGATCCGTTCTGCGACCGCGTGTTCGTGTTCCTCGCACTGATTTCGTTCCTGCCGGGCGGTCACATCGACTGGGCGGGCTTCGTCATCCTGATCCTGCGCGACCTGTTCACCGGGGGCGTGTTCATCGTCACGAAGCTGGCCGGCGAGCAGTTACCGTTTCATTCGCGCTTCGGCGGCCGGGTGACGACCGCGCTTCAGGTGGTGGCGCTGTTCACCGTGATCTTCGCTCCCGCCTACGTGAAGCTGCCGATCTTCCTGGTGGGCCTGTCCTCGGTCTACGCGATCGTCGACTACGGGACGGCCGGCGTGCGAGCCGGTCAGTCCGGCTCGCCGCCCGCTTCCTCGGGCCCGGCCCCGGCCTGACCGGGAGCTACTCCGGTCGATTCGGCGAGCGCGGCCGTGTCCGTCGAGCCGTCGCCGGCGCCCGCTCCTTCGAGGATCGACAGCGGCGCCTGCGGATAGAGCAGCGCCTGCCCCCCGGTGACGACCCGGTCGCCGGCCGACAGCCCGCTCAGCACCTCGACGCTCCCGGGCCGCCGGATTCCGAGTTCGACTTCGACCCGGTTCGCCGTGTTCTCCGGCGTAATCGCCCACACGTAGTTCTGGCCGCCGAGCGGGAGGATCGCCGCTTCCGGCACGACGATGGCGTTGGGACGCACGTCCGTGGCGAGGCGGGCCTCGATGAACATTCCTGGCTTGAGGGTCCGGTCGGAATTCTCGACCGCCGCCTTGACCGTAATCGTCCGGCCCGGCAGGCGTACGCGAGGGTCCACGAAGTCCACGGTGCCGCGGAAGGTCCGGGCGGGTAGGGCGGCTACCGAGAAGTTCACGGTCTGGCCCACGGCCAGCTCCTGGGCGTAGCGCTCGGGGACGTCGAAGGACGCCCTCTGGGGATCGACGGTCTGCAAGGTGGTGAGAGCCGTCGACGGGGTCACGTAGTCGCCGAGGCTGACGAAGCGCTCCCCGACGATGCCGCTGAACGGGGCGCGGACCACGGTGCGCTCGAGGCGGGTGCGCTGAAGCGTCAGCTGCGCCCGCGTGCTCCGGGCCTTGGCTTCCGCCTGCTCGAGATCGGCCGTGGAAGACGCGTCACGCTGGAGCAGCTCCCGCGTCCGAGCGAGCGCCTGGTCGGCGAGGTCCATCTCGGCCTCGAGGCGGTCGACCTCCGCCTGGATCTCGGCGTCGTCCACCTTGAACAGCGGCGTTCCGCGCCGAACCTCGGTGCCCTCGCGTGCGAGAATCCCCACGAGTCGGCCCGATACCTCGGGGCGGAGCTCGATCGACTGCACGGCCTCGATCTCGCCGGTGGCGCGCAGCTCTTCGACGACGGTGTCCGATACCGCCAGGGCCGCCCGAACGGGCATCGGCTGGGCGCCGCCTCCCGCGCCGGGGGCGGCGTCTCCGCCCCCGCAGGCCGCGAGAATCAGCGCCGCAACGGGCCCGATCACGGCCGTGATTCTCCGCCGTCCACTTCGCATATCTTCCATCGTCATCCTCGATCTCTTCATACTGTCGGCTTGCCGGAGTCCGGCAACGTGCCCGCTGCCCGCTAGAACAGGCGACGGCCGAGAATCGCCTCGACCCCTGCCAACGCCAGTCGATTCGCCTGCCGGGCCTGGACCAGGCCGGCCTCCGCTGCCGCCAGGTCCACCTGCGCCGTGATCAGGTCGATGATCGTCGTCGCGCCCGCCCGGTACCGCTCGGTCTGTACCCGCAAATTCTCTCTCGCCACCGTGACCGCCCGCGCGGCGAGTTGCGTGCTCGCGCGCGCCGTCGTGAACGCCTCGTAGGCCTGGGTGATGTCACGGATCGTCGTCCGTTCGGCGTCCGCCGCCGCGGCTTCGGCCACTTTACGGTTGGTATTCGCGCGGAATACGCGGAGCTCACGGGCCCCGTTGTCGAACAGCGGGTAGCTGAGGCTTATGCCGAACGTCGTCCGTTTGAACGCATCCGGAACGAGGTCGTCGTCGAATCCCGCCCATTGGCCGAACAGCGAGACCGTGGGCAGATACGAAGCTCGCTCGATCTTGAAGGCGGCGTTCGCGAGACGCTGCTGCGAACGGGCCAGCAGCAGCGACGGGTTGTCGCGCAGCGCGTCTTCGATCGCCTGCTCGCGGCTGATCGGGAGGGCCGGCACGTCCTCGGTGTCGAGCGGTGCCGCGTCCACCGGTCCGGCGCGGCCCACTCGGCGACCCAGCTCGAGCCGGGCGACGGTGAGCGAGGAGCTCTGCCGCAGCAAATCCACCTCCGCGCGCGTCAGCTCGAGCAGCAGCTGCAGCGAGTCGGTTTGTACCGCGGCGCCCGAGAGGACGCGGGCGCGGGCTATCTGGAATTGCTCGCGGGCCCTCCGGACCCGTTCCTCGGTCACGCCCAGCAGCTGCTGCTGGGCGATGACGTCGTAGTAGGCGGCTTCCGTCGCCAGGGCCGTCTGGTAACGGGCCTCGAGCTCGCCGGCTTCGGCGCCTTCGATCGCTGCCGAGGCGCGGCTCAGGCCGAAGAACTTCGCGCCGCCTCGGAACAGGTCGTACGAGGCCTGGAGCGAAAACTGCGACAGCTTATCGGTGACGTCGTTCGTCCCGATGTTGAACGAGGCCGGATCGAACTTCGCGAGCGACCACTGGAAGTTGATCGAGGGCAGCAGGAACGCCGACCACGCACTCCGGCGGATCCACGCGGCGTCTCCGACCTGGCGGAGCGCCTGCACGTAGTTCGGATCGACCTGCGCCGCGGCGTCGAGCGCCTCGGAGAGGCTCACCGTCGGGATCGTATCCGCCGCTGCGCGCACCGCGGCCGCCGACTCCAGGGCCCCGCCGACACCCGCCGCCGCGCCCGTCGCCTGGACCGCGACCAGGAGCGCGGCGATCATCGGCCCTCCACGCTTACCGGCTCCAGGGCCTCGCGCCGGTGCCGCAGCCGTTCACGGGCGGCGTCGAGCAGGATGTACACGACCGGCACGAGGAACAGGGTCAGCACGGTGGAGAACACCATGCCGCCGATGATCGCGTAGCCCAGCGGACGCCGGCTGGCCGAGCCGGCGCCGAGGCCGAGCGCGATCGGAACCATGGCGATGATCGTAGCCACCGAGGTCATGAGGATCGGCCGGAGTCGGATGCGTCCTGCTTCCAGCACGGCCTCGACGGTTTCCATGCCACGTTCCTTCAACTGATTCGCGTACTCGACGAGGAGGATCGAGTTCTTCGTGACGAGTCCGACGAGCAGGACCATGCCGATCTGGCTGAACAGATTCAGCGTCGAGCCGGTCAGCAGCAGGGTGCCGAGTGCTCCCGTGACCGCGAGCGGTACCGAGAGGAGCACCGTGAACGGATGCACCAGCGATTCGAACTGCGCGGCCAGCACCATGTAGACGAAGACGAGCGCCCCGATGAACGCGAACACCAGCGCGTTGCCGCTCTCCTCCAACTCGCGGGACTCGCCCGACAGTGCGGTAGAGCTGCCACGCGGAAGAACTTCGGCGGCGATGGCGTCGAGAGAATCGAGCGCCGCGCCCAGCGGGAAGCCTTCCTGGAGGCCGGCCGACAACGTGAACGACCGCACGCGATCGAAGTGGTTGAGGCGCGTCGGTCCGACGGTCTCCTCGATCGACGCCAAGGCGTCGAGCTTGACGGGCTGGTCGCCGCTGCCGCGCACGTAGAGGTTCGTCATGTCGGCCGGCGTCGCCCGATCCTGCTGCTCGAGCTGCAGCAGCACGTAGTACAGCTTGCTCTCGCGCGTGAACGTGCCGACGCGCCGCCCCCCCAGCATCGTCTGCAGGGTGCTCGAGACGTCGGCCACGGCGACGCCGAGATCTTCCGCCCGGTCCCGGTCGTACGTCACCACGAGCTCCGGTTTGTTCACCTTCAGGTCGGTGTCCACGTTGACCAGCCCGGGCACCTGCCGGGCGCGCGCGAGGAATCGGTCCATCCCGCTGCTCAGCGAGTCGAAGTCCGCGTTGCGGACGACGTAATTGACCGGGTTGCCGAAACCGATCGCCGGAGGGATCTGCGCGAAGGCCATGATCCCCGGAATGCCGTACAGCTGGCTACGGATCTCCCCGACGATGTCCTGGATGTCCCGGTCGCGGTCGTCGTCGAGGCGCACGAACATGATACCCTGGTTCACGCTGACGAAGCCGCCGACCAGGCTGAACAGGTGCTCCACGCCCTCGGTCTTCCGGACGATCGCTTCGGCCCGCTGCTGGTGCTCGATCATGTAATCGATCGACGCGCCCTCGGGGGCCTGGGCGAACACCACGAAGAACCCGCGGTCTTCCGTCGGAATGAACTCACGGTCGAGTGCCCGGTACGCGAATGCCGCACCCGCCACGACGACGACCGCGCCCAGCACCACCGCGAGGCGATGGTGGACGGCTCGCTGCAGGAGATTGCGGTAGCTGTCGGAAATCCAGTTGAACCCTCGCTCGA
>JASFRN010000039.1:0-22800 GCA_050114915.1 Gemmatimonadales bacterium | reverse complement strand
GCCTCGTACTCCCCTTTGCGGATCTTCGGGAGGCTCTGGCGCTCCGGCCGCGTCGCCGCGTCCTCGTAGTAGTAGACGGGTACGCCCTGCTCACCCAGCCACTCGCCGAACGCGCGGGCGATCTCGACGGCCCGCTCGGTGCTCACCCCGCGCAGGGGGATGAACGGGACGACGTCGAGGGCTCCCTGGCGCGGATGCTCGCCCGCGTGCTCGCGCATGTCGATCTTCTCGAGCGCCAGTGCGGCGAGGGACTTCGCGCCCTCGAGCACCCGCTCGGGCGGCCCGAGGAAGGTGATCACCGATCGATGATGGTCGGCGTCGGACGAGTAATCCGCGATCGACACGCCGTCCACGGCGCGTACCGCGCCCACGAGCTCCTCGACGACGTCCAGTCGCCGGCCCTCGCTCACGTTGGCTTCGCACATCAACACTTCCGACATCTAGTTCCCCTCTTCGTTCGCCCGGGCGGCTTCGTCGGCCGCGGCGCGCAGCTGGTCCAGGCGGTCGATGAACATCTCGCGGGCCGCCTCGCGCTTCAGGCTGCCCAGGTTGATCTCCACGTTGTCCATGCAGCCCTCGAGGCCGGCCGCCGCGAGACGGCGTCCCACGTCGAGGTCCGAGCTGGCGTTCGTATTGTGCTTCGGCGTCAGGCGCCCGATGAGCCGCAGGACCTCGACGCAGCGTTCGCCGTTGCGCATCGGCACTCCGGTGGCATGCTCCATGTTCTCCTGGATCGCGGCGGATCGGGCTTCCTTCTCGCTCTCGCTGCCCTTCGGCATCCGGTACGCCCGCATCACGCCCTCGAACGCCGTCGAGTCGTCCTCGGCCCCGGCCAGCAGCTCGCGGGTGAGCCGCTGCGCGTCGCGGTCGATCTCTTCGTACAGCTCGTCGGGGGCCAGGTCGGGCTTACCCCTGGAGACCCGGGCCACCATGCCGGCGAGGCCGGCGGCCATCGCGCCCGCCAGCGCCGAGGCCGCCCCACCGCCGGTCGCGTCGTCGTCCGGGTCGACGACCTTGAGAAACGCCTCGATCTGTCCGTCGCTGGCTATCGTCATTCGTCCCTACTCGTCGTTTCGTGTGATGGGGTCGAGGGCGTCACGCAGCTCGCCGCCGCGGATCAGCTCGCTCAGGGCTTCGATGTCGGGCGACAGCGGACGGTCGTGGGCGAACGGCTCGACGCGCCGCCGCACGTGTTCGTGGACGATGCGCGTCCCCCGGCCCAGCCGGGCCGGGCCGTCGGGCCGCAGGTCGACCCCCTGGGCCGCCGTCATGAGCTCGATCGCGATCACCTCGCGCACGTTGGCGAGAATCTCACGGCAATGGCGGGCCGCATTGGCCCCCATGCTGACGTGGTCTTCCTGGTTGGCGCTCGAGGGGATCGAATCCACGCTGTCGGGATGGGCCAGCGTCTTGTTCTCCGACACGAGCGCGGCCTGCGTGTACTGGCCCATCATCAGTCCGCTGTCGAGGCCCGGATCGGGAACGAGCATCGACGGCAGGCCATTGCTGAGCTCGGGCGTCAGGAGCCGAAAGGTGCGTCGCTCCGCGAGGTTCGCGACCTCGGCCACGACGATCCCGAGCAGATCGAGCCAGAACGCGAGTCCTTCGCCGTGAAAGTTGCCGCCTGAGATCGCGCGGCCCCGCCCCTGTCCGTCGACGAACACGAGAGGGTTGTCGCTCGTCCCGGTCAGCAGCCGTTCGACCCGTGTGCGCACGAAGGCGACCGCGTCCCGTGCCGGGCCGTGCACCTGCGGAATGCAGCGGAGACTGTACGCGTCCTGCACGCGGCCGTCGTCTGCCGCGTCGATCAGGCCGCTTCCCTCCAGCAGTCGGCGGATGCGCGCCGCGGCCTCGGGTTGTCCGGCCTGGCCGCTCGCCGCGTGCAGCGCCGGATCGAAGGCCGCGGACAGGCCCTGGACCGCCTCCAGGCTGAGCGCCGCGGCGGCGTCGGCGTGGTCGAGCAGGCTCTCGGCGTCGAGCACGGCGAGCGCGGCGCTGGCCAGCATGAACGTCGTTCCGTTGGTCAGCGCCAGCCCTTCCTTCGGCCCGGGAACGAACCGCTCGATCCCGGCGCGCCGCATCGCCTCGGCGCCGCTCATCAGCTCGCCCTCGTAGTACGCGCGGCCGCTCTCGTCGGGGCGGTCCGAGCCGTCCGGCTCTCGGGTCATCACGACCCCGACGTGCGCGAGCGGGGCGAGATCGCCGCTCGCGCCGAGAGAGCCCTTCGAGGGGATCCACGGGGTGACGCCGGCGTTGAGCATCGCGACGTAGGTGTCGGCCAGGAGCGGGCGCACGCCGGACGTGCCGTGCGCGAGCGTGTCGGCGCGGATCGCCATCATCGCGCGGACGACCTCCACGGGGAGTGGCGGTCCGACGCCCGCGCAGCACTTCAGCACGACGTTCCGCGACAGGCGCCCGGCATCCTCGGGCGCGATCCGCCGACTGGCGAGCACCCCGAAGCCCGTGTTGATTCCGTACACGGGCTCGCCGGCGGCGGCTTCTTCCACCCAGTCGCAGCTGGCCCGCATCCGGGCCCGCGCCGCTTCGTCGGGCGGGCTCACGCGCACGCCGTCCCGGGCGATCGCCGCTAGCGCCTCGGGACGCAATCCCGTCCCGGTGATTTCGATCATCGTCTCCCCCGCAAGGTTTCCTGACACGCCGGCGGGCCAAACTACGGCTTGCGCCTGCCCGCGGAACAGGGCACGATTTCGGGTCCGGCGGCACGCGATGCGATCCGTTCCCCGCGGCTGCCGTGAACCGACGAACGTCATTATCGAGTGTAGATAGCGTATCCCCGAAACGGGAAAGACAGTCATATGCAGCAGAGCGGCCCCAGGATCAGCCGACACGGCCTCGAAGCGCACGGGATTCGCGAGGCGAAGCACGTGCGCTGGAATCTCCGCGAACCCGAGTTGTACGAGCGCGCTCTCGCCGCCGGCGAAGGGCTTCTCGGACCGGGTCCGATCGTCGTGCGCACGGGCGCCCACACGGGCCGCTCGGCCCAGGACAAGTTCCTCGTGCGGGAACCGACGAGCGAGGACCGGATCTGGTGGGGCAAGGTGAACCGCCCGTTCGATCCGGACACGTTCGCAGACCTCCATCGACGGATGGTCGAGTACGTGGCCGACCGCGAGCTTTACGTGCAGGACCTCTACGCGGGCGCGGACCACGGCTACCGATTGCCGGTACGCATCATCACCGACGCGGCGTGGCACAGCCTGTTCGCGCGGAACATGTTCATCCGGCCGCCGCTCGACGCCCTCGAAGAGCACGAGCCCGAGTTCACGGTCATCCAGCTGCCGGAGTTCACGGCGGATCCGGAGACGGACGGCACGCGCACGGGCACGTTCATCCTCCTGGACCTCGGGCGGAAGCTCGTCCTGATCGGCGGCACGAGCTACGCCGGCGAGATCAAGAAGTCGATCTTCACGGTGATGAACTACCTCCTGCCGCTGCAGAAAGTCATGGCCATGCACTGCTCGGCCAACGTGGGCGACGCGGGGGACGTGGCCCTGTTCTTCGGCCTCTCCGGCACGGGCAAGACCACGCTCTCGGCCGATCCGCACCGCACCCTGATCGGGGACGACGAGCACGGCTGGAGCGACGACGGCGTGTTCAACTTCGAGGGCGGCTGCTACGCGAAGGTCATCCGGTTGTCGGACGAAGCGGAGCCCGAGATCTACGCCACGACCCGGCGGTTCGGCACGGTGCTCGAGAACGTGGTGATCGATCCGGACACGCGGCAGCTCGACCTCGACGACGACCGCTACACCGAGAACACCCGCGCCGCCTACCCGATCCACATGATCCCGAACGCCTCGGACACCGGCGTCGCCGGGCATCCGAAGAACATCGTCCTGTTGACGGCCGACGCGTTCGGCGTGCTGCCTCCGATCTCGAAGCTGACCCCGGAGCAGGCGATGTACCACTTCATCTCGGGGTACACCGCCAAGCTCGCCGGCACCGAGAAGGGCCTCGGCGACGAGCCGGTGGCGACGTTCAGCGCCTGCTTCGGCGCCCCGTTCCTGCCGCTGCACCCGTCGGTGTACGCCGACCTCCTCGGCGAGAAGATCGAGAAGCACGGGGTGGACTGTTGGCTCGTGAACACCGGCTGGTCCGGCGGGCCGTACGGGGTCGGCTCGCGGATGAAGATCGCCTACACCCGCGCCATGGTGACCGCGGCGCTGAACGGCACGCTGGCCGGGGTCGACACGCGGCCGCACCCTGTGTTCGGACTTCACATGCCGGTCAGCTGCCCGCACGTGCCGGCCGAGGTCCTCGATCCGCGCTCGACCTGGAACGACCCCGCGGCGTACGATCGAGCCGCCGCCGACCTCGCGCGTCGATTCCGCGACAACTTCGCGGCATACGAGAACGAGGTCGCCGAAGCGGTGCTCGCGGCCGGACCGGCGGCCGGCTGATCCGACCCCGAGACACGATCCCCGCGCCACGATGAACCGCGACTCCATGCTCTCCGCCGCCCGCGACGGGCGGACCTGGGACGTCCTGGTGGTCGGCGGGGGCGCGACGGGCCTCGGCACGGCCGTCGACGCCGCGGCGCGCGGCTACCACACCCTGCTCGTCGAGGCCGGCGATTTCGCGCACGGTACGTCGAGTCGCAGCACGAAGCTGGTGCACGGCGGCGTACGCTACCTGCAGCAGGGGGACATCGGCCTCGTCATGGAGGCGCTGCGGGAGCGCGGCCGCCTGCTGAAGAACGCCCCCCAGCTGGTCCACAACCGCGCCTTCGTCGTGCCCGTTTACGACTGGTGGGAGGGCCCGTTCTACGGCATCGGGCTGAAGCTGTACGACGTGCTCGCCGGCAAGCTCGGAATCGGCCCCAGCCAGTGGCTCTCCCTCGAGGAGACGCGGGAGCGCATCCCGACGATCGAACCCGGGGGCCTGCGGGGCGGCGTCATCTATCACGACGGACAGTTCGACGACGCGCGGCTGGCCGTCACGCTCGCCCGCACCGCCGCCGACCTCGGGGCGACCGTGCTCAACTATGCGCGGGTCGAGGCGCTGCGGAAGGACGAGGGCCGCATCCGCGGCGCGACGGTCCTCGACGCGGAGTCGGGCGAGAGCTTCGATGTCGACGCGCGAGTCGTGGTCAACGCGACCGGCGCGTTCAGCGACCAGGTCCGCCGGATGGACCGATCGGGGGCCCGCGACATCATCCGGCCGAGCCAGGGCGTGCACATCGTGCTCGATCGGTCGTTCCTGCCCGGGGACAGCGCGATCATGGTACCCCACACGGACGACGGACGGGTCCTGTTCGCGGTTCCCTGGCACGGGCGGATCATCGTCGGCACCACGGACACACCGCTCGATGAGGCGGTGCTCGAGCCTCGGCCGCGCGACGAGGAGATCGAGTTCCTGCTCGAGCACTCCGTGCGCTACTTGACCGGCAACCCGACCCGCGACGACATCCTCAGCACTTTCGCGGGCATCCGTCCCCTCGTGGTCGCCGGGGGCGACGATGACGACGAGGGCACGGCGGAGACCGGCTCGGCCAGCGACGGCGCCCGGAAACCGAGCGACACCGCGTCGATCTCACGCGACCATCACCTGTCGGTCTCCGACTCCGGTCTCGTGACGATCGCCGGCGGCAAGTGGACGACCTACCGGAAGATGGCCGAGGACACCATCGACCGCGCTGCGGAGGTGGGCGGGCTCGAACGGCGTGACTGTCCGACCGAAGAGCTGCACCTGCGGGGCTGGACCGAGGGCGCCGACCCCGCAGATCCGCTGAGCGTATACGGGACCGACGCCCAGGACGTGCTCGACCTCTCCGCGGGCGACCTGGCCGCACGGCTCCATCCGCGTCTTCCCTACCGTCGCGCCGAGGTCGTATGGGCGGCTCGCCACGAGATGGCGCGCACCGTGGACGACGTTCTCAGCCGGCGAACCCGGGCCCTGCTGCTGGACGCGCGGGCGGCGTGCGAAGCGGCCGACGACGCGGCCCGCCTGCTGGCGGGTGAGATCGGCCGCGACGCGGCGTGGGCCGAGCACCAGGCCGCTGCCTTCCGCGACACTGCCGCCGGGTACCTGCCCTGAGCGCTGAACGGGTGGCCGGACCGTCGTCGACGAGCGGGCGCTCTCCCCGGGTATCGCCGGACCTGGCGATCCTCGTGCTGGTCGTCATCTGGGGCGTCAACTTCTCCGTCGTGAAGGCGGCGCTCGAGCAGTTCGAGCCGCTGACCTTCAACGGGCTGCGCTTCACGCTCGGCGCACTCGTGCTTCTGCCGTTCGTTCTCCGCGGCCCGGGGCTCCGACGCTTCGACCGAAGCGACTGGCCGGCACTCATCGGACTCGGCGTACTCGGCAACACGATCTACCAGGTGTTGTTCGTGTACGGCATCGATCTGACCCTGGCGGGCAACGCGGCGCTGATGCTCGCCGTGTCGCCCGTGTTCGTCACCCTGCTCTCCTCGGCGCTGCGGCACGAAAGCATTCGGCCGGCCGGCTGGTTCGGCGTGCTGTTGTCGCTGGTCGGAATCGGCTGCGTGCTGGCCGGCACGTCGAACCTCCGATTCGGCGCCGACACCCTGGACGGCGACCTCCTGATGCTCGTCGCGGCGGGGGCGTGGGCGGTGTACACGGTCGGAGCGAGCCCGCTCGTGAAGCGGTATGGAGCGCTCCCGGTGACCGGCATCACGACCGGGATCGGGGCACTGCTCCTCCTCGGTGCGTCGTTGCCCTCCTTCGCCGCACAGGACTGGTCCACCGTGACGCCCGTGGGCTGGTCGCTGCTGCTGGGCAGCGGCATCCTGGCGATCGGACTGGCCTACGTGATCTGGTATCACGGCGTGGAGTACCTGGGCAGCGCACGTACGGCGGTGTTCTCCAACACGGTCCCCGTCGTCGCCCTGGTCACGGCGTGGCTCACGCTGGGCGAAGCGCCGGCCCCGATCCAGCTGCTCGGCGCCGCGCTGATCGTCGGCGGCGTCCTGCTGACGCGGCTCCGCGGAACCGAGAAGGCGATCCGCGAATCGTCCGATCTGCCGGAGGGGGCCTGAGCCCGGACCACGGCATCGAGGCGCCTGCATTCGGCGGACGCACACGAGCGACCCGCATCGGCGGGTTACCGAAGTTCATCAGTAATCGGAGGGACGTAGAGGTGGAACAGGAGCGGAAGGGACGGCTGGCCGGAAAGACGGCGATAGTCACGGGCGGCAACAGCGGGATCGGTCTCGCGATCGCGACGGCGTTCGCCGCGGCAGGGGCGCGGGTGGCGATCCTCGGCCGCAACCCGGAGACCCTCGCGGACGCCGCGGAGGAGCTGGGCGAGGAGACGCTGGCCATAGAGGGAGACGCGTCACGCCCCGCTGACCTCGTTCGCTTCTGCGACGCCGCCGCCGAGCGGTTCGGCGGGATCGACGTGGTCGTCGCCAACGCCGGAATCGTCGAGCTCGGCCGGATCGCCGACATCGACGAGGAGATGTTCGACCGGACCTCCGACGTGAACTTCAAAGGCGCCTTCTTCACGGTACGCGCCGCCCTTCCACATCTGCGGCCCGGCGGGAGCGTGATCCTGATCACTTCGGGCTCCAACCGCGTCGGTTCGCCCGACGCGCCCGTATACGCCGCCACCAAGGCGGCGGTCCGCTCTCTCGCGCGCTCGCTGGCCGCCGACCTGGTCGGACGTGGCGTGCGGGTGAACGCGCTGAGCCCCGGCTTCACCGACACCTCGATCTTCGACCGCTCCGGAATGCACGGCGGCGACCCGGAGCAGTTCTTCGAGCGCCTGGAGGAGATGATCCCCATGGGCCGCGTCGGGCAGCCGGAAGAGATCGCCGACGCCGCACTCTTTCTCGCCTCCGACGCCGCGTCCTACGTGACCGGCATCGAACTGCCCGTGAGCGGGGGGCTGGGCCAGATCTGAGCTACCGGCCCGCGGGCGCTTCGCGTATCGTTGTCTCGGTTCGGACGATTGCTGCACGGGAGAGTTTTCGATGGCGCCATCGCGGGACGATCGGAGCGGCCGCCAACCGGATGAAGAGTCCGGTTCGCAGATCGGGCGGCTGCTCGAGGAGCTGAAGCGCCGGCGCGTCGTCCGCGCCTCGATCGTCTATGCGGTGGCCCTGTTCGGTGTTCTCCAGGTCGCCGACATCGTGATTCCCGCTCTCCACCTCCCCGAAGCACTGATGACGGGCATCGTGGTCGTCGGTGCTCTGGGCTTTCCGCTCGCATTGGCCCTGGCGTGGACCCTCGACGTCACGCCTCACGGTCTCGAGCGCACGCGTTCTCCTTCCGCGGATGCACCGGCTGCCGCACCTTCCCGTGCGGCTACTCTCAGAAACGCGCTGCTGCTGGGCATCGCGGTCGTCGGGGTCGCCGCATCCGTCTGGTGGACGACCCGGCCTCGCAGCGCGAGCGCCGGTTCGGCGGCGGACATCCACTCCCTCGCCGTCCTGCCGCTGACGAACTTGATGGGTGACTCGACGCAGCGGCCGTTCGTGGACGGCATGCACGACATGTTGATCGGGGAGCTTCAGCGCATCGACGACCTGAAGGTGATCTCGCAGCGCTCCGTGCTCCGCTTCCGCGATTCCGACCTCCCGATCCCGGCCATCGCCGACAGCCTCCACGTGGACGCCCTCATCGAGGGCAGCGCGTTTCGCCAGGACGACCGGGTCCGCGTTACCGCGAGACTGATCTGGGGTGACCCGGAAACCGACCTGTGGCGCGGCGAGTACGAGGGCAGTCTCAGCGATGCGATGAGCCTCCAGTCCCGAATCGCCGGCGAGGTGGCCTCCGAGCTGCAGATCGCTCTGTCCGACGAGACGGCCGCGCACATGGCCCGCCGCGACTCGGTCGACCCACGGGCCATGGACGCCTACCTGCTGGGACGCGAGTTGTGGCGCAGCCGCGACCTGAAGCGCTTGCCGCGAGCACTCGAGGAGTTCGAGCGGGCCGTCGCCATCGACTCGACGTTCGCGCTCGGCTGGGCGGGGGTCGCGGACGGCTACGTGCTCGGCCGCGGCTATCGCACGCTGGATCTGCCACTGGACGAGGTCATCCGGCGCGCCAGGGCGGCCATGCAGCGTGCCGAGCGCCTCGATCCGGGACTCATGGAAACGCACGCGGCCCGGGGTGCCCTGCTGCTGTACCTGGAGCAGGACTTTCGAGGCGCCGAACGGGAGCTCTCCAAGGTGATCGAGCTGTCGCCGAGCAATGCGCAGGCATACGACTGGCTGGGAGACGCGCTCATGGCTCTCGGGCGGCTCGACGAAGCTCTTCCCCTTTACCAGCAGGCGACGGAGCTCGACCCGCTGTTTCCGCTCGTCCACCGCGACTTCGCACGCGCGCTCGAAGCCGCCGGGCAGTGCGAGCGCGCCGTTTCCGAGGCTCGGAAGGCGCTGGAACTCGACCCCAGCCACTTCTTCGCATACTCCATGCTCCGCGACTGCGCTCTTCAAGCGGGGGACATCGAACAGGCGGTTCGGTACGATTTCGATACCTACCAGTCAGCCGACGTCCCCGAGGAAGAGATCGCAGCGGCCCGGGCTGCCTACGACGAGGGTGGTCTGCATGGACTGAATATGGTCGTAGCCCGACAGGCATCGGAGAGCGGACTCCACGTGATCGCGGCCACGCGCTACGCGGAGGTCGGCGAGACGGACGAGGCGTTCGCCGAGCTCGATCGAGCCCTCGAAGAGCGGGACTCCCTGCTCATCCAGCTACGCACGGATCGGGGACTCGCCCCCCTGCACGACGATCCACGCTGGGACGACGTGTTACGCCGGCTCGAGGCGCTGGGGAGCGAGCACTAGAGGGAACCAGCCCTCGGGCGACCGAGTGCCTCCCGATTCCCTACCGCTGGTCGATCGGGACGTAGGCCCGCTCGTCGTACCCGGTGTAGACCTGGCGCGGCCGTGCGATCCGCTGGTCCGGGTCCTTGAGCATCTCCAGCCACTGGGCGAGCCAGCCGGTCGTCCGCGGAATCGCGAACAGGACCGGGAACATCGACACCGGGAAACCCAGCGCCTGGTAGATGATCCCCGAGTAGAAGTCCACGTTCGGATACAGGTTGCGACTCACGAAGTAGTCGTCCTCGAGCGCGATCTTCTCGAGCTCGACCGCGATGTCGAGCAGCGGATCGGTGCCCGTGATCTCGAACACCTCGGGCGCCAGGGCGCGCAGGATCTTCGCGCGCGGATCGTAGTTCTTGTAGACGCGATGGCCGAAGCCCATGAGGCGCATCTCGCCGTCCTTCACGCGGTCGATGTAGTCCGGGATGTGGCGGACGTCGCCGATCTCCCGGAGCATGCGCAGCACCATCTCGTTCGCCCCGCCGTGCAGCGGGCCATACAGCGCGGAGGCGGCCGCGGCTACCGACACGTACGGATCCGGGTGCGAGCTGCCCACGCTGCGCATCGCGTTCGCGCTGCAGTTCTGCTCGTGGTCGACGTGCAGGATGAACAGCGCGTCGAGCGCCTGCTCGAGCACCGGGTGCGCCTCGTACCTCATCTCCGACGTCTTGAACATCATGCTGAGGAAGTTGCCCGCGTAGCTCAGATCGTTGTCCGGGTACACGTACGGCAGTCCCCGGCCGTGCCGGTAGGCGAACGCGGCGATCGTTCCGACCTTCGCGATCAGCCGGTGGATCTGCTTCATCCGGATCTCTTCGTCGAGCACGTCGCTCGCTTCCGGATAGAAGGTCGATAGCGCCGCGGTCATCGACACGAACATCCCCATCGGATGCGCGTCGTAGCGGAACGCCTCCATCAGCCGCTTCATGTTCTCGTGCACGAAGGTGTGGTGCGTGATGTCCCACACCCAGTCCTCGAGCTCGGTCGCCGTCGGCAGCTCGCCGAACATCGTGAGATAGGCGACCTCGAGGTAGTTGCTGTTCTCCGCCAGGGTCTCGATCGGGTAGCCCCGGTAGCGCAGGATGCCCGCTTCCCCGTCGATGTGGGTGATCGCGCTCTTGCACGAGGCGGTGGTCGTGAACCCCGGATCGTAGGCGAGCATTCCGAAGTCCGTGTCGGACTTCTTGATCGCCCGGAGCTCCTTGGCCGGGATCGCCGCACCGTACTCGGGATACGTGCCGTAGATGATCGGCAATTCGTACGACTTGCCGGTGCGGTTGTCGGTAATCGTCACCGTATCGGGCATCTGCCGGAACTCCTTGGAAACTCGTTGTCGTGGGTTCGAACGGCGGTGTGCGCGTCGTACTACCTGATACCGCGCCGGGGGGAAATTGTGCCAGCCGCACGACCCTGAAATCCGCGGTACCACCGCTGGCGAGCGGTGCCTCATGATACGAAGTTTCGGGCATGAAGAACACACCGCTCGCCGTCCTCGTCCTCGCCGTCGCCATCATGGTCGGCGGATACTTCGTCGGTAACGGATACCGCACCGGCCAGACCGCCGACCGCTATGTCACGGTCAAGGGCCTGGCCGAGCGCCAGGTGACCGCCGATCTCGCGATCTGGCCGCTCCAGCTCGTGGCGGCCTCGAACCGGCTCGGCGACGCCCAGGCGTCGATCGACGCCGACCAGGCGCGGGTGCTCGCCTTCCTCGCCGCACACGGCATCGATACGACGACCGTGTCGGTCCAGGGGGTCGAGGTCACCGACAACATGGCGAACCAGTACCGCGGCCCGGGCCAGATGACCGGGCCCCGCTACGTCGTCCAGCAGGTCCTGATGGTGCGTTCGGAAGATCCGGAGGCCATCGAGCGCGCCAGCCAGGCCGTCGGCGACCTCGTGGCCGAGGGCGTCGTCCTCAAGTCCGGCCAGGGCTGGGGTCCCGCCCAGCCGACCTATCTGTTCAAGCGGCTCAACGACCTCAAGCCGGAGATGATCGCCGAAGCGACGTCGTCGGCCCGCGAGGCCGCCCGCCAGTTCGCGCTCGACAGCGACAGCGAGCTGGGCGGGATCCGCCGCGCCAACCAGGGAGTGTTCGTCCTACTCCCCCGCGACGAGGCCCCCGGGATCATGGAGCAGACGCAGCGCGAGAAGACCGTCCGCGTCGTCGCGACGATCGACTACTACCTGGAATAGGGTCCTCCCCGAGCAGGAGTGCGTCAGTGCGCCGCGCCGCCGCGCGGCGTCGCCACTTCCTCGCCAAGCCCGTGCCGCACGTACACCACCTCGGTCGTGACCATCAGGGCGAGCGCCAGCGGCGTGGCGAAGATCAGCCCCACGATTCCGGTGAGCGTCCCGACGAACAGCTGCGCGAACAGCAGGAGCGCCGGAGGCACCGACGCCACCTTCCGCTGGATCGTCGGCGTGATCACGTGGCTCTCCAGCAGCTGCACGAGCGCGTACCACCCCACCACCCAGACGACCTTTCCCGGATCGACCTCGAGGGTGAGCAGCACGGCCGGGACGACCGATGCGATCGGGCCGACGAACGGCACGAACGAAAACAGCCCGGCGATCACGGCGAGCAGGAAGGCGAGCGGGATGTCGAGCAGCAAGAGTCCCGGGATCGTCAGTGCGGCGACCACGGCCATCGAGCTGAGCCGCCCGACCAGCCACCACGGCAGCGCCGTCCGCAGCGCGCCCAGCAGGTCTTCCATCACGTGCCGCTGCGCGGGCGGCGCGAGCAGAGCGAGGCCGCGTTCGTAGCTCCGGCCATCGAACGCCAGGAAGAACGCGATGAACACGACCACGCCGAAATAGGACAGGCCTCGGAGGGTTACCTGCATGATCCGCAGCCGGTCGCGGGCGATCTGTCGCTGCTCCGATTCGCTGGGCGCCGTTGCTTCGCCCGTCTGCGTGAGCTGGTCCCGGATGTCCCTGACTTCGACGGCGAGGGCGCCGACGAACGGCGTCCCGCGCAGATCGTCTTCAAGGGTCTGAAGCGCCGACGGCAGGCGGGACCCGAACTCTCCGTACTCCGACGAGAGTCGCTGGCCGGCGAACACGAAGAAGCCCACGGCGAGCAGGATGCCGGAGACGAACCACGTCACGACGGCGACGCGATGCGGCAGACCCGTTCGTTCGGAAAGCCAGCTCGAGACGGAGTACAGGGCCACCCCGAACAGCGTCCCCGCGAACACGACGACGAGTTCGACCCGGAGGTGCCAGGCCAGGTACGCGGCCGCCGCCACGGCGACGAGCACGACTGGCCGAAGGCTGGAGAGCGAGAAGCGATCGATCACGTTGCGAGCTCCCGGGCTGCCGACCCGGGCCTCGCGACCCGGTCGGCGCGGATTCGACTTCGTACGAGATAAGTATGCACGTTAGCGCATCGTCCACCGGCGGGGCGAACGGCTCACGGGCGTGCGCTCGCGTCTTCGGAGGTCGCGAGCGAGATTACCGACGAATCGGAGTGCGCCCTCCGCCAGCATCATCCGGGACATCGCATGCACACCTTCCTGAGGCGACTCAAGGGAGCCGCCGTCAACGCCCTGTTCTGGGGCGCCGTGTGGTTCGGAATTGGCTTCGTGGTGAACGCCGCGCTTCAGTTCGCGGCGGGCGGCCTATTCCTCGACGGCTCGCTCTATCTACGTCCGCCGTTTCACGCGGCGATCGGTTCGGGCCTGGCCGGCATGACCGTCGGTGGTCTCTTTTCGCTGTTCATCGCCACCAACTTCCATCATCGAGACCTCGACGAGCTGAGCGCGTGGAGATTCGCCGGCGGTGGTGCTCTCGTCGCGATGGCTGTCGCGCTCGGTATGTTCTACTTCAGCGGTGGCGAGCAGATGTTGGACATGGCGATCGCCGATCCAGCTGGGTTCTACCAGGAGTTGCTGAGGGGCATGATGATCGTCGGCGGCATCGGCGGCGCCACGGCGTTCAGCACGATCAAGCTCGCGCAGCGTGCGCCGCAGGAACGCCTCGAGCCGACGAGCGTGGAAGTGCTCGGCGGCTGAAGGCCGAGGAGAGATACCGGGGGCGGGATTCGAACCCGCACAGGGCGTAGCGCCCTAAGGGATTTTAAGTCCCTCGCGTCTGCCGTTTCGCCACCCCGGCGCGCGCGGCTCTGATACGCCGCACGTCAGGCAATGTGAGCCGGCGGCCTCAGAGCTGCGACTTGAAGTAGTGGTAGGAGTGCACGAGGGCCTCGCGGATCTTCTCCATCTCGGCCTTGAGCTCCTCCCAGTGATCGTCGGGCGACTCGCGGATCTCGCGCAGCTTGGCGCGCGCCGCGTCGGCCCGTTCGCGGAAGGTGGCGAGGCGCTCGGCGTACTCTTCCTTCGCCTTCCCCGAGGCCTGTTCTTTCTTCACCTGCCATTCGTCGATCTTCGCGTTCATCTCGTCGAGCTGCTGCTTGATCTTCTCGACGTATTCGTGGCGCCTGGACATGACACGCTCCTGGAATTTCGGGTCGGGTGACGCGGCAACGGCTGCCTTCAATATCCCCGGCCGTGCGGGGTCGCTCAAGGTACACGCTCCCCCCGCGGACCGGCGGCCGGGCGATTAGGTTGATTCATACGATGAATACCTACCCGAAGTTGCGATGAGCAATCGACGCGGGCGCCCCGAGGGCGCCTGGAAGATCGGCTTCACGGTCGTCGCCGTGGCCGCCTCGCTCCTGTTCGTCCGGCTCGGGATCTGGCAGATGCACCGGCTCGGGGAAAAGCGCGCCGCGAGCGCGGTCCGCCAGCAGCGCGAAGCACGACCGCCGCTCGAACTCGCGGACGTCGCGGCGCGCCTGGGCGCCTCCCCCGCGGCGGCCGACACCGAGCTCGCCTGGCGGCGGGTACGGCTGGCGGGCCGTTGGGACTACGACCACGAGGTGCTGATCCGGGGCCGGTCCTTCGAAGGCACGCCCGGCGTCTACGTGGTGACGCCCCTGATCCCCGACGCGGCTGGAGCCGATTCGTCGCGTACCCACTCGACCGAGCTTCCGGTGCTGCGCGGTTGGCTCCCCTCCCCCGACGCGATGACTCCGGTAACGATCTCCACGAGCCCGAGCGGGCTCGGAGCGGACGAGGAGCGGACGGGCGTGCTGCTGCGCAGCGCACCGGGCGCCGGTCAGCCGGTAATCGCGGCTGGCGAGGGCGCCGACCGGCGACCCACCCTGGCCGCCCTCGACATGGATGCGATCACCGACCTCGCCGGCGACTCGGTGACGATCCTGCCGATGTTCGCACACCTGGAGCCGGCCGAGGAAGACTCGACCGCGATCCGCCGCGGCGAGCCGCTCGCGTTTCCGATTCCCGACCCCGGGAACGGACCGCACCTGAGCTACGCGATCCAGTGGTTCAGCTTCGCGCTGATCACCCTGGTGGGAACATGGGCGTTCGTCTACCGGCGCCCGAAAGCCGTGCGGCGGCCGGCCGGTCCGCCGGTCAGCGGAGATCCGACTCCGGGCTGAGCGCCTTCGGCGGCCCCAGCACCTCCCGCAAGACGATGGCCCGCTGGAGCATCGGCAGCTGTTCGATGCGGGCGAGGCCGGAGACGCCCGGACGGGCGCCCCGAGCCGGAGGAGCGAGCGTCTCGCGCCTCGGCGAGGCGCCGAGCTCATGATCGACGATGGCAGACTCGCGCAGCGGCTCGGCGGCGCGCGGCGCCACGGGCGCTTTCGGCATCGATCGCCCACCCAGCATACCTGCGATCGCCTCGTACGCTTCACGGCGCGTTTCCGATCCGGCGCGGCGCGGCTCCGTCACGTCGAGGCCCGTCCCGATCTCCCGGGTCCGGATACCCAGGTTGCGGCTCGCTTCGTGACGGTGCCGTTCCGCCGCCCGCGCACGAGCTCGCTCGCGGGCTCGCTCTCCGGGACCCTTACGACGGAAGGTGACCGGCTTGGGGGCCGGCGCCTCGACCGGCGCGCGCTCCTTCGCCTGCCGCGCTTCCCAGCGCTCGAGTGCCACCTGTGCCCGCCGCGCCGCCTCTCCGAGATCGTTCTCGAGATCGCGCTGCAGGGCCGCGGGACCAACCGACCGGTCGTCGTCGCGGCCGGCACGCTCGCCCTGCCGACGCTTCCGCTGCGCCTTCCGCATCTCCCCGATCGTCGAGAAGATCCACACCGCCGCGATGAAGATCAGCCAGCCGTAGTCTTCCATGGTCGCGCGGCCGCCCTACTCGGACTGGCCCTCGGAAGGCCGGGCCGGCGGCTTGCCGATCGACTGCCGCATGGTCGTGTCCGCCTCGATGTTGCGGAACTTCATGTAGTCCATGATCCCGAGCTGGCCGTTGCGGAACGCCTCCGCGATCGCCATCGGAATCTGCGCCTCGGCCTGGACGACGTCGGCGCGGGCCCGTTCGACCTGGGCACGGTTCTCCTGCTCCTGGGCCACGGCGAGCGCCCGGCGTTCCTCGGCCTTCGCCTGGGCGATCCGCTTGTCGGCCTCCGCCTGGTCGGTCTGCAACTCGGCCCCGATGTTCTTCCCGACGTCCACGTCGGCGATGTCGATCGACAGGATCTCGAACGCGGTGCCGCTGTCGAGGCCTTTGGCGAGGACGGTCTTGGAGATGTTGTCGGGATTCTCGAGCACCGCCTTGTGCGAGGCCGCCGAGCCGATCGTGCTCACGATCCCCTCGCCGACCCGCGCGAGAATCGTGTCCTCGCCCGCTCCACCGACCAGCCGGTTGATGTTCGCGCGCACGGTCACTCGAGCGATCGCGATCAGCTGAATGCCGTCCTTCGCCATGGCCGCGACCTTGGGCGTGTTGATCACCTTCGGGTTCACCGAGACCTGCACGGCTTCGAGCACGTCACGGCCGGCGAGATCGATCGCGGCCGCCTGCTGAAACGGCAGCTCGATGCTCGCCTTGTCGGCCGAAATCAGCGCGTTAACCACGCGGCCGACGTTGCCTCCCGCCAGGTAGTGCCCTTCAAGCTCGTTCGTGTTCAGCTTGATTCCCGCCTTCGTCGCCGCGATCAGCGGCCGCACGATCTGGGGCGGACTCACCTTGCGCAGGCGCATGCCCACCAGGTTGCCGAGGCCCACGCGCACACCGGAGGCGGCCGCCTCGAGCCACAGCCTGAGCGGGACCGCCCAGCCGATGATCCCCAGCAGCAGCACCCCACCGAATACGAGCATCATGGCCCATATGGCCGTCGTCTCATTCACGTTCGTCACTCCCCTGGTTGTCTGCTCTGAATTCCCGCACCACGTGTCTGTACCCGTCGGCACGCAGGATCTTCACCGGCACACCCGCGTCGAGGAACGGCCCCTCGGTCACCACGTCGATCCGTTCGTCACCGAACGTGGCGGTTCCCGACGGCCGCAGCGCCGTGATCGTGGTGCCGACGGCGCCGATCAGGTCCTCCCTCTCCGGCGCCGAGAGATAGCCGGCCTCGCGGCTCGTCGTGCTGTCGAGAAGGATGCCCCGCAACGACCGGCTGTACGGCAGGTGCCGGACGAGGGCGAAGGCGAACACGGCGACCAGCAGGATCGCCACGGCGATGAATCCCAGTGAAGAAATGACTTCAGGCATACTGGGGTAGCTCCCTACCATGCTTAGCGTTGCGCTAGCCAATATTGCGATTGTACCCGCCACGCCCGCGAGGCCTACGCCGGGTATCACGAGTACTTCGGCGGCGATCAGTACGACCCCCACCCCGAGCAGCAGCATTTCCTCCATCCCCGCCAGGTTCACCAGGTACCGGGCGCCGAAGAACGCGGCCAGCGACAGGAGACCGAGCCCGCCGGCGAGACCGAACGTCGGCGTTTTGATCTCGATCAGCAGGCCGAGAAAACCGAAGCTGAGGAGGAAGGGAGCGACGAGCGGGTTCGAGAGGAACCGTACGACCCCTTCCGCCCAGTTCGGCCGCGTGTCGACCGTCGAGGCTCCCTCGAGCCCGGTCGCCGCGAGCAACGCGTCGTAATCGTCGACCTCGCCCGTAGCTACACCCAGGTCGAGGGCTTCATTCGTCGTGAGGGTCAGGAGTTCCCCGGCCCCGACGACGCCGGGGACGTCGATTCGCTCGTCGACCATCGCCGCGGCGATCTGCGGATCGAAGTCCCGTTCCTCGGCGAGGGCGCGGAACTCCGAGCGCATCGCGCTGACCATCTTCTCCGAGGCCTTCGTGCCTTCGCCGTCGACCGGCGTCGCGGCCCCGATCGTCGCGCCCGGCCGCATGTACAGACGGTCGGCGGAAAGCGCGATCATCGCACCGGCCGAGAGCGCCCGCCGGTTCACGTAGGCGTAGACGGGGAGGTCGGTCTCGCGCACGTCGTCGATGATCTCCCAGGCGGCGTCGATCCGGCCGCCGGGCGTGTCGATGTCGAGGACGACGGCCGCTGCGCCCTGCTCCTCGGCCTCGCGGATAGAGCGGGCGATGAACGGGGCGAGCCCCAGCTCGATGGTGCCGGTCACCGGTACGCGCACGACGGTGGAACCTCGGTCCTGCGGGCTGCCGGTGAGCGGTGCGGGGCCGGTGACGAGCGCGGCTCCGCCGGCCGCCGCGAGGGTCAGCCACGCGACGAGGCGCAGGAAGGGCGGCGGGACCAGACGAATCGCGTTCATGTGAGCAAGTTGCTCCCACGCCCCGGCCAGCGCCAGCACGGGGCCGGCGGCATGGTCCGGCGGGACGGCGGACCATACTTTGAGAGGCTCGGAGCGACCCGCGCGAACGAGGTGTGCTCCGACGCTTCCGAAGACGAAACGGACGACACGAGAGAGGACTCGATGGCCGACAAGCTGATCGAATACGAAGTGAAGGACGGAGTCGGAATCATCACGATGGTCGACCCGCCCGCGAATACGTACACGCACGAGATGATGGCCCAGATGGACGCGGCCATCGTCAAGGCGCGCTTCGACGAGAGCGTGCACGTGATCGTGGTGACGGGGGCGGGCGAGAAGTTCTTCTCGGCCGGCGCCAACATCAACATGCTCAAGCAGTCCGATCCGTACTTCAAATACTACTTCTGCCTGCACGCCAACGAGACGCTGAACCGCCTCGAGCAGACGCCGAAGCTGGTGATCGGCGCGCTCAACGGCCACACGGTCGGCGGCGGCCTCGAGATCGCGATGGCCTGCGACCTCCGGATCGCGAAGCGGGACGGTGGCAAGATCGGCCTCCCCGAAGTCAGCCTCGGCGTGCTGCCCGGCACCGGCGGCACCCAGCGCCTCGGCCGCATGCTCGGCAAGTCGAAGGCGATCGAGCTCATGGTCGAGGGCCGTACGTTCGGCTTCGACGAAGGCCTCGAGCTCGGCCTGATCAACAAGATCTTCGACGCCGACGGATTCATGGACGAGGTCCTGTCGTACGCGTCGAATTTCGTGCCACCGAAGGCCGCCTCACGGGCCGTCGGGCGGATCAAGCGCGCCGTGTGCAGCGGCGTCGAGGTGCCGTTCTCCGAGGGCCTGGCGATCGAGCGCGAGCTCCAGCAGCTGCTGTTCCAGGGCGAGGACGCGAAGGAAGGCCTCGCGGCGTACATCGAGAAGCGGTCGCCGGAATTCTCCGGCTGCTGACCCCGTTCGCACGCCATCCGTCGCCGGGCCGCCGTCGCGCGGCCCGGCGCACCTTCCCAACGACGTGACCAGATCATGGAACTCCGTACGAAACTGCTGATCGGTGGTGAGTGGGCCGACGGCGCGAGCCGCTTCCCCACCCTGAACCCCGCCACCGAAGAGACGATCGCCGAGGTCGAGGAAGCGGGGCCCGAGCAGGTCGACGCCGCCGTCCGCTCGGCCCGCGAGGCGTTCGCGAACCCGAAGTGGCGCCACATGGACCCGCACCGGCGGGCCGGGTTGCTCTGGCGGCTGGCCGATCTCGTCGAGAAGAACGCGGAGTTCATCGCGGCCACCGAGACGCGCGACAACGGCAAGCCGCTGTTCGAATCGGCGAAGGTCGACATCCCGTTCGTCGTCGCCAATCTCCGCTACTTCGCCGGCTGGGCCGACAAGATGACCGGAGACGTGATCCCGGTGTCGGGCGGATTCCTCAACTACACGTTGCGCGAGCCGGTGGGAGTCGTCGGCGCGATCGTACCGTGGAACTTCCCGCTCAACATCGCCTCGTGGAAGCTCGCGCCGGCGCTTGCCTGCGGGAACGCCGTGATCCTCAAGCCCGCGGAGCAGACGCCGCTCACGGCCCTGCTGCTCGGCGAACTGGCGCTCGAGGCGGGCTTCCCGCCCGGCGTGCTCAACGTGATCCCGGGACGCGGCCCGGTGACGGGCCAGGCGCTCGTCGAGCATCCCGGGGTGGACAAAGTCTGTTTCACGGGGTCGACGGCCACCGGGCGAAAGGTGATGGAGACCGCGTCGCGGGGTCCGAAGAAGGTGTCGCTCGAGCTGGGCGGAAAGTCGCCCAACGTCGTGTTCGCCGACGCCGACCTGGACGCCGCCGTGAAGGGCACGCTCACCGGGATCTTCTACGGGAAGGGCGAGGTCTGCGCGGCAGGCTCCAGGCTGCTCGTCGAGCGATCCGTGCACGACGAGTTCGTCGAACGCCTGGCCGAGCGGGCCGCCTCGATGACGGTCGGCGACCCGACGGATTCTAAGACGCGCATCGGAGCGCTCGTGAGCGCCGAGCAGCGCGACAAGGTGCTCGGCTACATCGAGGCGGGGCGCGACGATGGCGCGACGCTCGTGGCGGGCGGGAACCCGGTCGACGTGGACGGGAGAGGCTACTTCGTCGAGGCGACGGTGTTCGACGCGGTCGACCCGACGATGCGGATCGCGCAGGAAGAGATCTTCGGCCCCGTGCTAGCGACCCTCGATTTCGAGGACGTCGACGGCGCCATCGAGCTGGCCAACCAGACGATCTACGGCCTCGCGGCCGGCGTATGGACGCGCGACGTGGGCAAGGCGCATCGCGTGGCGCGCGAGATCCAGGCCGGAACCGTGTGGGTGAACACGTACAACCGCTACGACCCGGCCTCTCCGTTCGGCGGCTTCAAGCAGTCGGGCTTCGGCCGCGACCTCGGCGAGATCGCTCTCCAGGAATACACCCAGACGAAGAGTGTCTGGGTGGCGCTGGATTGACCGGGGGCCAGCGATGAGCGATGAGCCACGCGAGGTGTTCGTGCCCAGCGTTCCCGCTCCGGCTTCCGAGCGCGATGCGCTGATCTGCGCCGCGCTGCGCACACCGGTCGGCCGCCACGGCAGCGCCCTCGCCTCCGTCCGGCCCGACGATCTCCTCGCCACGGTGATCCGCGCCGTCGTCGAGCGCAGTGGCGTCCCGCCGGAACGAATCGAGGACGTCGTGATGGGAGCCGCGAACCAGGCCGGCGAAGACAACCGCAACGTGGCGCGGATGGCGGCCCTCCTGGCCGGTCTCCCCGTCGAAGTCGCCGGCCAGACGGTAAATCGGCTCTGCGGATCGGGGCTGCAGGCCGTGATCACCGCGGCGCACGCCATCCGGCTCGGCGAAGGCGACGTGTTCCTGGCCGGCGGCGTCGAGAGCATGTCCCGCGCCCCCTGGGTGACGCTCAAGCCCGAGACCGCCTATCCCCGGCAGGATCCCGTGTCGGCCGACACGACGGTGGGCTGGCGCTTCACCAACCCGGCGATGCCGGAGCGCTGGACGATCGGCCTGGGCGAGACCGCGGAGGTCGTCGCGGAAAAGTACGGCGTCTCCCGCGAGGACCAGGACGCCTTCGCGGCGGAGAGCCAGCGTCGCGCCGCCGCCGCCATGGAGAACAGCCGGTTCGCCGACGAGATCGTGCCCGTCGAGGTCCCGCAGCGCAAAGGGCCGGCGATCTTGGTCGACCGGGACGAGCATCCGCGGCCCGACGTCACCGCCGGGGGGCTCGCCCGCCTGCGCCCCGCGTTCCGCGGAGACGGCACGGTCACGGCCGGCAACGCGTCGGGGATCAACGACGGCGCGGCCGCGCTGCTCCTCGCCAGCCGCGCCGCCGCCCGCGAGCTCGGGCTCAAGCCGCTCGCCCGCGTCGGCGTCTCGGCGGTCGCCGGCGTCGAGCCCGACTGCATGGGCATCGGCCCGGTCCCCGCCATCCGGAAGGCGCTCGCACGGGCGGAGCTGGACGTCGGCGACCTCGACCTCGTCGAGCTGAACGAGGCGTTCGCCGCCCAGGCCCTGCCCTGCATCCGCGAGCTCGGTCTCGACCCCACGATCGTCAACGTGAACGGCGGCGCGATCGCGCTCGGACATCCGCTCGGGTGCACGGGGGCGAAGCTGACGACGACGCTCGTCCACGAGATGCGGCGACGAAAGGCGGATGTCGGACTGGTGTCGATGTGCATCGGCGTCGGCCAGGGGATCGCGACGCTGATCCACCACGAGCCGGAGCGGCACGGATGACCGGGCCCCACGTCCTCGTCGAGCGCGACGGCCCGATCGGCCGGCTGATCCTCGACCGGCCCGAGAAGCTCAACGCCTTCTTCGGCACGATGCGCGACCAGATCGCCGACGGCCTCGAGGAGCTGGGCGCCGACGAATCGGTGCGTGTCGTGATCGTGACCGGCCGGGGGCGGGCGTTCTGTGCCGGCGCCGACGTGAAGTACATGTCGCGGCTTCTCGAGGACGGCGACTACGACGAGGCCAACGCCCTCGTCGAGGCGGGGCGGCGCGTCATCCAGGCGGTGACCGGGATGCCCAAGCCCGTCATCGCCGCGATCAACGGTCCCGCGGCGGGAGGCGGCGCCAACCTGGCGCTGTGCTGCGACCTGCGTATCGCCGCGACCACGGCGTCGATCGGACAGACGTTCAACCGCATCGGTCTGCACCCCGACTGGGGCGGCACGTGGATCCTCCCGCGACTGGTCGGACCGGCTCGCGCGGCCGAGCTGTTCATGCTGGCCGAGATGATCCCGGCCGAGCGCGCGCTCGAGCTCGGGCTCGTGAACCGCGTCGTACCGGTCGACGAGCTCGAGGACGCCGCGGCGGAGTGGGCTTCGCGGCTCGCCGCCAAGCCCGCCCTGTCGCTCGCCCTCGCCAAGCAGGCGATCCGGCGCACCTGGACCTCGACGCTCGACG
>JASFRN010000038.1:0-22828 GCA_050114915.1 Gemmatimonadales bacterium | reverse complement strand
GCGGTCCCGACCGCCGCGTCGCCCGGACCCGACCGCGGGCTCACGCTCGCCCAGATCCAGGAGATCGCCGGGGAAGTCGGCATAGACCCGGCGGTCATCCAGCACGCCGCATTCTCACTCGAGGTAGTCCCCGAATCGGTGGCTCCGCCGGCCAGTTTTCTCGGGGCGCCGCGTTCCGTCTCCCGCACCGTGGCGCTCCCGCGGGATCTCACCGACGACGAGTGGATGAAGCTCGTCGCCGTTCTCCGTGAGACGTTCGGGACCAGGGGGATCGTCGAGCAGGTCGGCTCGCTGCGCACGTGGTACCACGGCAACCTCCAGGTTCACGTGGAGCCTGCCGAGGACGGAC
The DNA here is from genome assembly GCA_050114915.1 of Gemmatimonadales bacterium. Lineage (GTDB taxonomy): Bacteria > Gemmatimonadota > Gemmatimonadetes > Palauibacterales > Palauibacteraceae > JARFPW01. Next base: position 22,479 of record JASFRN010000038.1, on the reverse strand, counting down.
ACCGGATCCGCATGTACACCTTCAAGGGCAACACCCGAGAGCTGACGATCCTCGGCCTCGGCTTCGTGTTGATGGCGATCCTCACCGGGCTCCTGATCTTCGCGAAGAAGGGCGTCGATCCCGGCCTCATCATGTCGGCGATGTTCGGTGCCGTCGGTCTCGGGGCGATCGGCACCGCGCGCCTGGCGCTCCCGCGCTGGGCGAAGACCCGCGCCGAACAGATGGAGTCGATCGCCGAGCAGCTTCCCCGGCTGATGGGGGAGTAGGCGCCGCTTTTCCGGCTCCCGCCACGCGTCTACTAGGTTCATAGTTGACACCCTCGCCCACCCCGTGTAGAATGTTCTACTAGAAGTGTAGTAACTGAACTCGAGCGAGGCAGGAAAGCCCGTGCCGAACGATCACGACGTACGCTTCACCGATCGCGAGCTGGACGTCATGCAGGTGCTGTGGGAGCGCGGCTCCGCCACGGTCTCCGATGTGCAGGAAGCCCTGGCCGACGAGCTCGCCTATACGACGGTCCTGACGATCCTCCGGACGCTGGACGAGAAGGGTCACGTCCGGCACGAGAGCGAGGGCCGAGCCTACCGCTGGTTCCCCTGCGTCGAGCGCGCCGAAGCCCGCTCGAGCGCCCTCCGGCACCTGCTCGATCGCGTCTTCGCGGGCAACCCCGAGGCGCTGCTCACGCATCTCGTGGCCGAGCGCGACCTGACCGCGACCGAGATCGAGCGGATGCGGCGGCTGCTGGGCGACGAGGACGCCGGGGAAGGGGGCCGCCGATGATCGCCGCCTGGATGCTCTACGCGATTCTCGTGGGGACGTTGCTCTCGGCGGCGGCCCTGGTTCTCGAGCGGGCGGCGGCCCTGTTCGGTCGGGGACGACGATGGGTGTGGGCGACGGCGATCGCGGGGTCGATCGGCCTGCCGCTCGTGACCCGACTCGGCGTGAGCCCGCTGGGCGGTGCGGGGGAGGGAGCGCGCCTCCTGCCCGCCGGGGCCGTGCGGGCCGTGCGGTTCGCCTTCGAACCGATCACGACCGCCGGGACCGCCGCCGGGAGTCCCGTGCCGCCGCTCGACGCCTGGATCGCGGGCGCCTGGGCACTCGCGTCGCTCGTGTTGCTCGTGTGGTTCCTGCGCGGACAACTTGCCCTCGCCCGCGAGCGGCGGCGCTGGGAACGAGCCGCCGACGAGTCTCTGGCGGCCGACACCCCGGTGCGCCTCACCGACGACTTCGGCCCCGCGGTCGTCGGTCTCCATCGCGGCGAGATCGTGCTCCCGCGCTGGTGCCTCGAGCTGTCGCCGGTGGAGCGCGAGCTGGTGATCGCCCACGAGACCGAACACCTGCGGGGCGGTGACGTCCGGCTCCTGCTGGCCGGGAGACTGGCCGTCGTCGCGCTGCCCTGGCTGCTGCCCCTCTGGTGGCAGCTCCACCGTCTGCGCCTCGCCGTCGAGCTGGACTGCGACGGCCGCGTCCTGCGCCGCGGGATCGACACCTCGAGCTACGGCCGGCTGTTGCTGGAAGTCGGAAGCCGGCGTTCCGGCCGGCTCCCGGTCGTGGCGCTCGCCGAGCCCGCCTCACACCTGGAACGGAGGATACGTGCCATGATCGAAGCGAAGCCCCGCCACCGCTGGCTGCACGTGAGCGCCGCCGTCGCCGCGGGACTGGCGATCGTCGCGGTCGCCTGCGAGTCGCCCGTGCCGACGGCGAACGAGGCGGTGACCGCCGATGCCGCGCCCGCCGGGACGATCGTCGAGAAGGAGACTCCGGTCGCCCGGTCGGCGATCGCGAAGTGGAAGTATCGCGCGCAGGAACAGCTGACGGGCGACCAGGAGATGCCGTTCGGCGAGTTCCGGGAGGTCCCGCTGGACGAGTCGGCGGCCAAGGAATGGAAGTACCGGGTGCAGGAGAAACTGGAGAACGCCCCGCGCGGCGCGGCGGGCCAGATCCGCGAGGCGCCCGCGGAGTCGCAATTCGGGCGCCGGGACGTCAGCTACGTCCCGCGGGACGAGCAGCCCGTGCTGCTGAACCGCGAGGCGCTGGTCGCCACGATGCGGGCGAAAGCCGCCGAGGCGTTGGGCGAAGGAGAAAACGGTCGGACGGTCGGGCTCTATATGTTCGTCGACGCGTCCGGGAGCGTGACCGAGACCCGGGTCGCGGCGCCGAGCGGCAGCCCGGACTTCGACACCGCCGCGACGCAAATCGCCCGGGACGCCCGCTTCGAGCCCGCGAAGGCCGACGGCGAGCCCGTCGGCGTGTGGATCAAGCTGCCGTTCCGGTTCGAGGCGAGGTGAGCTGAGCCGCCGCCCGGCCGGCCCGGCGGCTTTCAGCTTCCCGGCACGAACCCCACGATCCGCAGCGGTCCGCCGCTCCCGCCCGCGATCTTCATCGGGAGCGCCACCACGTACGCGCCGGCCTCGGGCATCTCCCCGAGGCCGGCCACGTTCTCGAACCCCGGTATGTTCGCCCCGTACAGGATCACGTGGGTCCGGAAGTCCTTCGACTGCCCGTAATCCACGCTCGGCGTGTCGAGGCCGAAGGCCGCGATCGAACGGTTGTCGACCAGCCACTGCGCGGCCTCGGGGTCGAGCCCGGGGAAGTGGAGCAGCGGAACGGCCTCCGGGCCCGTGGCGTCGGTGCCGAGGTAGGCGGCGCGATCGTGGTACCGGGTGCCCCAGCCGGTGTACGCCAGGACGATCGCCCCGTCGGGAATCCGGCCGTGCTCGCTCTCCCACCCCTGCAGGTCCGCCACGGACACCAGGTAGTCGGCGTACGCACGCTCGCTGACGTCGACGACGACCGCCGGCCCGATCAGGCTCGACAGCGGGATTTCGGCGTTCGTCCAGCCGTCCTTCGCGAAGTGCCGCGGCGCGTCGAGGTGCGTGCCCCCGTGCTCGGCCGCCGAGTAGCGGAACGAGGCATAGAACCAGCCGCCCTCCGTCTGGCCGTAGGCCAGCGTGTCGAGCCGGAAGCCGACCGTGTCGGTCGGCCAGTAGACCGTGTTCTCGTCGAACGGATGCGTGAGATCGACCCAGTGCCCGGCGGTGCCCTCGAACACGCGGGCGATCGTCGCGGCGTCGACGGAGTCGGGGCCGGCCGCTTCTGACGTACCGCCGGCTCCGCCGTCCACGGGCTGACACGCGAGGAACGGCAGGACGAGAACGACCGCGAGTGCTTGTCTCATGAGCGTCGGCTCCGGGTTCGAGAGAGAGGCCAACGTACGCCGGAGCACCATTGGCGGGCGAGCGCGGCGGCCCTCCACGACCTAGCTTGGTCGTGCCAGTGTCCCCCACTGACGACGTGGACGGAAGCTGCCGGCCGATCGTGAGCCGGTGACGTCCATGCAAAGCGCCGGGAGTACAGCATCATGATTCGCCCGAAGGTCGTCACCCTCTGCCTCCTCGCCGCCGCCTGCTCCGAAACCGTCGAACCCGACCCGCCCGCCGACTTCGGCGGCACCATCGAGGTTTCGGTCGCCACGACCGGCGAGTCCCTCGACGAGGACGGCTACTCGCTCCGCGTCGGCGAGGAGAACCGCTCGGTCGAGGTCCAGGCGGACGAGGTGTTCGAAGACGTGCCGCCCGGGACCCCGGAAATCGAGCTCGAGGACATCGCCAGCAACTGCTTCGTGCAGGGCGAGAACCCGCGCGCGGTGAAGATCCAGCCGGGAACGTTCCTCACCGCCGCGATCGACGTGGAATGCGTCCCGCCCCTCGCGGACAGGCTGTTCTTCGTCACCTATCGGCAGGCCCCGGGCGAGCTCTGGTCGATGATGGTCGACGGATCGAACCAGGCGCCCCTGCCGGGCGACGACGTCCTCGGCGTCGAACCGGCGATCAGCCTCGCGGCCGGCGCGGTCGCGTTCGCGAAGAACGGCCGGATCTTCACGATGAACCTCGACGGCACCGGGCTCAGGCAGGTCACGACTGGTGGCATCCTGGACCGCTGGCCGACCTGGTCCCCCGACGGCACGCGGTTGGCCTATTCGAGCCTCCGGGACGGGAACTGGGACATCTACGTCGTCGACGCCGACGGCTCGAATCAGGTGCGCGTGACGACGGATCCGCAGACCGACCTCGTCCCCGACTGGTCCCCCGACGGCGGGCGCATCGCGTTCACCTCGACCCGCGGCGACAACTACAACCTCTACACGATCGCCCCCGACGGCACCGGCCTCACCGCGCTGACGGCGACGTCCGAGTGGGAGATCGGCAGCGTGTGGTCTCCGGACGGCAGCCGCATCGCCTATACGCGGACCCCGTCGGGAGGCAGCGACCACGAGGTGTTCGTGATGAACGCCGACGGCTCGAACGCGACCCCGCTCACGTCGTCTCCGGGCACCGACCTGTGGCCGGCCTGGTCCCCGGACGGATTGGCGATCGCCTTCATGTCGGAGCGCGACGGCAACGCCGAGATCTACATCATGGACGCGGACGGCTCGAACGCGCGGCGGCTCACGGAAGATCCATCCGATGACACGGAACCCGCCTGGGCGCGCTGACGCACCCGGTTTCACATGTCCGGGAAGTCCGCCGTCGGCCCGAAGGTCTGCTTGAGGGGGATGTCGAGCAGGCGCAGATAGACGGTCAGCTGCCCGCGGTGGTGGATCATGTGGTCCATCACGAACATCCGCACGACCGCGATCTTCGGCATCGAGAACAGGACCTGGCCGCCGTTGAGGAGCGTCCAGTTCGAACGGAACGTCTCGTCGGACGTGCTCTCGATCATCTCTCGAGCCGCGGCGACGCTCGCGTCCAGGGCGGCGACCATCTCGGCGGCGGAGCCGTATTCCGGCTGATTCTCCGCCCCTTCGCCGTCCGGCGGATTCATGTCGAGCTCATCCTGCCCGAGGGTCGCCATCACCCAGCCGGGGATGTTGGCGAGGTGGCTCCCCAACTCGCCGATCGAGAACGACTTCTCGTGCGGCTTCCAGCCGAGCCTGTCGTCGGGAATCGACTCGAGGTGTTGTCGGGTGCCCATCGCGACCTGGTCGAACTGCACGAGAACGGTATCGGACATCGCCATGGCGCTGCTCCTGGACGGAGTGGGTGGTCCCTGGGACGAGGCCGCCGGGAGGCCGGCGCGTCGGGAATATATCTCGTGACCGCGGGTGCCGCCGCTACTCGGAGGGCGCCGCCGCGGCCGCTCCGATGAGGCCGACGTCGGGGTTCGTCACCACGCGGACGGGAATCTGCTTCATGTATTCCTCGAACCGTCCCTTCGCCCGGAAGGCCGACAGGAACGGACCGTTCCGCAGGCGCGGGAGGATCTTGGGCGAGATCCCGCCGGCCAGGTAGACGCCGCCGCGCGCCTGCACGGTCAGGGCGAAGTTGCCGGCCGTCGCCCCGAACACGGAGACGAACAGGTCGAGCACCCGCGAGCAGTGCTCGTCGCCGCCCTCGATGGCGCGGCGGGAGATCTCGGCGGCGGTCGGGGCGTCCGGTCCGGCCAGGTGACGGTAGATGTCCACCAGGCCGGGTCCCGACACGACCCGCTCGCAGGAGACTCTTCCGTACTTCTTCCGGAGGAACTCGAGCAGCGCGGCCTCCCCCTCGTCACGCGGCGCGAAGTCGACGTGGCCGCCTTCCGAGGAGTGGATGCGTGGCCGCCCGTCGCCGTAGCTGACGAACGCCTGGCCGAGGCCCGTGCCCGGCCCGATGCACGCGACGGGAGCGCCCTCGTGTTCGGAGCCCTCCTGCAGCGTCTCCGTGTCGTCGTCGCCCAGGTAGGGAAGGGCGTGCGCGACGGCGTCGAAGTCGTTGACGAGCCCGGTCCGCTGGATCCCGATCTCATCGCGAAGCGTGTCGAGCTCAACCGTCCAGTCGAGATTCGGGAAGCTGCAGGTGCCGTCGACGATCGGGCAGGCGAGGCCGAAGCTCGCCCGCTCGGGCTTCGCGTCGAGCCGACCCAGGAACTCTCGGACCGGCGCGCCCAGGCCGTCCTGCGAGGCGCTGCCGAATTCCTCGCGCCGGACCACGGTAGCCCGGTTGTCGTGCAGTTCGACGAGCGCGAGGCGCGTGTGGGTGCCACCGACGTCACCCGCCAGGACGCGGACCGGATCGGACGACGAGGCTTCCCGCCCCATCAATACGTTCCCCAGCGGCGCTGGTCGCGGGCCATGAGGGCGGCGGCCTCGGGCGGTCCCCAGGTGCCCGCCGCGTAGTTCGGGACCTCGTCCGGCGGGTTCTCCGCCCAGTGCGTCACCAGCGGATCGACGACGTCCCAGGCGTGGTCGATCCAGTCGGCGCGGGCGAACAGGAGCTGGTCGCCCTGCATCGCGTCGAGGAAGAGCCAGGCGTAGGCCCGCGGCGGATCTTTGACCCCGAACGCCTCGTCGTAGCGGAACTGCATCTGCACGGGGCGGATCTTCAGGTCCGGTCCCGGCTGCTTGGCCGCGAACGTCTGCAGGATCCCCGCGTTCGGTTGCAGGCGGAACGCGAGGACGTTCGCCAGCCGACCGTTCTCCGCCGAAGCGGGAAACATCAGGTGCGGCGTCGGCTTGAAGTGGATCGTCACCTCGGTCAGCTTGCGCTCCATCCGCTTGCCGGTGCGCAGATAGAACGGCACGCCCTCCCAGCGCCAGTTGTCGATCGCGAGCTTCGCGGCCACGAAGGTGTTGGTCGTCGACCCCTTCGCCACCCCGTGCTCCTGGCGGTAGCCGACGACTTGCTCGCCGTCGACCAGTCCCGCGCCGTACTGGCCGCGCACCGCGTCGGCCGGGTCGATAGGCCGCACCGCCTCCAGAACCTTGGCGGTTTCGTCGCGCACGGATTCGGCCGCGTAGCGCCCGGGCGGCTCGATCGCGGTCATGCACAGGAGCTGCAGGAGGTGGTTCTGGATCATGTCGCGGACGACGCCGGTGCGCTCGTAGAAGCCGGCCCGGTCCTCGATCCCCACCTGCTCGGCGACGGTGATCTGGACGTGGTCGATGTAGTTGCGGTTCCAGATCGGCTCGAAGCCCGGGTTCCCGAACCGGAAGACCAGCATGTTCTGGACGGTCTCCTTCCCCAGGAAGTGGTCGATCCGGTAGATCTGCTCCTCGCCGTAGACGTCGAGCAGCTCCGCGTTCAGCGCTTCCGCGGACTCGCGGTCTTCGCCGAACGGCTTCTCGACGATCACCCGCCGCCAGCCGTCGTCGCTGTGCGCCAGTCCCGCGCCGGCCAGGTGGTGGACGATGTCGCCGAAGAACGGGGGCGGCACGGCCAGGTGGCACAGCAGGTTATCGGGAATCCCCAGCTCTTCGCGGATCGCGCCGATCCGCTCGCCGAGCGTCGCGTAGTCCTTCTCGGGCGGCGCGTCGAAGTCGGCCGGCTGGTAGAACAGCCTCTCCGCGAGCCGCTCCCAGGTGTCGGCGTCGTAGGTGCAACTGGCCTTGACCGACCTCTTCGCCTGATCCCGGAACTCGTCGTCGGACCACTCGGTCCGCGCCGCGCCCAGCACGGCGAAGTGCTCGGGCAGGAGCTTCCTGGCCTCGAGCTCGTACAGGGCGGGAAAGAGCTCGCGCGCCGCGAGGTTGCCGGAGGCGCCGAAGATCAGCAGCAGGCAGTCGTCGGGCGGTTCGGCACCTTGCTGAATCCCCGACGTCTCGCCCCGGACGTCCATGCGCGGACCGCTCATTGGTCGACTTCCTCGACCTCGTGGCCGCCGAACTCGTTGCGCAGCGCCGCGATCACCTTCGCCGAGAAGCTCGCTTCCTGGCGCGATGCGAAGCGTTCGTACAGCGCGGTCGTGATCGCCGGCAGCGGGATCGCCTGGTCGACCGCGTACTCGACCGTCCACCGTCCCATCCCCGAGTCGTCCACGTAGTCGCCGATCTGCTCGAGGTCGGCCCCCTCCCCGGCGAACGCGTCTTCGAGCAGCGAGAGGAGCCACGAGCGCACGACGCTGCCGTGCTGCCACAGGCTCGCGATCTGCTCGAGATCGAGGTCGAATTCGGAGCTGTGCAGGGCCTCGAAGCCCTCGCCGAGCGCCTGCAGCATCGCGTACTCGACCCCGTTGTGGACCATCTTCACGAAGTGCCCGGCCCCGGTCGGTCCGACGTGGCCGTAGCCGCCCTCGGGAGCCAGCGAGGTGAAGACCGGCTCGAGCTGCTCGACGGCTTCGTCCGGTCCGCCGACCATCAGGCAGTAGCCTTCCTCGAGTCCCCACACGCCGCCGCTCACGCCCGCGTCCACGAAGTGGATGCCTGCCTCCCGGCACTCGTCGGCCAGCGCCATCGACGCCGTCCAGCGCGAGTTCCCGCCGTTGACGACGATGTCGTCGGGTTCGAGGAGCTCGATCAGCGAGCGGACGGTGGCCGCCGTCGGATCGCCGTGGGGCAGCATCACCCAGACGGCGCGCGGCGCGTCGAGCCGTTCGACGAGTTGCTCGAGCGACTCGGCCGTGCCTCCGCCCGCTTCCCCGGCTCGTCGAACCGCGTCCTCGTCGAGGTCGAAGCCGATCGGCTCGTGCCCGTCCTGCACGAGCCGTTTCAACATGCTGGCGCCCATGCGCCCGAGTCCGACGATCCCGATCTGCATTGGTCCCCTCTCGCTGCGGATGTATGCGGGTCACGCCGCCGGGCGCCGGATGCGCCGCGGCGGCTCAGGCCAAAGGAATACACCGGACGGCGGCGAGGTGTCCGCGGCCGTGCCGATCGCGGGCCCGTGCCCGGCGCCGCGCGCCTTGTCGCTCGATCTGCCACGATCTAGACTTCTGGAGCCCCCGCAGTTTCAGACAGACAACGTACCTGCCGCCGATGCACACGCCCGAGGTGTGAGCGCGCGCAACTTCGAACGGAGGAACGATGGAGAACAGGACCCCCTCACGGCTGGGCCTGATCGCAATGCTCGCCGCCGGACTGTCGGCCTGTGGGGACACGCCGGCCGAGCCCGATCAACAGGTCGCATCCGTGAATGCGGAGGCGGCTGCCGCTCGCGCCCCCAACTCCCTCGACGACCGCTTGCGCGCGCTGAACGATCAGCTCGCCGCCCTGGGTAAGCCGTACCGGGTCAGCGAGCTCGCGATGTACACGATCGGCCTGGGTCGCTCCCCCGTGCGCATCCTGCAGGGTGGGACACGCTGGGTACCCGGCGACACGCGGCGCGTCTGGAACACCGCCACGAATCCGGAAGACGTGACGTACATGTTCGACGCGAGCGACAACACGACGGACGGCCTCAGCGTCGCCGCGTCGCAGGCCGCGATCGACGCGGCGTTCCAGAGCTGGAGCGACGTGCCGCACAGCTATCTCGATTTCGAGCAGGTGACGGACGGCGGCGGGAATTACGACATCTTCGACGCCGTTCCGAGCGACCCGTTCAACCAGTGCGACGGGTCCAACCTGCTCCCGATCATCGATTTCGGGGCGACCGGGCCGTACGCCGACGTCATCGTGGGCGGCTGGCTGCCTCGGGAGTACTTCGACTGCCTCAACCCCGATCCCGCCGAGCCGGGCGGCGAGCTCATCATCGGCGTGACCTGGACGTTCACCTTCCTCGACGGCCAGGGGAACCCCGTAGACGCCAACAACGACGGCTACTTCGACACGCAGTTCAAGGAAGTCTACTTCAACGACTTCTGGCAGTGGGTCGACCAGGGTGCGCTGTTCCTCGATCCGAACTTCCTGCGCGTCGACCTTCAGTCGATCGCGGTTCACGAGTTCGGGCACGTCGCGGAGCTGGGCCACATGGGCGACATCATCGCCGGGATCTCCAACACCCGATCGTTCCGCGCCTTCAGCGGCTTCTTGAACCGCGGCAAGATCTTCAGCCCGATAGCCGTGATGAACCCGGGGTATCTCGGCGGGGAGTTCCGGGACCTGCGGCCGATCGACGAGGCGGGCTACTCGACGCTGTTCGCCGACGGAGTCGGGCGCCGCGGCCGGTAGCTGCGCATCGCAGGCAAACCTCGAGAGGGCCCGTCGACGGTGGCGGGCCCTCTTCGCGTCACCCCCGAAGAGTTGGTGGGCCGAACGGCCCGACGCTAATGTCCCCTCGCGCCCCCCGGCCATCGCGAAGGAGCGGGACGTGCGTTCATTCCGGTTTCGTCGTCGGGCTCTGACGGTGCTCCTCGTCGTTCCATTCACGGTTCCCACCGCCGCCGCGCAGGTTCCCGCGCTCCCGCCCGAGCTGCCGATCGTGTTCGATTCGTGGGAGGTGCTGCCCGAGACCGTGGCGGTGCAGACGCCGATCGACCAGGCCCCGGCGCCGGGCGGCGGCCTCTACGTGGCCGACATGTATACGGGCCACATCGTGCGCCTGGCGGCGGACGGGAGCCGGGTGTGGCGGATCGGCGGAAAGGGCGACGGTCCCGGAGAGTTCAACATGCTCTACCGACTCGGAAGTCGGCCGGACGGAACCCTCCTGGCCTACGATCTGGCGGGCAACGCGATTTCGTCATTCTCGGACGAGGGCGAGTTCGTCGAGCGTCGCGTGCTGGAGCTCCATCTCCGGGCGATCGACGACGTCGTCTCGCCCGACTCGTCGATGGTGCTGATCTCGGGCGTCCCGTTCCGCCGCCTCCACCCGGAGGTGGAGGCCGGGATCCATCGCTTCGACGGAGAGCTTAGGTACCAGGGGTCCTTCGGGCCGCTCCCGCCCGCCGTGGATCGCGAGAAACTGGAGTTCTGGGGCGCGGGGCGCCTGCGGGTGACCCGCGACGGGCTCGTGCTGTATGCCGTGAAGCAGCCGTACGAACTCTACTGGTATGCGCTCGACGGCACCGAGCGCCGACACCTCACGATCGACCTCCCGATCCGCGGTACCGTGGACGAGGTGTTCGAGATCACCCGCGGAGGCGGACGCTGGAAGATCGAGACGGGCGATCGCAACGTCACCCGCCCGGGCATGCCGCTGAGAATCGCACCTGACCGTCTGCTGGATATCCGCATCGAAGGAGACACGAGGCACTGGGACGTGCTGACCGACGACGGCGAGGTCGTGGCCACGGCGGAGCTGCCGCGGTCATACGGTTCGCCGACCGTCGTCGATCCGGAGCGCGGCGTCATGTGGTTGCTCGCCAGGGTCGCCATGGAGCCGCGGATCGTCCGGGCGACGTACCGTTTGCGCGGGGACTGAGAGCAGGTCGGTTCGCCCCCTACCCCAGCGCCCCCTCCAGGTCCGCGATCAGGTCGTCCGCCCGCTCGATCCCCACCGACAACCGCAGCAGGTTGTCCGGCACCACGCTGTGCTCGCCCTCCGTCGTAGCCCGGTGCTCGATCAGGCTCTCGACGCCGCCCAGCGACGTCGCCCGCGTGAACACCGAGGTCCGCGTCGCCACCGCCTTCGTACGCGCGCTGTCCCCGTCGATCAGCAGGGACATCATCCCGCCGAACCCGCCCGTCATCTGGCGCGCGGCGATCTCGTGGCCCGGATGGCCCGGAAGTCCGGGGTAGAGAACCGCCGCGATCGCCTGGTGCCCGTCGAAGTGCTCCGCGATCGTCAGCGCGTTGTGGGACGAGCGCTCGAACCGTAGCGCCAGCGTCCGCAGGCCGCGCAGCAGCAGCCACGCCTCGAACCCGCCGATCACGCCGCCCATCAGGGTGCGCAGCCTGCGCAGTTGCTCCCACGTCTCGTCCGCCTCCCGCGTGACCAGTACGCCCGCGGTGAGGTCGGAATGGCCGTTCAGGTACTTCGTGGCGGAGTGGAACACGAGGTCGGCCCCGAGCTCCAGTGGACGGGTCGTGACGGGCGGCGCCACCGTGGAGTCGACGGCCAGCCGGGCGCCGACCGCGTGCGCGGCGTCCGCCGCCGCCGCGATGTCGATCACGTCCCAGGTCGGGTTCACCGGGCTCTCGATCCACACGAGCGCGGTGCGGTCGGTGACCGCGCGCTCGAGCGCCCCGTCCTCGCGGGCGTCGAACAGCGTGAGCCCGACGCCGCGCCGCTCCGAGATCCGGAACAGCCAGTCCTGCGCCCCGTGGTACATGACGCGCGGCGCCACGACCTCGTCCCCCTCGGCCAGTGTCTCGAACGCGGCCGTCGCCGCCGCCATCCCGCTCCCGAACAGGAGGGCGCCGGCGCCGCCGTCGAGCTCCCCGAGTACCCGCTCGGCCTGCCGCACAGTCGGGCTACCCTGGCGGCTGTAGATGAAGTCGTCGGGCAACTCGTAGTCACGCCCCCGCGCATACGTGGCGCTGCTCACGAGCGGCGGGACGACGGCCCCCGTGACGGGATCGGGCTCGTAGCCGGCGTGCGCCAGCAGGGTGTCGAGCGAACGGCGGTCGGGCATGGCGGCCTCCGGCGAGTAACGGTCTCGGGCGCGACGATCCGCAGTATCGCGCCCCGTTCCGGCCGCCGCGAGGGGAGCTTCGGAACGGGCAGGCGGCCGGACAGCCGGATCCTACCGGCGGCCCCGGCGTAGCCACACCCGACTGCCGATCCCGGGACCAGGGAAGCGAAACGACATGATCTCGACCGTCCGCCCGCCGCACCGGCCCATGCCCCCGATCCTGCCGCTGCTCGCCCTGTCGCTGCTCGCCGGCGCTCTCTTCGTCACCGCCTGCGGAGCCCCCGACGCCGGATCGGTCACCCCCGGGGCCGCCGTCGTCGATTCCGCGGGCGTCGCCATCGTCACGAACGGCTCGCCCGACGCCTTGCCACTGCACGACCTGCGCGGCACGCAGGTGCTCGACCTGGGCCGCGTGGACGGCCCGGAGGAATTCTTGTTCTCCGGGGTCGGTGCGGCCGAGCTCCTCGACGACGGCCGCCTCGTGGTGGCCGACCGCTCGGGGACCCTGCGTTACTACGACGCGGCCGGCGCATATCTCGGGTCGTTCGGCGGCCTCGGCGAGGGCCCCGGCGAGTTCTCGAATGCGATCATGGGGCTCTGGCAGCGCTCGGCCGACACGCTCGTCGCGTTCGACGCCCGCCGGTGGCGGCTCAGCGTGGTGGCCGACGGCGGGCTCGTGGCCGTGTTTTCCGTGATCCCCCCGAAAGCGAATCGCGATCCCGGCCGGGGTCTGCTTGCCGACGGCAGCGTCGTGTTCGCCGAGCGCGTGTTCGACATCCAGCCTTCGGGCTTTTCGCCGATCCACCACATCGTGCAGTGCGCGCCCCTCGCGGAGGCGCCGGCCGACACCGTGTTCACGGCCGACGGTGCTCGATTCGGCCGCATCACCGAGATGGCCTCGGGCGCGACCTTCGTCGGCAGCCCGGTGTTCGAGCCCGACTACGTGGTCACGGCGGCCGCCGACCGCATACTCGCGTCGAGCTGTCACGAGCCGGAGCTCCGTCAGCTCGCTCCCGACGGGACGCTCGAGCGCATCGTCCGCTGGGACGAGCCTGACCGCAGGGTCGCGCCGGCCGACGTCGACGCCTACTGGGAGGCCCGGATCGCGCGGATCGACGACGAGGATTACCGTGAGATGCAGGAACAGCGGCGCGACGCCGTTCCGGCCAACGAACAGTTCCCCGCCTGCGACGACCTGCACGCCGTCGACGGCCACACGACGTGGATCGAGCGGTTTCCACGGCCCGGCGCCCCGAACGACTGGCTGATCCTCGAGGACGGGGAGCTGCGATCCCGCGTGCGCCTTCCGGCTGGCTCGCGTTTGCTCGCCGCGACCGGCCGCCGGGTTGCGACGGTAGAGCGGGACGAACTCGACGTGGAGCACGTTCGCGTGTACGAGTTGCCCATCGTGAAGCCATGAAGCGGGAGGAGCCGACGTGAGCGCGTTCGGGAAGATGGGCCGCGCGGCCGGGAAGGCGGCGACGGGATCGGCGCGGACGATCGAGGTCGCCGTCGGCACGGTGCTCCTCTTCGTCGCGCTCTACATCCTGCGGGAGATCGGACAGGTCGTCGCGGGCGAGCAGGTCGTGAGCGGCGCGAGCCCGACGACCGTGGTCGTCTTCCTGGCCGTGGTCGGGATCGCGATCGCGGCCTACGGGTTCCACATCATACGGAAGGGCTTCTGACCAGGGACCGGAACAGGATGGTCTCATGACCAGCCGACGCACACGATCTCTCTTCGCGGCCCGCGCGCTGGCGCTCGCGGCCGTCCTGCTGGCCGCGGTCGCCGCCGCGCCCCGTACCCTCTCGGCGCACCCCTCGGTGTCCGTGGTCGTGACGCCCGACGGCCGCGTCTACTTCAGCGACCTCTCCCGGGTCTGGGTGCTGGAGACCGACGGCTCGTTCCGCGTCGCGGTCCCCAACGTCCACGCCCACGAGTTGCGGCTCGGCGCCGACGGGTCGGTGTACGGCGAGGACGTGCAGAACGAGGGAGACGTCTATCGCGTGCGGTACTGGCGGCTCACGCCGTCGGGCCGCGTCGAGACGGTGGCCGACTGGACGCCGGGGCATCCGCGCGACGTCGGCTTCTCGCTCAACGAACCGGCCGATCCGACGCACTTCTGGGCCGTGGCCTCGGGCGGCGAGGTGCGCCTCGTCCGGCTGGACGGGACGGTCGACGCGGCGATTCCGCTCGGCACCGAACCGGTGGTCGTGTCCTGGGTGAAGGCGATGCCGCGGGGCGCGCTGGCGGTCCGAGGCGGCACGATCCTCGAGGTGCACGCGGACGGCACCTCCCGGGTGCTGGGCTCCGGGCTCATCGAGCGCACCGGGGACTTCGACTGGCTGCCCGATCAGCACGCGCTGATGAAGCCATGGACCGACGCCGCGGGCCGGATCTACGTCCCGATCTTCGCGGGCCGGGAGGTCGTGCGGCTGCCCGCGGAAGGCGGCGAACCCGAAGCATTCCTCGCCTCGGAGGCGGGCTGGTCCCCGACGGGCGGGACGTTCACCCCCGACGGCGCCCTGTGGGTCCTGGAGTGGAGCACGCACAACGAAGTGCGCCTGCGGCGCGTCGACCCGTCCGGCGAGGAGCGGGTGTTCGGCCCGCCGGCCTGAGCTCGCGGCCGGCCCGCGATGAGGTCCGCTTGACGACCGTCTTCAAATTGATTTTCAGATGGTGGTTGAACACCACCTGGGTGGCTTGCCGACGCACGACCTTGCCCGCCATCCCGCTCGGGTGAACTCTCAGAGATCACCGCGTTTCTCGCCCACGTGCCGACCCGAGGTGCCGCGATCGATCTGCTGCCCGTCTTCCTGCTCTCGCTGCTCACTGCGATCGCGACGGGGTTCGGGGCGCTGCCCTTTCTATGGGTGAAGCGACCGGGGCGCCGCTGGCTCGGCTACGGCAACGCCGTCGCCGCGGGCCTCATGCTGGCGGCCTCCTACCAGCTCGTCGTCGAGGGCGTTCGCGAGGCGCCCGTCGGTCTGGGGTGGGGGATCCTGGCCGGGCTCGTGTTCATCGCGGGCAGTCGCTGGTGGCTGAACCGGTTCGACGACATCCACGTCGGCGCTCTCCGCGGGGCGGACGCCCGCAAGAGCCTGCTGATCGTGGGCGTGATGACCGTCCACTCGGCGGCCGAGGGGATCGGGATGGGCGTGTCGTTCGGCGGCGGCGCCGAGCTCGGGATCTTCATCTCGCTGGCGATCGCGGTGCACAACATCCCCGAGGGTCTCGCGATCTCGCTCGTCCTCGTACCGCGCGGCGTCTCCGCGTGGCGCGCGGCCTGGTGGAGCGTGTTCTCGAGCCTCCCGCAGCCGTTGCTCGCGGTGCCGGCCTACCTGTTCATCCTCACCTTCCGGCAGTACCTGTCGGCGGGGTTCGGCTTCGCGGCGGGTGCGATGGGATGGATGGTGTTGAGCGAGCTCATCCCCGAGGCGCACCGCGAGACGGGCTCCGTCTGGAAGCCGCTGCTCGTGGGGGGCGCCGCCGCGCTCGCCCTCGGCGTCATGCAGGTGGTGTTGCGGGGGTGACCCCAGAGAGGTGAATCCCGGGCGCCCCCCACGCACGAGAGCCCGACCTGCCGGCCGGGCTCTCGCGTGCTCATGGGCTGGCGGCGGCAGCTCGCCGCCACGGTGACCTCACATCGTGTCGTCCAGGTACTTCTCGTCGATCGGCCGGTTCGGCGTCTCGCCCTCCCACATGATCGACACGACCCACCAGCGCGTCCCGTCGTACATCAGCTGGAAGCTGTTGATGCCGCGCTGGAAGTGGTTGCCCGCCTCCATGTCGGCGGCCGAGCGGTACGAGTTGTACGTGCTGAACACGTGCGCGATGTCGGCCCAGCGCTCCACCACCCGGTGCGCTTCGTCCTCGAAGAAGCCGTTCTGCTCGAGCTGCGGGCCGGCCTGCGCCACGTACTGCTCGGGCGTCCACACCAGGTACCCGTGCGTTCCGTCGGGCCGGACTCCGGTCGGGATCAGGCGCCCCTCCGGGATGAACAGCGACATGAAGCGGTCCCAGTCGCGCTTCTCGCCCGCGTCGCCGGAGATCACGTCGTACACCGCGCCCATGATCGCGTCGATCGACTCCACGTCCGCCGGGTCCGCGGCGGGCGGCGTCGCCGGAGCATCGGCCGCCATTTCGTCCGTCTCCTGGGCGATCGCGGCCCCCGGCACGGCCAACCACACGCTCGCGGCGACCAGCGCCGCGAATCCACCCGTCATCCACCCCTTACGCCTGCTGCGCATCATCCGCTCCTCGTCATCGTGTTGTCATGGGCCTTCCACCCCTGCGTGGTCCTTCGACAGGATACCACCGGGCGTCGTATCGGGTCCAGTTACCCGGTGTCGTCGGGATCGGCGTGCATGCCTTCGCGAGGGGCCGCCGGCAGCTTGCCCCCAACATCTCGTGGGGGTACCTTCGTCATACCCCAAGATATTGTGGTCGTCGTGGAAAACGGCCCGCGATTCTGGGGATAGCGAGGGGAAAACCGGCCGTACGGCGTGGATAACTCACAGGGTCCGGCGGTCGGCGCAGCGCGAATCCCGAGCTCGCGCTTGACGATCCGGTGATCCCACCGGCGAATGACGGAGAGCGGCCGGAAGCTGAGCGGCCTCGCGACCGCGAATCGCCGGGATCGGCGACACACAGGGAGGGATCATGTTCGGCCTTCGGAACTTGCGTGGGAAAGCGGCGGACGCCGCGGGAGGCTCGCGACCGGCCCTGACCGCGCGCTGGCTGCGGGACGCGGTATTCGCGCACCGCCTGGCCTTCGAGCGGGAAATGCAGCGCGACCGCGACCGGCTGGAGCGGCGGTTCAAGGCGTACATCGAAAAGGCGAATTCCCGCCAGGACTGAGCACGCCTCGAGCGAAGCGGCAGATCGGCGTGCCGACCCCGCCCCGCAGCGGGCGGTGGAGACGGTGGGACAGAAGGGCCCCGGGCGACCGGGGCCCTTCGCTTTTGGAGGCGTCTCCGTGGGCGCTGGAATCGAGTTCGGCCGCGGGATACCTTCCGATTTCGCCTGCGAGCGACCCATGCGACCCATAGGACCCGTTCACGATTCGACCGGATGAGCGACGCACACACGCCCGACACGGCCAGCGGAGAGACGGCGCCCGGCGGCTCCCATCCGCCCGTGCGTCTCGACGCCCCCGCGCGTCGGCAGACCGTCACCGTCGACGTGGGCGGCGTCCCCGTCGGGAGCTGCCACCCGGTCGTGGTCCAGTCGATGACGAACACCGACACTGCCGACGTCGACGCGACGGTCGCCCAGGTCGCGGCCCTCGTCGAGGCGGGCTCCGAGCTCGTTCGCGTCACGGTGAACACCCCGGCCGCCGCCCGCGCGGTTCCCGAGATCGCCGTCCGGCTCGACGCGATGGGGATCGAGGTGCCGCTGATCGGCGACTTCCACTTCAACGGCCACATCCTCCTCCCCGGCAATCCCGATTGCGCCGAGGCGCTCGCCAAATACCGGATCAACCCCGGCAACGTCGGGAAGGCCCGCTGGGACGAGAACTTCGCGCGCATCGTGGAGTGCGCGATCGAGCACGACAAGCCGGTGCGGATCGGGGTGAACTGGGGCTCGCTCGACCAGGTCCTCCTCACCCAGATGATGGACGAGAACGCGGAGCTGGACGATCCGCTCGACGCGCATGAGGTCACGATGTCGGCGATGGTCGAGAGCGCGATGCGCTCGGCCCGCACCGCCGAGGAGATCGGGCTCGCCCACGACAAGATCATCCTGAGCGCCAAGGTCTCCGGCGTCCGCGACCTCGTCGCCGTCTACCGGGCGCTCGGCCCGCTCTCCGATTATCCGCTCCATCTCGGGCTGACCGAGGCCGGGATGGGACGGAAAGGGACCGTCGCGAGCACCGCGGGCCTCTCGACGCTGCTGCTCGAGGGGATCGGCGACACGATCCGCGTCTCGCTCACGCCACGGCCGGCCGGCGATCGCAGCGAGGAAGTTCGCGTCGCGCGGCAGATCCTGCAGTCGCTCGGCCTGCGCACCTTCGAGCCGCAGGTGACGGCGTGCCCGGGCTGCGGGCGCACGACGAGCACCTTCTTCCAGGAGATGGCGCTCGAGATCGAGGAGTACCTGCGCGAGCGAATGCCCGACTGGAAGACGCGCTACCCGGGGGCCGAGAGCCTGAAGGTGGCCGTGATGGGTTGCGTGGTGAACGGGCCCGGCGAGTCGCGCCACGCCGACATCGGGATTTCGCTCCCCGGCACGTTCGAGGAGCCGAGCGCCCCCGTGTACGTCGACGGGGAGCATTCCACCACGCTGCGCGGCGACGCGATCGTGGCGGAGTTCATTTCCATTCTCGAGGACTACGTGGAGCGGCGCTTCGGCGGCGCGGAGGTCGGAATCGGCTGAACCGCCGGGGTGACCGCGGCCGGACTGCTAACCTGCCGCTGGAGGGGACGACGACGATGACGATCGAGCGGAGACTGCAACTTCTGACCTTGAGCAACCTCGCCGCCTGGACGGTGGTCGGCGTGGTCCTGCTGAGCGGCTTCCGGTCTCCCGACCGGCTGCGCGTCGACCAGCTCGACGCCGAGCGGGTCAACATCGTCGGACCGGACGGCGGGACGGTGATGGCGCTCTCCAACAAGCGGTACATCCCGGGGCCGACGTTCGGCGGCGAGGAGTACCCGCAGGCGTTCGGCGACGGCCGCAACTTCCTCTCCGGGATCATCTTCTTCAACGAAGAGGGCGACGAGGTCGGCGGGCTCGTCTACAACGGCATCCCGAAGGACACCGGCTACTGGGCGGGCGGCCACCTGTCGTTCGACCAGTGGAAGCAGAACCAGGTCGTCGCCCTCCAGTACCTCGACAACAGCCGGACGCGGCGCGCCGGGCTTCGCGTGTGGGATCGCCCGACCGACGTCACGATGGGCGAGTACCTCGACGTCGCTCTGCGGCGGATGGAGTCGGAGGACGAGGCCGAGCGCGACTCGCTGCGCGCCGTGCAGCGGGGGATGAGCGCCGACGGCGGACTCGGCGTCGAGCGCCTGTTCGTCGGGAGCCAGGACCGCGTCGCGCAGGTCCAGATCCGCGACACGCGGGGCCGGGTGCGCGCCCGGCTCCTCGTCGACGAGAACGACGCGCCCCGCCTTGAGTTCCTCGACGCGGACGGGGAGGTCGTCGACCGGTACCCGCCCGCGGACTGAAGGCGGCGGACACCGGCCCGCCGCCGGCGGCGAAGCGAGTTAGCCCGCGGGTCGGAAGCGCTCCACGCCGCCGGCCACCTCGCGCTCGAGCTCGCCGGCGAGCGCCAGGTGTCGGAGCATCGCGAGGATCTCGCGCAGGAAGACGATGCGCAGCGGGCCGCGGCTCGCGCCGGGATACAGGACGCCGAGGGTGTCTTCGGCGGAGAGACCGGTCGACGCCGCGCCGGCTTCCTCGCCGATCGCGCCCGCCACGCGCTCCCGCCGCCTCCGCAGCGAGTCGCGCGTCTCGCGCAGCCAGCCGCTCGCCTCTTCGATCGTCTCGGTGTGGCTCGAGCAGATGCGAACCGGGTCGAGCGCGAGGGCGGCCTCCACGGACTCGAGGTAGGCGCCGAAGCTGTCGAACCCCGGATCGGAAACGATGAGCGGCGTCTTCCATTTCTGCAGGAACTGGTCGGCGGCGAGCAGCGTGCGGCTCGCCGTGTCGAACAGCATCAAGTGACCGGGCGCGTGCCCCTCGGCCAGCAGCCACCGCCATCCCGGCGCGCCGGGCACTTCGCCGGCCGGTCCCGTCAGCTCCCGGTCGATCGGCACGTCCGCCAGGGGCGCGTCTCCCACGGGCTCTCCATGGGGCGCGAACTCGGCGATCGTCGCCTCGTCGAGGCCCATGACGCGGAGCGCCGCCGGGCCGCGGCTCGAGCGCGGCGCCATCTCCCGCATCTCGGCGGCGGCCCGTTCGTGCACGGTGAGCTCTCGTGGCCGGTCGCGCAGCAATCCGCCCGCATGGTCGAGGTGCGTGTGCGTGAGGACCATCGAGAGCTCGGCCATCACCCGGCCCTCCCCCGCCAGTCGATCTCGCAGCGCCGCTTCGCATTCGTCCGTGTCCGCCCCGGCGTCGACGAGCACGGGCGCCGACGTGTCTCCGATCAGGAAAGCGGCCGTGACGCCCGGCACGAACGGGTCGGGCAGGGCGATGCGGAGGCAGCCGGGGGCGATGCGCTCGGGAGCGGTCCGGGGATCAAGCGGGGGCATCCGCGCCTCCCCCCCGGGTCCCGACGGAGCCCGCTCCGAGCGGGATCCCGGCGGCCTCGCGGCGCGCCGCCACCGCATCCGCGAGCGCGAACGCCACCTCGGGCGGTTCCGGCAGGACGCGGCCATCCACCGAGATCGCCGCTTCGACGCCGCGCGCCGCGTTGGTGAGCAGCAGCGCGTCGACGTCGCCCAGCTCGTCGGCTTCCCAGGCGCCTTCCTCCACGGACAGGCCGGCCTCCAGCGCGCACTCGATGGTCCGTTCGCGCACCGATCCGGCGTAGAGCGGCAACTCGGCGGACGGGGTGAACAGCCGTCCGTCGCGCAGCCAGAACAGGTTCGAAGACGAGGCCTCCAGCAGGACGCCGCCCAGGGTGCGGATGCCCGTGTCGGCGCCGAGGGCCCGGGCTTCGCGTTCGGCGACGACGGCGGCCAGCGCGCTGCACGTCTTCCAGCGGGGGAGGGCGGGGAGGGGCGCTTCGGTCTCGTCGAGCACGACGACGGCCGGGTCGCGCCGACCGGGCGCCGGGCCGAGGTCGACGATCGCTTCCGTCTCGGCGGCGCCGCGGCCGAAGCCGCGCGGTCCGCCCGCCGCCGACCACTGGAGCCGCGCGGTGCCCGCGGCCGCGCCGTCCGCCCCCAGGTCTTCGAGCACCGCCGCGAGCACCCATGCCGCGTCGAGCGGGTCGTCGAACGGGTGGGGCGGCCGAAGATCCAGCGTCTCGGCGGCCCGGAACAGCCGCTGAACCTGGAGCGGCGCGTCGAGCAGGCGCCCGCCTGCGATTCCCAGGGTCACGAACACCCCGTCTCCGTATCGCAGGCCACGGCTCGCGGCGCCGACCGCCGGCTCGCCCGGTGGCACGGGCCGGCTGGTCCACGTCTTGCGGCGCTCAACAAGCGCGTCATCATGCATCGGAGGGCGCTTCCCTTCGTTCAGCGGATTCCCGAGAGAGGACAGGCCCATGCGCATCCCCATGAGCTTCCGCCACATCGTACACCGTAGTCGTAGGTCCCGTCACGGGCGGACGGGCTTCGCCGCGCTCCCGCCCGTCGTCGCCGCCCCGCTCGTGGCCGCCGCCCTGCTCGCGACCGGCTGCGCGCCACGCCAGGCGATCGTCGAGAGCGAGCCGGGACGGGCCGCGTCCGCCGGCGCCGGCCAGGAGGTGCTGCGCTCCGATCTCCGGCGCCTGGCCGACGCGCAGGAGACCTATCGGGCCGCCAACGGCTACTACGCCGTGCGCACCGCCGACCTGCGGTTCACGGCCTCCGCCGGTGTGCGGGTGGACGTCCTGCAGGGCGATCGCGGCGGCTGGTCGGCCGTGGCGGCGTCGGGCGACGCCGAGTGCGGCATGTACCAGGGAGCGGTTCGACCGCCGCGGTCCTACCTCACGGAATCTGGCCGGGTCGCCTGCCGCTGAGCGCGGCGTCCCGACGCACGAACGCCCGCACCGCCTCGAAGGGGGTGCGGGCGTCGTCGATGTCCGGCTATGTCCGCCGAGCAGGTCGGCGGCGCCGGGCTGGAATCAGGAGCGGTTCTTGCGCCGCCTCGCGTTCCGCGCCAGCCGTCGCTGGGCCGCCTTCGCCTTGCGGCGCCGGGCCTCGCTCGGCTTCTCGTAGTGTCGCTTGCGGCGCATGTCGGCCAGAATGCCAGCGCGCTGCACCTTGCGGCGGAACTGCCTCAAGGCCTTTTCGAGATTCTGACCTTCTCCGATCTGAATTTCCAAACCAGCTCACCTCTCCTCGGTGTCGTCGGTGGTGCGGGCGACGGCGGATCGTTCCGCAGCGCCCGTATCTCAGCCCCCAATTATAGGAAGAATCGGGCCAGCAATCAACTTGCGGCCCGTCGCTCGCGGGGGGACGTCGGAGCGGGTCGGATCAGCCGCCGAGGCCGGGGAAGCGGCGTCCGAGGCGCTCGCGGAGCTGCTCGGCCAACGGACGCAGTCCGCCGCCGCCCGTTCCCGCCGGCGTCTCCGGCTCGGGTCGGCCGCTCCCGCCGGTGTCGCTGCCGGCCCCGGCGCCACGGTCCGACGCGGTCGTCGAGGTCGCCGTCGCGCGGGTTTCGGCGACTGATCCGCC
>JASFRN010000037.1:0-23363 GCA_050114915.1 Gemmatimonadales bacterium | reverse complement strand
GCCACCTGCTCGTCCTCGAACGACTCGTGCGCCATCACGTGGCACCAGTGACAGGTGGCGTACCCGATCGAGAGGAAGATTGGCCGCTCGAGCCGACGCGCCTCCGCGAACGCCGCGTCCCCCCATGGCCACCAGTCGACGGGGTTTTCGGCGTGCTGGCGCAGGTAGGGGCTCGGTTCGTCGGCGAGGCGATTGGGACTCATGGGCTCCGGTTCGGACACGGGGACGATGCGGGCGAGCGAGCGGGGCCTATATTAGCGCATCTCCGTTCCGACCGGGCGCGGGCCGTCCGGAGAACCGCTACCGCGTGGAGTCGTCGATCGGACGCATGAACGATCCCGAGCAAGTCTTGGCCCCGCACCTGTCCACGCCGGCCGCCGCGGCGGGCCGGGGCTGGCGTCTGCCGCCCGATCTCCTGGAACAGACGTGCCGGCGGGTCGGAATCGCCGGGGCCGTGTTCGCCGGGATCTGGGCGGTCGTCCTGTTGATGCAGAACGTGGTCGTGCGCTTCTTCCCGGCCCACGACGCCAACCACATGTATTTCGTCGACGTGTGGCCGTTCCCGGGCAACCTCGTGGCTGGCGCCGGCGTCGCGAGCTCGCTGGCGCTCGTCCTCCTCGCGCGCCGATTGTCGAACCGGCCGCAGCTGCTGATTCGGGTCGGACTGGCGTTCGAGGTGCTCACCGCCGCCCTGATCGCCATCCTCAACTTCCAGCACCCCGAGGCGATGCTCGGCATGGGGATCTCGTGGGTGTGCGTCGTGCTGGTGCTGTACCCGGCCATCGTGCCGGCGTCGACGGGGCTGATCCTGGCGGCCTCGCTGTGCGCGGCCTCGATGGATCCCCTCGTCTACGTGGTGCAGAAGGCGCTCGGCAACGGCCTCGACCAGGACGGCTACGTGCTCACCTGGCTGTTCCTGCCCAACTACCTGACGGCCTTCCTGGCGGTCGTGCCCGCGAAGGTGATCCGGACGCTCGGTCAACGCGTGACCCGCGCCCGCGAGCTGGGCAGCTACCGCCTCGAGGGAAAACTCGGCGCCGGAGGGATGGGCGACGTGTATCGCGCGACCCACCGTCTCCTCGCGCGCCCGGCCGCCATCAAGCTGATCCGGCCGGAGGTGCTCGGCGCCGCGACCGACGAGGCCGCCGCGGTCGTCGTCGAACGCTTCAAGCGCGAGGCCCGGGCGGCCGCCGCGCTGCGCTCGCCCAACACGATCGAGCTGTACGATTTCGGCACGACCGCCGATGGCACCCTGTACTACGTGATGGAGCTGCTCGAGGGGCTCGATCTGCAGGAGATGGTGGAGCGATTCGGCCCTTTGCCGCCCGCGCGCGCCGTCCACTTCCTCCGCCAGGCCTGCCTGTCGCTCGGCGAGGCGCACGACCGTGGCCTCGTCCACCGCGACATCAAGCCCTCGAACCTCGTCGCGGCGCGTCTCGGCCTGGGCGTCGACCACCTGAAGATCCTCGACTTCGGGCTCGTGAAGCTCGATCCCGATCACGGCGGAGAGCAGTCGCATCTCACCTCGCCGGAGGTGACGACGGGCACGCCGGCGTTCATGTCTCCCGAAATGGCGCTCGGTGACGCCCCGGTCGATCGGCGGGCCGACCTGTATGCGTTGGGCTGCGTGGGGTATTGGCTGCTGACGGGACGGACGGTGTTCGAAGGGGCCACGCCCGTCGCCATGCTCATGGCCCACGTCCGCGAGGAGCCGGTGCCACCGTCGCGGCGCAGCGAGCTGGAGATCCCACCCGAGCTCGACGACGTCATCCTCTCGTGTCTCGCCAAGCGGCCGGAGGACAGGCCCGATACGGCGATGGAGATCTACGAGGCCCTGTGCTGCCTGCCGGTCTCTCCGTGGAACAGCACCACGGCGCTGCACTGGTGGTCGCTCCACCTGCCGGAACTGGTGCGGAAGGACCCCGCGGCGCCGCTCGCGGGCACCGGGCCGGTGCTCGTCGAGCCGGACCTCGTCGCGCGGGTTCCCTAGGCGCCGGGGCTCGGCGGGCCCGGTCCGCCGCGGTGGTATTGGCCCCCCAGGATTCGAACCTGGATTACCGGCTCCAAAGGCCGGGGTCTTGCCATTAGACGAGGGGCCACTGTCGGCGCTCGACGGTCTCCCATAGTTCCGAACGGCGGCGGCTCGGTCAACCGGGAGGCGCCGCCGTGATCAAGCTCCGTCGGGACCTTCCGTCCGAGTCGGGATCACCCGCCACGCCGCGCCGGCGGGCGCCGCCGCGGCCAATCGCGTCCGGGCCTCGTCGCGGGAAGCCTCGTCGGCGAATATGCCGGCCACGCAGGAACCGGATCCGCACAGGAATGCCGTGGCGGCGCCCGTCGCCTCGAGCGCTTCCCGCGCCCGGGCCAGCTCCGGGTGTCGCCGCTCGACGGGTCCCTGCAGATCGTTGCCCAACGAACTCGCGATGCCCTCCCAGCGACGGAGTTCCGCCGGCCACGGCAGCACTCCGGCGGGCGCCGGATGCGGCCGGGGTCCTCGGGCGCTGCCGTCCGCCGCGGCCGGCGTGTCGGGCAGGAGCTCCGACACGAGGTCGGCCGCCGCCGCCTCGGCCTCGCCGGCCGACTGGTCGCCGCTCCACCAGCCGTATGCCTCCGAGGCGGTGACGCCGAACCCCGGCACGAGCAGGAGCACCGGTCGGGACGGCGGCGCGGGCAGACGCAACACCCGCTGGCCCCGGCCCCAGGCGAGGGCGAACGGCGTGTCGGCCACGAAGAAGGCCACGTCGCTCCCGAGATCGCCCGCCAGCGCGAGCACCTCGGCCGGCGTTAGCGGCTCGCCGAGCAGCCGATTCAGCCCGACCAGGACGGCGGCCGCATCGGAGCTGCCGCCGCCGAGTCCTGCCGCTACGGGAATGCGCTTGGCCAGCCGGACGCGGACAGCCGGAGGCCGACCCACCTCCTCGTACAGCCTCCTGGCCGCCTGCCAGCAGAGATTCCGCTCGTCGACGGGAACGTGGCGCCGCGAATCCTCCGGGGAGGGATCGCCCCCGCCGTCACCAGATCCCGCGAGCTCGAGCCGCAGTCCCTCGCCCCCTGCTTCGAGCTCGAGCTCGTCGGCCAGGTGGAGCCGAACCAGCAGTGTCTCCACGACGTGATAGCCGTCCATCTGCCGGCCCAGCACGCGCAAGGAAAGGTTGAGCTTGGCGGGGGCCACGATCTTCATCCTGCCTCCTCGACGGGTCGGCGGCGCATCTCGGTCCAGCGGAGCCCGACGCGGCGCACGTACCAGAGTCCGATCAGCGTTACCGGAATGAACGTGAGGATGTGGTAGCTGGTCGCGACGCTCACGATCGTCGCATCGGGAACGTCCCACGGCTGGAGCCCCACGCGAGCCGCCGCCTCGAATACCCCGAAGAACCCCGGCGTCGACGGCGCGGCCACGGCGAAGGCGATCACCGCCTGGAGGAACGCCGCGCCGAGCGGGCCGGGCGCCGTCACGTCGAACGCGAGGAGCGCGGCCCAGATCGAGGCCGCGAGGCAGGTCCACACCACGAAGCTCCATGCGACCGCTCGCGCCAGCACGCCGATTCGGCCCAGGGCGCCGAGTCCGTTCAGGAATGTCTCGACGAGGCCGTCCACCCGCTCCGCGAGCCGCTCGGGCACCAGCCGCCCGAGCGTACGTGACCACAGCCGGTACGAATCCGCCTGGCGGCGGGCGGCGATTCCCAGGATCACGAAGCCGAGCGCGAACACGATCGAGGCGACGAGGGCGACCCGGTGAATCCGGCTCGCCGCCTCCGCGTCACCGAGCGGAAAGCCGGGGAGCACGATCGGCACGACGAGGAAGATCGCCAGCACGAGGCCGTCCAGCACTCGCTCGACGACGAGCGATCCTACGCTGGCGCCGAACGGGACGGCGGCCACCCGTGACAGGACGTACGCGCGGATCAGCTCGCCGAGGCGAGCCGGGAACAGGTTGTTGGCGGCGAATCCCGTGCAGGTGGCCCCAAATCGGGCCTCGAAAGGCGAACCGATGTGACCCGGTTCGAGGAGGACTCGCCAGCGCGCGGCGCGGAGCACGAAGCTGAACGTCGCGAGCAGTACGGAGGTCGCGAGCCACCACGGGCTGGCGCCGCGCAGTTCCGCCATCACCTCGGCGGGTGAAACGTCCCGCAGAACCCACCAGAGCAGCGCCAGCGTGACGACGGCGCCGAGAACGCCGCGGGCGCGCCGGCTCACGAAGTCGCGACGCCCTGGTCAGCGTCCGTGAACCCGTCGTTCCGCCGAACCGAGGCGCGGGCCCGACGCATGATCTCCAGCATATCGCTGACGGCCCGCTCCATCCCCACCAGCACCGCCCGGCTCACCACCGAGTGTCCGATGTTCAGCTCCTCGCACGGACCGATCGCGGCGACCGGCGACACGTTCTCGTACGTGAGCCCGTGGCCCGCGTGCACGGCCAGTCCGATCTCGCTCCCGAGCGCGGCGGCCGCGGCGAGACGCTCGACCTGCCGGAGCCGGGCCGCCGGGCCGGCGTTCGCATACTCCCCCGTGTGCAGCTCGATCGCGTCGGCGCCCAGGTCGGCGGCGCGCCGTACGGCGTCGGGATCGGGATCGATGAACAACGACGTGCGGATTCCATCGCCGGCCAGCGCCTGCACGGCTGGCGCGAGCGTGGAAGCCGTCGACGCGAGCGCGAGGCCGCCCTCGGTCGTGACTTCCTCGCGGCGCTCCGGCACGAGAGTCACCTGGTGCGGGTCGGTCTCGCGGGCGATCGCCAGCATCCGGTCGGTGGCCGCGATCTCGAGGTTGAGCGGGGTTCGGATGGTCCGGCGCAGCAGATCGACGTCGCGATCCTGGATGTGGCGCCGGTCTTCGCGCAGGTGGACGGTGATCCCGTCGGCGCCGCCGAGCTCGGCGAGCACGGCGGCGCGAACCGGATCGGGCTCGTCGGTACGGCGGGCCTGCCGCACCGTGGCCACGTGGTCGAGATTGATGAATAGACGCATGGCGGCAGGATATCAGCACCGCCGCCCGCGGGCGAGTTGCGTGCTACATCGCAATCCGGAGTCCGGCTTCCACGACCACGCCCTTCTGCTTCACGTCGCCGAGACCCGCTTCGTCCTCGAACACGTTCGTGATGCCGTACTCGTACGCGACGTCGACCGCGATCATCAGGATGTCCGCTCCGACCCCGCCCCGAAGCCCGTAGTTGACCCTCTTGAGGTCGTCCTTCGAGAAACCGAAGTCGGAATCGCCCGTACCGGCGACGAAGTTCGCCACGCCGCCGCCGAACACCCGCAGGTTGACGAGACGGGCCTGCACGAGCCGGATGCCGACCGTGACGGGCACGCGCACGGTCCGCACGTAGAACACGTCGGACGTCGTGCCGTTGATCGGCGAGGCGACGTCGATGCGTCCGCCCTGGTAGGTCCAGAACAGCCCACCGTCGAGGTACGTCCCGGACCCGATGCGCACCTTGCCGCCGGCCGTGAAGCCGAGTTCCCCGGACGATTCGATCGCGTCCCCGCCGTACTGCATCAGCGTTCCGCCGATCTGGGGGACGATTTCGAGGATCTGGGCGCCACCCGGAACGGGCAGGAACAGGAGCGCCAGGACCGCGCCGAGCAGCGCGCCGCGAAATCGGCTGGAAGCCATGTCGAGAACTCCGTCGTGGAGATGGGACGAACCCGGATGTCGGAGCGAG
Source organism: Gemmatimonadales bacterium (assembly GCA_050114915.1). GTDB lineage: Bacteria > Gemmatimonadota > Gemmatimonadetes > Palauibacterales > Palauibacteraceae > JARFPW01. The sequence continues at coordinate 17,698 of JASFRN010000037.1, read as the reverse complement.
CGCCGGGCAGGCTAAGAGGCGGCCTGTTCCCCCGCAACGCGCACGCCGCTCGTCTGGCGCCAGCGGCCGAGGACGTCGGCGGGAACGCGGGCGGTGAGCACGACGACCGAATCGGTCTCCTCGCGCTCGAGCACCTCGGCCTCCCGGTAGGCCTCGGCGATCGTACGCCCGTCGGTGACCGGTACGGAGACCCGGACGGTCGGTCGGTCCGCCGCGGCGCGGCGCCGGAGCTCGTCCTCGAGGTCGGCCAGCCCGTCGGGCTCGCAGACGGTGGTGAACACGTGCGGTCCGAGCAGCTCGGCCGCCCGGCGGCGGAGCGCTTCCTCCTCGCCGTGCGTCAGCTGGTCGATCTTGTTGAACGCGAGCAGCGTGGGCCGCAGGTCGGCATCGATCGCGTGCAGCGCCTCGTCGACCGCCTCTACCTGGTGTTCCCAGCTCGGCGACGAAGCGTCGATGACGTGGACGAGCAGGTCCGCCTCGGCGATCTCTTCCAGGGTGGCCCTGAACGACGCCACGAGATTGTGCGGCAGCTTGCGGATGAACCCGACCGTATCGGTCACGAGCGCCCGATAGCCGCCGTCGAGCTCGACGGCGCGCGTGGCGCTGTCGAGGGTCGCGAACAGCCGGTTCTCGACGAACAGATCACTGCCCGAGAGAGCGCGCAGGATGCTCGACTTTCCCGCGTTGGTGTACCCGACGAGCGCCACCCGGAATTCCCCGGCCCGACCTTTCCGCCGCACGTCGCGGCTGCGGGCGATGTCCTTCAGCTCGCGCCGCAGGCGGGTGATCCGTCGGTCGATGATCCGTCGGTCGGTCTCGAGCTGCGTCTCGCCGGGGCCCCGCGTCCCGATCCCGCCCTGGGTGCGGGAGAGATGGGTCCACATCCGCTTCAGCCGCGGCCGCATGTACTCGAGCTGGGCGAGCTCGACCTGGAGCCGCGCTTCGGCGGTGCGCGCGCGCAGCGCGAAGATGTCGAGGATGAGCTCCGTGCGGTCCATCACCCGGCGACCGAGGCGTTTCTCGAGCGCCGAACCCTGCGCGGGCGAGAGATCCTCGTCGAACACGACGATCGTGGCGTCCTCCCGCTCGGCCAGCTCGCGGAGTTGATCGGCCTTGCCGCTGCCGATGTAGAGCTTCGGGTTCGGCGCCTCGAGTCGCTGCACGAGGGTGCCGACCACTTCGGCGCCGGCCGTATCGGCCAGGTGCGCCAGCTCCTGCAAGTGTTCGTCGACGGTCCGTTCGGGTTCGTCGTGATAGGGGGCGGCCACGAGGACCGCGCGCTCGACGGGCGCTTCCAGCTCGATCAACTCGGCTCCGATGTCTCCCTCCGGCGGGCCTCGGCCCGCAACTGTTCGATCTTTCGCATACGCTCGGCGATGGCGGCCTCTTTGCCGCGGTCGCCCGGCTCGTAGAATTCGCGACCTTCGACGGCGTCGGGCAGGTAGGTCTGCGGGGCGACGCCGCCCGGCCAGTCGTGGTCGTATTCGTACCCTTCACCGTGGCCGAGGTCCCGCATGAGCCGCGTCGGCGCATTGCGAATGTGGGCCGGGACCGGGGCGGCCGGGGTGTCGCGGGCCGCCCGGCGGGCGTCGGCGAGCGCACGGTAGATCCGATTCGATTTCGGCGCCACGGCCAGGTACACGGCCGCTTCCGCGAGGGCGAGTTCGCCTTCGGGCGACCCGAGAACGTGGTACGCGTCGCGGGCTGAGAGTGCGATCCTGAGCGCCGACGGGTCCGCGAGTCCCACGTCCTCGACGGCCATCCGGATCAAGCGCCGGGCGATGTACATCGGATCCTCGCCCGCCTCGAGCATCCGGGACAACCAGTACAGCGTCCCGTCCGCGTCGGAACCGCGCACGGCCTTGTGGAGCGCCGAGATCGCGTCGTAGTGCGCATCGCCCGACTTGTCGTAGCGCGGAATCCGGCGCTGCAGGGCCGCCTCGACGACGTCGAGCGTGATCCGTCCTCCGTCTCCGGCCAGGTCGGCAGCGGTCTCCAGCGTGTTCAGGGCGCGTCGCGCGTCGCCGTCGGCGATCTCCGCCAGGCGCTCCACCGCCGACTCTTCCGCCACGAGCTCACGCCCGCCCAGCCCGCGCTCGGGGTCCTCCAGCGCGCGCTGACACAGGCGTACGATTTCCGTTGCCGGGAGCGGTTCGAGCACGAACACCCGGCTCCGACTGAGCAGCGGCGGGATGACTTCGAAGCTCGGATTCTCGGTGGTGGCCCCGATCAGCACTACCGCACCCGACTCGACGTGCGGCAGGAGGGCGTCCTGCTGCGCCTTGTTGAACCGATGGATCTCGTCGATGAACAGAATCGTGTCCCGGCCGGTGGCCCGTCGGCGGTCACGCGCCGCCGCGAGGATCTCCCGCAGGCGGGGCACGCCTTCGGTCACCGCGCTGAACGGCTCGAACGCCGCACCGGTGAGCCCCGCGATGATGTGAGCGAGCGTCGTCTTCCCGACGCCCGGCGGCCCCCAGAGGATGACGCTCGGGAGGCGATCGCGCTCGATCAGCTCGCGCAGGGGCCGACCGGGACCGACGAGCTCCTCCTGGCCGACGAATCCGTCGAAATCGGTGGGCCGCATGCGAGAAGCCAGCGGCGCACCGGCGACATCGGCATCTCCCGGCGCCCCGCCGGTCGCGGCGCCGCGGCGACGGCCGGCTTCAGCCGGCGTCGCCCCGAACAGGTCCGGCTCGCGGGGGCTCATGCGTCCCCGGACCCCGCGTTCCCCGGTCGCCGATCGGCGGCCCCCCGGCCCGGATCGTCGAACGCCTCCTCGAGGGACGCGAGCTCGTACAGCTCGGCGGCGATCTGGAGCAGGGTCTCACGTTCGTTGAGGCGCGGATCTTCCAGCACCTGCGCGTGGAGCTCGTCGAGCAGCAGGCCGACCACGGGGCCCTCGTCGACGCCGATCTCCAGGAGGTCCGTCCCGTCCACCGCGAGCTGCGAGCGCTCGATCGGCGCGTCGGACAACCGCTCCTCGTGCGCGCGGCGCCACACGTACGCCAGGGCGCGGCCCGCCTCCTCGTCCCCCGCCGCGCGCGCCGACGAGATGTGCAGCCGGAACAGGTCCCGCTCCGTTCCGGGGCCGATCTCCGCCAGCCACTCCCGGATCTGGGCCGAGGAATCGAGCGGATTCACCAGCGGCAGGTAGTGCCGCCGCAGATGCAGGATCCGCCGGCGGTCCGCGTTGGACAGCTTGAGCCGCGCGACGATGCGCTCCACCGCCTCCTCGCCCCCGTCGGGATCCTCCCCCGCCCCGGGCACGAGGAGGAGCAGGCGCACGAGCCGCAGCAGCGGGCGACCCTCGTGCAGGGCGTCGATCGCCGCCAGCGTCCCCTCCCAGGCGGGCGAGTCGGCCTCCGCATCGAGCTCGGGATACCAGGCGCGGAGCGCGCCCGTGTCGCGATAGAGGCGGAGAGCGACCGACGGGTGGGGCCCCGCGAGCACCTTCTCGAGCTCCTCGCGTACGCGCTCGGCCGACAGGGTCGGCAGCCCGTCCACGGCGAGCTCGAGAGCCTCGCGGGTCGGCGGGTCGATCGCGAGCTCGTAACGGCCGGCGAAGCGCAGGGCTCGCAGCACGCGGAGGTAGTCCTCCGCGAAGCGCTCGGCCGGTTCGCCCACCGCGCGCAGGATGCCCGCCTCGAGATCGTCGCGCCCACCCCAGGGATCCCGCAGCTCACCGGTTGCCGGCCGCCAGGCGATCGCGTTGATCGTGAAGTCGCGCCGCGCGAGGTCGTCGTCGATCGTGTCGGCGAATTCCACCACCGCGTGACGACCGTCGGTTTCGATGTCGCGGCGGAACGTGGTCACCTCGTAGACGGTGCCATCGTCCTGCAGCACGCCGACCGTGCCGTGTTCTATCCCGAGGGGAATGGTGCGATGGAACAGGTGCCGGACCTCGTGCGGCCGGGCGTCGGTCGCCAGGTCCCAATCGCCGCGGTCGATGCCGAGCAGCCGGTCGCGGATCGCACCGCCGACGGCCCACGCCTGGTAGCCCGTCTCTTCCAGCTTTTCGGCGAGAGCACGAAAGGTCGCCGGAGGCCGCAGCCCCGGCTCGAGCCCCCGGGACGCGTCACCGCCGGGCGCGTCGCCGCCCGGTGCGCCACCGTCCGTCGGGGTCACGCCGCCCCCGCGAAATGGGCATCGACGTGATCGGCCACGGCGTGCTCGATCGCCAGGTGGATCTCCTGGATCGTCGCCGTTTCCTCGGCCGGCACCCGGATCGCCAGGTCGGCCAGCGCCGCCAGGTCGCCACCATCGGCTCCCGTCAGCGCCACGGTTCGGACGCCGAGTTCGTGAGCGGCGCGCACGGCCGCGAGGCAATTGGGCGAGCGCCCGCTCGTGGAATGAACGATCAGCAGATCGCCCGAGCGGCCGAACGCCCGCAGGCTGCGCACGAATACCTGGTCGTAGCCGAAGTCGTTGGCGGCCGCCGTGAGCAGCGGACTGCCCGCCGTCAATGCCATGGCGGGCAACGGGCGACGCTCGCGACGGAAGCGAACTACGTATTCGGTCGCCATGTGCTCGGCCGTCGCCGCACTCCCGCCGTTTCCGAGAAACAGCAGGCGCCCGTCCGCTTCGAGAGCCGCGATCGCCAACTCCGCATACGCTCCCGCGTCGGCGCTCAACCGGTCGGCGGCGTTCGAGGCCGCAGCGGCGAGACGCCGCAGGCGCTCTCGCACCCGCCCGGCGGCAGGCGTCGTTCCCTGGTGCCCCGGCGTTTCGGTCATCGTCGGCTCCTCCAGATCAGCGGCCCAACAGGCGGCGGCGCATTCGGCTCAGCCACCCCGAAGGTACGTCGAGCGGCGGCACCGGCGTCAGTGGCTCGCCGTCGAGCACCGCCTCCGGGTTTTCGTCCGTGAGCAGCCGGGCGACCTGCATGAAACGCGCGTCGCCCTGCTCCGCGAGAAAGTCGCGGCCTCGCCGCAGCAGCGTCGAACGCCGCGGTCTCGCGTGGTGATCGGAGCCCATGAGGTCGGCGTGGCCGGATACCAGCATGCGGCGGGCGACCTCCTGCGCCTCCTTCCCGTGCTCGCCCAACAGGCTGCCCACGTTCAGGCACATGAGCACGCCCATGTCGCGCCAGCGGGAGACCCACGCGTAGGCCGCACCGATTCCCGCGTAGCGTTCCGGGTGAGCGAGTACGACCCGCCATCCGCGGTCCTGTACGACCTCGAGCATCCGTCCCGAGTAGGCCGGCAGCGCCAGGCGCGGGAACTCGACGAGCAAGGCGCCCCCGTCGGAGAGTCCGATCCCGCGATCCGACAGGTCGACCTCCGGATCGTCGATTCGAATCTCGTAGGAGAGCTCGAGCCGGACGCCCGGCACCTGTTCGGCCGCGGCGGCCGCCAGCGTCCCGAAGCCCGCCTCGATCCGGCGGCGACGGCTGCTGTTGACGTGGCCGGCGTCGAGATGCGGGGTGGTCACCACACGCCGCACGCCCGACTCCTCGAACGCGCGCAGCGCGTCGAGCGCGGATTCCACGGACTCCGCGCCGTCGTCTACCCCGGGAACGAGGTGGCAGTGCAGGTCGACCAGTGACGGCCCCCCGATCAGGACCCCCTCTTGCTCGTGGCTTCGTCGCCTCGCGCGCCGTCCGCCGCGCTGGACCGGCCGGACAGCCGCGCCCCGAGGGCGCCGCGCGGGCCGAGACGCTCCGCGAGCGCCACCACGTCGGTGCCGAGGTCGGCCGCGGCCTCGAAGGCGTACGTGAGCGCCGCATCGGCCGCGAGCAGGCGAAGCGCGGGACCGCGGACCGGGCGCTCCGGCGCGGCGTCGCCGCGCGCCACCTCGTCGATGCCGCGCAACGCGGCTGCGGCGAGGCCCTCCGAGGCGTCGGACGCCGGGTCGGCCCCGTCGACGCCGGCTTCGACCAGCAGCTCGCGGATCGCGGCGGCCAGCTCGGGGGGCGCCGCGACCAGCCGCGGCTTCAGCCACTCGTCGAGGGTCACGCTCCGCTCGCCACCGTGATGGCGAGCTCCCTCGCCGTCTCCGCCGCCGCGTCGAGCGCTTCCTCGACCGACCCGGACTCTCCTACGCCCCCCTGGGCGAGATGAGGACGGCCGCCGCCGCCCGATCCGGTCGCTTTGCTGGCGGTGCGCACCAGGTCCCCCGCCTTCAGGCCGCGAGCGATCCAGTCGTCGGTGACCACCGCGAGGAAGGCCTGCTTCCCCGCGTTCTGCGCCACGTGCACGATCGCCGCGCCCGATCCGAGACGGGCCCGCAGCAGGTCGCCGAACTCCGCCAGGTCGGTTCCGTCGGCGACTTCGATGCTGGTCCGGACCAGGTGGCCGCCGCCGGCGAGTTCCTCGGCATCGTCGACCAGCCGCTCCGCCTCCAGGGCCGACTCCGCTCCACGCTCGGCCGCGAGCACGCCCTCGAGCCGCTCGACCTCCTCCTGCAGCGCCGCCACTCGATGGGGGAGGTCGCGCCGCGACACGCCGAGCTGGCCTGCGAGCCCGGCCAGTTCCGCGTCCTGGTCCACCGCGAGACGCCAGGCCCGGCGTCCGGTCACGGCCTCGACGCGCCGGATGCCTGCCGCGACTCCCGTCTCGGAAACTATGCGCAGCTGCCCGATCTGGCCGGTCGTGCGGACGTGGCAGCCTCCGCACAGCTCGAGGCTGATCCCCGGCACCGACACGACGCGCACCACGTCACCGTATTTCTCCCCGAACAGCGCCATCGCGCCCGCATCGAGTGCTTCGCGGTAGGGTCGCTGATCGATCTCCACCGGCGTGTTCGCCCAGATCGCTTCATTCACCAGGCGCTCGATCTCCAGGCGTTGCTCGCCGGTCAGTGGTCCCGTGTGGGAGAAGTCGAACCGCAGCCGGTCGGGCGCGACGAGAGATCCCGCCTGCTGCACGTGTTCGCCGAGCGTCGCCCGGAGAGCGGCGTGCAGGAGGTGCGTCGCCGTATGATTACGCTCGGTATCGCGCCGGACCCGTTCGGCCACCTCGGCGAGCACCTCTTCGACCTCGTCGGGCAGTTCTCCCGTCTCCGCCGTCGCCGCCAGCACCGACTGTCCACGCTCGTTCTCGACGACATCCCGCACGTCCGCGCTCCACCCTTCTCCGGACAGGCGGCCTACGTCGCTCACCTGCCCCCCGGACTCGTGATAGAACGGGTTGCGCTCGAGCAGGAACAGGCCGGTTCCGTCGACTCGCCGGTACGCGAGGACCGGAGACTCCACGGACAGCTCCTCGTAACCGACCCACGATTGCTCGGCCTCGGCCGTCAGCTCGCGGGCCGCCGCGAGGACCTCCGGTGCGATCTCGCGCTCGCCCGAGCCCGTGGCGATCGTGCTGCCCTCGCGCGACCGCTCGCGCTGCTCCTCGAGGGCCGCCTCGAACCCGGCATGATCGATCCCGTAGCCGCGCTCCGCGGCCATCAGCTCCGTGAGGTCGAGCGGAAAGCCGAACGTGTCGTACAGGCGGAAGGCGTCCTCGCCGGAGATCGTCCCTTCTCCGCCCTCCGGCGCCACTTCGTCGAACCGCGACATTCCCGCGTCGATCGTCGCCAGGAACCGCTCCTCCTCGGAGCGCGTCGTTCGCACCAGGTGCTCCCGACGGCTCGAGAGCTCCGGGTAGGTCGCGGACATGCCGTCCACGACCACCTCGACCAGGCGGTCGAGCGTCGGCTCCCGCCGTCCGAGCAGCCATGCGTAGCGGCCGGCCCGCCGGAGGATTCGGCGCAGCACGTAACCGCGGCCCTCGTTCGACGGAAACACCCCGTCGGCCAGCATGAACGCGACGGCCCGCGCGTGGTCGGCGAGGACCCGAAACGGAAGCCCGTCCTCCCAGTCCTCCGGCGCCCGCGAGTAAGACCGGCCGACGATCGACTCGGCGACCTCGATGATCGGCAGGAAGAGGTCGGTGTGGTAGGTCGTGAACGTGTCCTGGAGAATCGCCGCGATGCGCTCGAGTCCGGCGCCCGTATCGATCGAGGGCTTCGGGAGCGGGACGTCCCCGTCGGGACCGCGGTCGAACTGCATGAACACGAGGTTCCAGATCTCCATGAACTCGTCGGCCGCGCCGAGCGCCTCGAACGTCTCCGGCGACAGGTCCATGTCGGCGCCCTTCGGACGCTTGTCGTAGTGGATCTCCGAGCAGGGACCGCAGGGCCCCGTGTCCCCCATCTGCCAGAAGTTGTCCTTGTCTCCCAGGCGCAGCACGCGAGACGGAGAGATCCCGGTCACGGCGGGCCACAGCTCCGCCGCCTCGTCGTCCGTGTAGTGGACCGTCGCCCACAGGCGGTCGGGCTCGAGGCCCAGTTCTTCGGTGACGAACCTCCAGCCGAAGTCGATCGCCTCGCGCTTGAAGTAGTCGCCGAACGAGAAGTTGCCGAGCATCTCGAAGAAGGTGTGATGCCGAGCCGTGCGGCCGACCTCCTCGAGATCGTTGTGCTTGCCGCTCACCCGCAGGCACTTCTGCGACGTCACCGCCCGAGGGGCGGGACGCCGCCGGTGGCCCGTGAACACGTCCTTGAACTGGACCATGCCCGCGTTCGTGAACAGCAGGGTCGGGTCGTCTTCGGGAACGAGCGAGCCGCTGGGCAGGTGGAGATGGCCCTCGCGCTCGAAGAACTCGATGAATCGGGAGCGGACTTCGCTGGCTTTCATGTATGGATTACGTCCGGTTTTCCGTCGTGCGTCTTTGGCTTCTGGTTCGGCCAATATGGCGGGCCGAAGGGGGGTTCTCAATCGGCGGGGGCGGGACCGTCGGAATCGGCCAGCACTTCGGCGACGGCGGCGTGCACCACCGGGGGCGGGAAGCCGCGGCGCGCCAGGTAGCCGGCGAGGCGGCGACGGACGACCTCGCGCTCCAGGCGTCCGAGGGCCTTCAGGCGCCGGACGGCGAGGCGGCGGGCGAGTCTCGATTCGTCGACTCCGGCCTCGGCGAACCCCTCGTCGATCGCCGTGTCCGCCAGGTCGCGGTCGATGCCCTTCTTGTAGAGCTCCGAGCGCAGCGCGCGACGACCTTTGGGCTTGAGCCGCAGGCGGTCGCGCACCAGGGCGAGGGCGAACGCCTCGTCGTCCAGGTAGCCGAGCTCGCGGCAGCGTCGGAGTGCCGCGGCCGTGACGTCGGAGCCATGTCCGGCTCGCCGCAACCGTCCCTCTAACTCACTTTCACTGCGAGCACGGAACGACAGCAGTTCCAGCGCTTTATCCATCGCCGCATTACGAGCCTCGGCGGTGGCCTCCGGCGCGGATCGAGGGGCCGGATCCGTCAGGCCGCCCCCTCCTCGGCCGCCTCGGCCGCCTCGGCATCCTCCGCGTCTTCCTCCTCGTCGGGCGTCAGACCGAGCTCCCGGCGGAGCCGCGCTTCGATTTCGTCGGCGATGTCGGGATTTTCGGTCAGGAAGACCTTCGCGTTCTCGCGTCCCTGGCCGAGCCGCACGTCGTCGCCGTACGAGTACCAGGCGCCGGCGCGCTGCACGATCCCGTTCTCTTCCCCGAGGTCGATGAGGATCCCGTTCCGGCTGATCCCCTCGTTGAACATGATGTCGAACTCCGCCTGGCGGAACGGCGGCGCGCACTTGTTCTTGACGACCTTCACGCGGGTCCGGTTCCCGACCTGGTCGCCGCCGTCCTTGATCGAGGCGATGCGCCGGATGTCGAGGCGAAGGGACGCGTAGAACTTGAGGGCCCGCCCGCCGCTCGTCGTCTCGGGGCTTCCGAACATGACGCCGATCTTCTCGCGAATCTGGTTCGTGAAGATCACGGAGGTGTGGGAGCGTCCGATCGCTCCGGTGAGCTTCCGGAGCGCCTGCGACATCAGGCGAGCCTGAAGTCCCACGTGGGCATCGCCCATCTCGCCCTCGATCTCGGCTCGCGGCACCAGGGCGGCGACCGAGTCGACGACGACCACGTCGAGCGCGCCGGAGCGCACCAGCACCTCGGCGATCTCGAGCGCCTGCTCGCCGGTGTCCGGCTGCGACACGAGGAGATTTTCCGTATCGACGCCGAGGCGCGCCGCGTAGCCGACGTCGAGCGCGTGCTCCGCGTCGATGAACGCGGCGACCCCGCCAGCTTTCTGGGCGTTCGCGATCACGTGCAGGGTGAGGGTCGTCTTCCCCGAGGACTCCGGCCCGTAGATCTCCGTCACCCGGCCGCGGGGGATTCCCCCCACGCCGACGGCGTGGTCGAGCACCAGCGCTCCGGTCGGGATCGCCTCGATCTTCACGCGGGCGCCCTCGGCGCCGAGGCGCATGATCGCCCCCTTCCCGTGCTGCCGCTCGATCTGGTTGATCGCCACGGACAGGGCCTTCTTTCGTTCCTCGGTCAGCTCCAGTGCCATCGTTCCTCGCTCTTCGGTTCGGTCATCGCGGAGTCGTCGTGGCCGGGGGACGCCGGCGCGAAACCCATCATAGGACACCCCTCCGACTTTCGCAATTTGTTCGGGTCCGGTTCGGGCGGGCCGCGTGCGCTCCGTGCCCGAGCTTCGCGGCGGGCCTCAACGGCGGATCAAGACGACCCGTCCGTGCAGCGGATCCTCACGCCCGCGGGCCCGGCTTGCCGCGGGCGCCGGCCACGGCGACGATTCCCCACCACGTCCCGGTCCGCGGGGCGACGACGAGGCCGCGATCAGGCACGGAGCGAGCATGCGCGACGACGACACGTCTCCGCCCCCGGCGGAGCAGTTCGAAGGACTCGGAACGTTCTACCTCGGATCGGTGGTGTCGGACCGACCGGGCGCCGGCCCGACGGAGCCGTTCCTGTACGACGCCGCCGACCTGACGACGCACGCCGTGGCGCTCGGCATGACCGGCAGCGGCAAGACGGGTCTCTGCATCACCCTGATCGAGGAAGCGGCCCTGGACGGCATCCCCACGATCGCGGTCGACCTGAAGGGAGACATCGCAAACCTCCTGCTGACCTTCCCCGACCTGTCGCCCGCGGACTTCCGGCCGTGGATCGACGAGGCGGAAGCCGTCCGCCACGGACGCACCCCCGAGGAAGAAGCGGCCGCGGTGGCGGAAACGTGGAGGACAGGACTGGCGCGCAGCGGACAGAGCGGCGAACGCATCCGCCGGCTGCGCGAGGCCGTCGACATGGAAGTCTATACGCCCGGCGCCACGTTCGGACGTCCGCTGGCCGTGCTCCGCTCGCTCGCGGCCCCGCCGGCGGCGATCCGCGAAGATGCCGACGCGCTCGGCGATCGGGTGTCGTCCGCCGTCTCGGGCCTGCTCGCGCTCGTCGGCCTCGATGCCGATCCGCTCCAGAGCCGGGAGCACATCCTCCTGTCGCGGATCCTCCAGGATCGCTGGCAAGCCGGTAGCGACCTCGACCTCGCGGACCTGATCCGGGCCGTGCAGGAGCCCGGCTTCGAGCGCCTCGGCGTGCTGGACCTGGAGTCGTTCTTCCCGGCGGACGACCGGTTCGAGTTCGCCACGCGCCTCAACAACCTGATCGCCGCCCCGGGCTTCGGCGCCTGGCTCGAGGGCGACCCCCTCGACGTGGGCGCCCTGCTGTGGACGCCCACCGGCAAGCCACGCGTCTCGGTCGTCTCCGTCGCCCATCTCGACGACACGGAGCGGATGTTCTTCCTCACGATGCTGCTCAACGAAGTCGTCGCCTGGGTTCGCAGCCAGCCGGGGAGCGGGTCGTTGCGCGCGCTTCTCTACATCGACGAAGTGTTCGGCTATCTCCCGCCGACGGCGAAACCGCCCACCAAGCCGCCGCTGCTCACGCTGCTCAAGCAGGCCCGCGCCTTCGGTCTCGGCGTCGTGCTCGCGACGCAGAACCCGGTCGACCTCGACTACAAGGCGCTGGGTAACGCGGGCACGTGGTTCCTCGGCCGGCTTCAGACCGAACGCGACAAGCAGCGGGTGCTCGACGGGCTCGAGAGCGTCGCGGCGATGTCGGGTCCGTCGGCCCCCGGACGCGGCGAGCTCGACGACCTGCTCTCCGACCTCGACAAGCGGGTCTTCCTGGTGAACGACGTCCACGAACCGGCGCCGCTGGTGATCCGGACACGCTGGGCGATGTCATACCTCCGAGGTCCGCTGGCGCGGCCCGAGATCGAACGCCTCAGCGCGCCCCGGCGGCCCGAACGGACATCCGCCACCGCCTCCGCCCCGGGACGGCATCGGGAGCCGGACGCTACCGGCGGCCGGCCGATGGTGCCCCCGAAGATCGACCAGGTGTTCGTCCGCCGGGCGGGCGAAGCGGGACCGTACCGGCCGGCGCTGTTCGGCGCCGCCGAGCTCCATTACACGAAGCGCGGCAGCGACCTGGACCACTGGGCGCGCGTCACCTGCCTCGCGCCCTTCGGCGACGGTTGGCCGGCGGATCCGTGGGAGGGGACGACGGTGGCGGACGAGCCGCCCGACCTGCTCGACGCGCCGCTCGGGGGCGTGGAGTTCGCGCCCCTGCCTCCGGGCGCCGCGGACCCGTCGGAGTGGACCTCCCTCGAGGGTCGGCTCGAGTCGTGGCTGTACCGCGAGCACCGCCTGGTGCTGCGACGCTGCCCGCAGCTGGGCGTGGAGTCCTCGCCGGGAGAGAGCGAGGCGGAATTCTCCGCGCGCGTGCAGGCCGCCGCCCGCGAGGCGCGGGACGGCGCGGTGGCCGAGCTGCGGGAGAAGTACGCGAAACGGCTGGAACGGATGCGGGACCGGATCGCCTCGGCCGAGGACCGCGTGGGACGCGAGGAAGCGCAGTACGAACAGCAGCGCAACCAGGGGCTGGTCCGGCTCGGCACTTCCGTCCTGGGGGCGTTCCTCGGCCGGAAGACGCTCAGCCGCACGAACCTCAACAAGCTCAGCACGACGGCGAACACCTTCGGCCGGGCCAGGAAGCAGAAGGACGACGTCGAGCGTGCCGAGGAGAAGGTGGAGGACTTGCAGCAGCAACTGGCGGACCTCGAGACCGAGCTGGAAGCGGAGCTGGGCGACCTGCGGGAGGAGTGGTCGCCGGAGCGCCTGGAGATCGAGACGACGGAGGTGGCGCCGCGCAAGTCGGACCTCGCGGTTCGGCGCCTCGCCCTGGCCTGGGTCCGTGAGATCCCTTCCTGACAAGAAAAGGGGGAGCGGCCCGTCTTGCGGCCGCTCCCCCCGTCCGGACGTCGCCGTGCAACGTGGCGGTCCCTAACGCACTCCCGTCATTCAGTCGTTCAGTACGAAAGTGACCTTCATGTTCACGCGGTACGCTTCGATCTTTCCGTCCTCGCAGTCGACCGTCTGCTGCTGGATCCAGGCGCCCTTGATCCCGCTGAGCGTCTTGCTCGCACGGGCCAGGCCCTTCTGAATCGCGTCTTCGAAGCTGACGGTGGAGGAGGAAGTGATCTCGGTAACCTTGGCGACGGACATGTCGCCCTCCTTTCGCTGAAGTCTTGTCGGACGCACCGGATTCCCGCGGGGGAATGCCGGTGGCGCGTAGGGTCGTCGTGACCGCCCTGCTTCGGACGGTTCCCGGTAATGTACCGCTCCGGGCCATCGCGGCCCAAACCGGTCAGGCCATGGCGGCCCGCAGAGCGTCGATCGCCCGCTCGATCCCCCCGTCGTCCACGTCGCGGTGGGTGACCGCCCGCAACCAGTCCGGCCCGAGCGCGAGGATCCAGACGCCGCGCTCGTGGAGGCGCCGCTCCACTTCGGCCGCCGGCAACCCCTCGCGGGTCACGTCGATGCGGAGCGTGTTCGTGTCGGGCGGCACGGGGGAGAGTCCCTCGATCTCCCGGCACGCCTCGTAGAGCCGCCGGGCGCGCACATGGTCCTCGGCGAGCCGGGGCAGATGATGCTCGAGCGCGTGGAGTCCGGCGGCGGCGAGAATGCCCACCTGCCTCATTCCGCCCCCGAGACGCTTGCGGATCGTCCATGCGCGCTCGATGAGCCGGGAGGGCCCCGCGAGCATCGAGCCGGCCGGGCAGCCGAGCCCCTTCGAGAGCGACGCCATGACGGTATCCGCGCACGCGGCGACCTCCGCGAGCGGCCGGTCCAGCGCGATCGCCGCATGCCAGACGCGGGCCCCGTCCATGTGAATCGGCAGTCCGTGCTCGTCGGCGACCTCCCGGACGGCCGCCAGCGTTTCGAGAGGTACCACCGAGCCACCCGAGGCGCCGTGTGTCTGCTCGACGCAGATCAGGCTCGTGGTGGGATGGTGACGGTCGCCGGGCCGGATCGCGGCGCGCACCCCCTCGGCCGGTAGACGGCCGCGCTCGGACGCAACGGGAACGAGTTGTACGCCCGACAGCCACGCGGCGTCGGCGAACTCGTAGTGGAACACGTGCGCGTCCGCCTCGCAGATCGCCTCGCTTCCCGGCGTCGTGTGCAAGTGGATGCCGGTCTGGTTGGCCTGGGTGCCCGAGGGGAAGAACAGCGCGGCTTCCTTCCCGAGGAGCTCGGCCACGCGACGCTCCAGCCGCTCGGCGGTCGGGTCTTTTCCGAGAACGTCGTCGTCCACCTCGGCGGCGGCGATCGCCGCTCGCATCTCGGCCGAAGGTCGGGTGACCGTATCACTGCGCAGATCGACCGGGGGGAGCTCCGGGCTCACGCCGTGACCCCGGATCGCTCTCCGACCGGCGTCCCGCAGCGCGAGCAGAACTTCGCCCCGGGCGCGAGCGACGCTCCGCATACGGAACAGCCGGCCTCGGAGCCCTCGGGCGCCTCCGCGCCGGCATCGCGGGCCGCGATCGCCGCGGCCGCGTACTCCGCCCGCAGGGCGCGGTAGTCGGCGTCCCCGATCTTGTCGGTCTCGTGCTCGAATTCCAGCTCGCGAAGCGCCTCGAGCGCCTCCTCGAGTCGCTCGGCAGGCGTACTCGGCGGCCCGGCATCGGGCGCGCGATCGAGCAGCGGAGCGATCAGCACCGCGGCGAGCAGCACCACGAGGATCGCCGCGAAGAAATACACTGCGGTCATATGTCGGCTCCTGCTTCTGTCCAGTCGAGAACGGCGTGGATCGCGCGCTTCCAGGCCCGGCGGCGGGCCGCCGCTGGCTCGTCGGCACCCGGCGCGGGTTCGAACTTCGTCTCGGCACCCCTGGCCGTGGCCAGCTGGGGCGCTCCCTCCCACAAGCCGGCTCCCACGCCGGCGAGCCCCGCCGCGCCGATCGCGGTGAGCTCGCTGGCCTCCGGCCGCACGACGGTGTGGCCGACGAGGTCGGCCTGGGCCTGCATCAGCCAGTCGTTGCGGGCCGCCCCGCCGTCCACCCGCAATTCGGTCAACCTCAGATCGGCCGGCGTGGTCATCGCGTCGATCACGTCGGCGGTGGATTGCGCCATGGACTCGAGCACCGCACGCACGAGGTGCGCGGTCGACGTGCCGCGCGTGAGCCCGAAGAACGCGCCCCGCGCGCCCGGCGCCCAGTACGGCGTGCCGAGCCCGGTCAGCGCGGGCACGAACACGACGCCGGCCGCGTCGTCCACCGACGCGGCGATCTCCTCCGACTGCTCGGCGGTATCGATCAGGCCGAGGCCGTCGCGCAGCCACTGGACGGCCGCGCCCGCCACGAGGATCGCGCCCTCGTACGCGTAAGCCAGCTCGCCCCGCGGGCCGCAGGCCGCCGTCGTCAGGACGCCAGCCACGTCGGGCCGCCGCTCGCCACCAGTGTGGAGCAGTAGGAAGGCGCCGGTCCCGTATGTGTTCTTCGCGGCACCCGCCTGCCAGCATCCCTGCCCGTACAGGGCCGCCTGCTGGTCACCCGCCGCACCGGCGATCGGCAGCTCGAAGCCCACGACGGCCGGATCGGTCAGGCCGAAGTCGCCGGCGGACGGCCGGATCTCCGGCAGCAGGGCCGCGGGCACGCCGAACAGCTCGCAGAGACCCTCGTCCCAGTCGCCCGTATCGAGCGCGTACAGCAGGGTGCGGCTCGCGTTCGTCGGATCCGTCGCGTGGACCGCGCCGCCGGTGAGGCGGGCGATCAGCCAGCTGTCGACCGTTCCGAACGCCAGCTCGCCGGCGGCGGCCCGGCGCGCCAGCTCGGCGTCGGCCTGCAGCATCCACTCGATCTTGGTGGCGGAGAAATACGGGTCGACGACGAGTCCGGTGGTCCGGCGAATCCGCCCGGCGTCCGGGGTGGCGCGCAGGGCGTCGCAGCGCGCCGCGGTTCGGCGGTCCTGCCACACGATCGCCGGTCCGACCGGCCGGAGCGTTTCGCGCTCCCACAGGACCGTGGTCTCGCGCTGGTTCGTGATCCCGACGGCCCCGAGCTCGCGGGCGACGGGTCCGGCGCGCTCGAGGGCGGCTCCGATCGTCGAGGTGACCGAACGCCAGATGTCGGCGGCGTCGTGCTCCACGCGACCCGGCTCGGGGAAGTGCTGCGGGAACTCCTCGTACGCCGAGGCGACCAGGCGGCCGTCCGGCCCGAACACGATGGCCCGAGAACCCGTCGTTCCCTGGTCGATCGCCAGCACGGCCCGTCCGCTCACTCCTGCGCCTCCGTCGTCGCCAGGTCCTCCGCTTCCAGCGGAACGATGTCCCCGTAGAGATAGCGCAGCCCCGTCGCGCGCAGAAGGTCCAGCAAGGTCGGCACGGGCAGGCCCATCACGTTGAAGAAGTCCCCGTCGATTCGCTCGACGAGCGCCGAGCCGTATCCCTGGATGCCGTAGGCGCCCGCCTTGTCCAGCGGTTCGCCGGTGCGCACGTAGGCTTCGATCTCCGCCGCGTCGAGCGACCGGAAGGTGACGGTGGTCTCGGCCGCCGCCGAGTGGAGCGAGTCGCCGAAGCGGAGGGCGAGCCCCGTGACGACGACGTGCGGCCGGCCCGACAGGCTGCGGAGCATCAGGGTGGCCTCGCCTGGATCGGCCGGCTTGGCCAGGAGTTCCCCGTCGAGCACTACGATCGTGTCGGCCGCGAGCACGAGCTCGCCCGCCCCGGCGGCCACGGCCGACGCCTTCTTCTCCGCCAGCCGCCGGGCCGCCGTCGATCCGGACTCGCCGGGCTGGAACGCTTCGTCCACTTCGGGGGGTCGTACATCGAACTCGAGTCCCAGCGCCGCGAGGATGGCGCGGCGGCGCGGCGATCCGGAGGCCAGAACTAGACGCCTCATCGATCCAGGACCAGCGTGACGGGCCCGGCGTTCACGAGCTCGACGTCCATCATCGCGCCGAACTCGCCCGACTCGACGCGCGTGCCGTCCGCCGCGCACAGTTCGAGGAACCGGTCGTACAGCCTCTCCGCCTGCTCGGGAGGGGCCGCTCCGACGAAGGAGGGTCGCCGCCCCTTCGACGCATCTCCGTAGAGCGTGAACTGCGAAACGACGAGCAGGTCGCCACGGGCCGCCGAGAGGTCGAGGTTCATCCGTCCGTCCTCGTCGGGGAAGATCCGCAGTCCGCGCACCTTCTCGGCCATCCAGCCCAGGGCCTCCTCGTCGTCGCCGGGAGCGAAGCCGACGAGGACGAGGAGCCCGCGGCCGATCTCTCCCACCGTGCGGCCGTCGATCCGGACGGCCGCGCGGTCGACTCGCTGCAGAACGACTCTCACGCCCGTGGCCTCCCCGTTTTCGGTCGCGGCCGCCCGCTCGGCGGCCGCCGGGGAGCGATGTTAGTCGCCCGAGCGGATCTTGTCGATCATCTGTGTGGCGTTCGTGTTGCCCGGATTGATCTCCAGCGACCTGCGATAGTATTCGATCGCCCGCTCGTCGTCCCCGGCGGTCATGTAGGCCTCGGCGAGGCTGTCGTAGACGTTGAACGAGTTCGGGTACGATTCCACGTTGAGCTCGAAGACACGGGTCGCGGCCGCCAGCTGTCCGGCCTGCATCAGC
>JASFRN010000036.1:0-23655 GCA_050114915.1 Gemmatimonadales bacterium | reverse complement strand
GGGAGAGCCGTCGGACGGTGGAGTCGGATATCTTGCGCACGTTCGTCGAAGCTTGTGAAAGAGTTCACAAGAACATATCCCCGCCCCACCCGTGCCTCAACCGACACGCGGGTGCGCTTCGAGCCGGTCCGCGAGCGCCACGAACTGATCCGGCGACAGGGTCTCCGGACGGGCTCGCGGATCGATTCCGAGCCCCGCGAGGATCCCCTCCGCCGCCTCCGCGCCGAGCCCATAGGCCGGGGCGGAACGCAGGATGGTCCGGAGTTGCTTCCGCCGGCGGGAGAAGGCGGCCCGGACCAGGTCCCGCAGCCGCTCCCGTCGCTCGCCCTCCGGCCCGTCCACCGGCTCGAGCACCAGGGCCGCCGAATCGACGCCCGGCACGGGCCGGAACGCGTTGCGCGAGACCGTGAAGGCGAACTCCGCCCGGGCCTGCGTGCGGACGCCCACCGTGAGCGCCCCGTACTCCTTGCACCCGGGATCGCTCGTAATCCGTCTGGCCACCTCTTCCTGCACCAGGACCACGATGCGTTCGGCGGGGGGCGCGACGTCGAGCAAGCGAAACAGCAGCGGAGAAGTGATCGCGTACGGGAGGTTGGAGATCAGCCGCGGACCCGTGGCGCCCGCGTCGAGGGCGGTTACGAGCAGCGCCGAGAGGTCCACCTCGAGGGCGTCGCCGTGCACCACCCGCACGTCGTCGCGCCCGTCCCAGCGGCGGCGCAACTCCGGCGCCAGCCGATCGTCCTTCTCGACCAGGAGCAGCTGCCGCACCCGCCCGACGAGCAGCTCGGAGAGCTCTCCGTGGCCGGGACCGACCTCGAGTACGACGTCTTCGGGGCCGGCGCCGAGCGTTTCGACGAGCTTTCGTCGGATATTGTGATCGACGAGGAAGTTCTGGCTCAGAGAACGTTTAGGACGTGTCACCTGACTTACTACTTCAATACCAGGGCCGTGCGATCGTCGGCGGGCAGCGCATCGCCGGCCCCCGCGAGCGCGAACAGCGCGGCGAGCAACCCGTCGGCCGGCGCGTCGGCGTGCTTGCGCACGGCGTCGATGATCAGCTCGTCCGACCACAGGCGGTCCGCCCGGATCGTCTCGCTCAATCCGTCGGTGAGCATCAACAGCGTGTCGCGACCCGGCGTCCAATCGAGCTGACGCTCCTCGTACTGGCCGAACTCGGCGAGACCGAGGGGCGGGTTCAGGGCCTCGAGGCGATCCGCGGACTCGGGACCGACTCGAAACGCGTGCGGGTGGCCCGCGTTCGCGTACCTCAGCCGTCCGGCGCCGGCGTCCAGCACGGCGTAGCACATCGTCATGTACATGTCCGTGCTCTCGAGCTTGCGCACGAGCTCCTGGTGGATGCCCCGGAGGGCCGCGGCCGGGTGGTCGCGCTCACGCACCACGAGCGAGGCCGCGCTCATCGTCAGGGCCATGATCAGACCGGCCGAGTAGCCGTGCGAGCTGACGTCGCCGAGCATCACGCCGAGCCGTCCACCGTCCAGCCTGAACAGGTGGTAGAAGTCGCCGCCCACCGACTCGGCGGGCTCGCAGCGCGCGGCGATGTCGGCGATGTCGGCGAAGTCGGCCACCTCGGGCAGCAACTTGAGCTGCAGATGGTGAGCGAGCTCGAGCTCGACCAGCATCCGCTCGCGCTCGAGGCTCTCGTCGGACAACCGCCGGTTCTCGAACGCGGCCCCGACCTGGCCGGCGATGGCGGTGACGAGCTTGCGATCCGCCGCGTCGAACCCCGCGCCGGGCCCGCGCCGGACCCGGAGCAGGCCGAGTACGCCGGTCAGGCCGTGACCCGCCGTTCGCCGCACCGGAATCAACAACTCCGAGCCTCGCTCGTCCGCGACCGTGCGAGGCTCGGCTTCCCGGCACACCTCGACCATCGGTCCACGGTGCAGACGGAGGTCGATCACCGCGCGGCTGGCCCCCGGATCGGAACCGACGAAGCGCACGAGGCGCTCCTCGTCGTCCTCGACCGTCCACATCTCCACCCGCTCCGCGTCCATCACGCCCGCGAGATCGCGCAACAGGCGGTGCACGCCGCGCTCCAGGGCCAGGCCGGCGCCCAGCGTCTCCGCCGCGCTGGTCAGCAACTCGACCTCGCCGAACCGGGCCGCGAGCTCGCGGTTGAAGAACCGCAGGTCGCGCTCCATGCGAACGAGCGCCGGCGCGAACGCCGCAAGGAGCTCCCGCAGCGACCGGTCACCCGGTCCGGTCGGCGCCGCGAAGCTCGCCCGCAGCTCCGCGCCGTCGTCCAGCTGCCACGCTTCCTCGTCCACCGTCTCTCCGTCGGACGCGCCGAGGCTATCGTGGAGGGTTCGCGAGCGTCCGCCGTCGTGCAGCTCGAGGCGGAAGCGTAGCCCGGTGGCCGCCGCCAGCTCGCCCAGCGTGCCCGGCAGCCGATCGGCGGCCGGCGCACCGCCGACCTCACGCCGGCCGGCCGCGTCGGCGCCCGGCCCTGACACGGGCAGACCGGCCGACTCAGGCACCGGCCGCACGCACGGTCAGGGTCACGGCGTTCCCCGCCTCGTTGAAACGGATCTCGTCCGCCAGCGCCCGCAGCAGGAAGAGTCCGCGTCCATGGCTGCGGTCCCGATTCTCGGGTCGCGTCGGATCCAGCACCGCCTCGGGATCGAAGCCCGGCCCCTCGTCGGAAACCGTGACGACCGCCGTGCCAGCACGGAGCTCGGCATCGAGGCGGACGAGCTTGTCCGCGTCTTCCCGGTTTCCGTAGAGGATCGCGTTGGCCAGCGCCTCGCCGAGCGCCACCCGAAGATTGAGGGTGGCTCGAGACCCGGAGAAGGCCAGCCGTTCGCACGCGTCCACGACCTCGGCCACGACCTCGCGCACGTAGCCGACGCTGGACGGGAATTCGAGATGAATGCGGGCGCTCAGTCCCTCGGGTCGCAGCGGCCGGTCACCGCCCCGCCCCGTCGTGTGGCGCTGCCAGCGCAGGCGAAGCTCCGCCGGGTTGATCGGGTGGAAGAGGTAGTCGGAGCACCCGGCGGCGATCGCCGGCAGCAGGCGGTCGATGGAGGCACCGTCCACCACCGCGACGAGCTCGGTGTCGAGTCCGAACGCCCGTCGCGCGGTTCGTACGCTCTGCGTCTCGTCGGAGAGGTCGATGAACACGAGGTCGGGCCGGCGCTCCGGCCAGTCGTCCCGGGATGGAGCCACGACGGGCTCCGCGCCGAGCTCGGAGAGGCGCCGGGCGAGATCGGACGCGACGTCGGTCCGCGCCGAGCAGACGAGGACCACGGCGTCAGAAATCCGACATGGCCATGGCGCGCGTCTCGGCGATGTCGAACACCGTGTTCAGCTTCGTCAGCTCGAACAGGGTGCTCAGATCCTCGTTCAGGCCCGACAGCCGCAGGCGTCCACCCGCTTCGCGGATCTTCCGTGACAGGCTCACGAGCGCACCCAGGCCGGTCGAGTCGATGTAGCTCGATTCCCCGAAGTCCACGAGGAACTTCCGGTCTCCGTCGGCCACCCGCTCGAGCACGACCTGCTTGAAGCGGTCGCGGTTTCCCACCGTGAGCTCCCCGTCGACCTCCACGAGGGTCACGCCGTCCACATCCGAAATCTTGAAGCTCATTCGTTCTCCGTTTCGTTGCCGGCCCCCCGGCCGGCGGCTTGCAAAGCGGTCACTCGGGCAACGAGGACAATGTCCTCGATCGATGCCCCCCGCGAAAGATCGTTGAGCGGATACGCCAGGCCCTGCAGGATCGGGCCGACCGCCCGGGCCCCTGCGAGGCGCTGGACGAGCTTGTAGGCGATGTTACCGGCATCGAGGTCGGGGAACACGAGCACGTTCGCGTCTCCCGACAGGGGCGAATCGGGCGCTTTGCGGGCCGCGACGACCGGAACCAGCGCCGCGTCGGCCTGCAGCTCGCCGTCGGAGACGATCTCCGGCCGGCGCGCGCGGAAGGCGGCGGCCGCCTCGCGCATCCGCTCGACCGAGGCGCCGCCCGCCGAGCCCCGCGTGGCGTACGACAGGAAGGCGACGCGGGGCTCGTCGCCGACGATCGCCCGCCTGGCCGCGCACGCATCGTCGGCGATCTCCACCAGTTGCGCGGCGCTCGGCTGCGGCACGACGGCCGCATCGGTGAAGGTCAGCACCCGGTCGGGCCAGACCATGTAGAACGCCGCGGACACGAGGCCGCCCTCCCGGGCCGTCCCCAGCACGCGCAGACCGGCCCGCAGCACGTCCGCCGTCGTCGATCTCGCCCCGGCCACCACGCCGTCGAGCAGTCCCGCCGCGAGCGCGCCGACGGCCGCCCGCAGGGTGTCGCCCGAACCGGGTTCTCCCAGATCCGGGACGTGGTCTCCGATTCGTCCTCGAAACGCGGCGTCGGCGAGATCCAGGCTCTCCAGACCCGCGGGCGGCGTGAACCCGTCCGTCACGGCGACCGGTCTCGGCCCCGCTTCCCCGGCGAGCTGAAGGATGGCCGCGGCCGTCCGGGGTTCGTCCGCCTCCGGGAATCCGATCCTGAGCCCGCCGGCGGACCGGCGCTCCAGGTCGTCGATCCAGCTCACGCGTGGCCGCGCGGGGCGGAGGCGGACCTCATCCCGACGCCCCGTCGCCATACCGCTCCGCCAGGCGCCGCAATACGGGCTCGTGGACGTACGGGGATACGTCACCGCCGAGCGCCGCGACCTCGCGAACGAGCGACGAGCTCAGGAAGGTGAAGCTGCTGGCCGGCGCCATGAAGATCACCTCGACGTCCGGCGCGAGGCTGCGATTCATCAACGCCATCTGGAACTCGTACTCGAAGTCGCTCATCGCGCGGAGGCCGCGGATGACCACGCGCGCCTCCATCGACCGGGCGAAATCCACGAGGAGTCCCGAAAAGGACACGACTTTGACGCGCGGCTCGTCTTCGTAGACCTGTTCGATGAGGGCGACCCGTTCCTCGATCGTGAACGCGTTTCGCTTCGCCTGCGTGGCGGTCTGCGCGACCGCGACGACGACCTCGTCGGCCAGGCGAAGGGCACGCCGGATGATGTCGTCGTGACCCAGGGTCAGGGGATCGAAGGATCCGGGATAGATGACCCGGCTCTCGGTGAGGCGCATTCAGCTCTCCTCGCTCGCGATGAAGAACGACAGCTCGGTGTCTCCGTACACCCGGTGCCAATCGGGCTCGAGGCCGGCGAGCTCGTCCCGGCCGTGCTCCACGCACAGAATGTCGGCGAAGGGCTCCGCGAGCCAGACGCGGACGAGCCGTTCGGCCGTGCCGTGCCCGTATGGTGGATCGGCCAGGGCGACGTGCCACGGGTGCCCGGCGGGTCCTTCCTCCGCTGCGCGGCGCGCGTGTCCCTCCAGCTCTCGGAACACATCGGACCGCAGCGGGCGGGCCCGCTCTCCGAGCGCCAGCGACTCGACGTTGCGGCGCAGCACTCGATACGCCGCGGAGCCCGACTCGACGAAGTCCGCCGTGGCGGCGCCCCGCGACAGAGCCTCGAGCCCGAGGGCGCCCGTGCCCGCGAACAGGTCGACGACCGCCGCCCCCGGGAGCTCGGCGGCGATCGCGTTGAACCAGGCTTCCCGCACCGCGTCGCGGGTCGGTCGCGTGCGCCGCCCCGGCGGGGCCTCGAGGCGGCGGCCCCCGAACTCGCCGCCGATGATCCGCAACGCCATCGTATCAGCCGGCCGCCGGTCGCAGGTCGAGCAGGCGGGCCTGGAGCCGCTCGCGGCCACGCCACACGTCCTGCTCCAGCTGGAAGGCCGCGTCGACGGCATCGGCGTTACGGAGCATCTCGAGCCGGTCGGCCAGCCCGAAGCCGATGGCGCGCAGCGCCGTCTCGCCGTCGCGCAGCGTCGCCTGCAGGTGACGGCCTCCGCCACCCACCGCGGCCGGGCGCTCCAGGCTCACGCCGCGCACGGCGAGCACGGGGGCCGGGTTCTCCGCCCCGTGCGGCGCCAGGTGACGGAGCGCGTCCGCCAGCTCCGCGTTCACTTCGGCGAGGGGCAGCTCGAGGTCGATGCGCAGCTCCGGGGACTCAGGGGCCGCCCGGAGACGCTCGGCGGCCAGCTCACGCAGGCGCGCGGCGAACGCCTCGATCCGCTCGCGCCGAATCCGCAGGCCGGCGGCCATCCGGTGACCGCCGTACCCTTCGAGTAGTCCCTCGCAGTCGCGGAGCGCGTCGAACAGGTGAAACCCTTCGACCGAACGCCCGGAGCCCTCGCCGAACTCGCCGTCGAAGCTCACGACCACGGCGGGCCGGTGCCAGCGGTCGACGAGCCGCGAGGCGACGATCCCGACGACCCCACGGTGCCAGTCGTCGCCCCACACGACGACGGCGGGATGACTCGCCGCGTCGAAGCTCTGCTCGAGCCTTCGCTCCACCTCGGCCGTGAGCTCGCGGTCGGTGCGACGCCGGGCTTCGTTCTGCTCGTCGAGGTGCGCAGCCAGCGCCTCCGCCTCCGCCGGGTCGTCGGTGAGCAGCAGGCGCACGCCGGTTTCGGCGGCGGCCATCCGGCCGACCGAGTTGAGGCGCGGCCCCAGGCGGAAGGCGATGTCCTCGGCGTCGATCGGACGGCGTGAATCGATCTTCGCGCGCGCCATGAGAGCGCGCAGGCCCGGCTTCCTCGTGTGGCGCAGGGCCCGCAGTCCCGCCCGCACGAGGATCCGATTCTCCCCGGTGAGGGGCATCTGGTCGGCGATCGTGCCGACGGCGACGAGATCGAGGTGCTGATAGAGCTCGGGCTCGGGGATAGCCGCGCGGTCGAACAGCGCGCTGACGAGCTTGAAGGCGACCCCGACGCCGGAGA
Source organism: Gemmatimonadales bacterium (assembly GCA_050114915.1). Classification (GTDB taxonomy): domain Bacteria; phylum Gemmatimonadota; class Gemmatimonadetes; order Palauibacterales; family Palauibacteraceae; genus JARFPW01. Next base: position 16,877 of record JASFRN010000036.1, on the reverse strand, counting down.
GGCCGCGGAACGGGTACGAGGCGTCTCGCCGCATCGGATTCACGACGGCCAGCGCCGCCGGCAACTCCGGGCCCGGACGATGATGGTCCGTCACGACGACGTCGATCTCCCGGTCGGCCGCAGCCGCGACGGCCTCCATCGCGCTGACCCCGCAGTCGACGGTCAGGATGAGCCGGGCCCCCGCTTCCACGGCTCGCGCCACGCCGTTCTCACGCAGGTCGTACCCGTCGTTCGTGCGGTGCGGGACGTAGGCCACGACCTCGCCTCCGAGTCTCCTCAGACCGCGTGCGGCCAGCGCCGTGGCGGTCATCCCGTCGGCGTCGAAGTCACCGTGCACGAAGATCGTCTCGCCCGACGCGAGCGCGGACTCGAGGCGGTCGACGGCGGCGGTCATGTCGGGTAGCGCGAGGGGATCGTGGAGCTCGTCCAACGTCGGGCGCAGGAAGCGGCGGACGGCCGTGGGATCGGAGAGGCCGCGGGCGGCGAGCACGCGGGTCAACGCGGCGGGCAGACCCGGGAGCGTCGCCGACAGATCCGCCGCGCGGGCGGCGACGTCCGCCGGCGGCGGAATCCAGCGTGGAGAGGGTCGTGCCTGGGAGGCGGTCCTCACTGCCCGGAGTGGAGGATCACGCCGCAGCCCTCGCACACGATCAGCTGGCGGCCCGCGCGGATCTCGGCCTGGCGCTGCAGCGGTATCGCCGTGAAGCAGTGACCGCAGACTCCGTCGATGACCGGCGCGAGCGCCTGGGCGGTCCGACCGCCCCGCACCCGGTCGTACTCGGTGCGCACGTCCTCGTCGAGGCGACCGGCCGTCTCGCCTCGCTGGCTCTTCAGCCGGTCGAGCTCGGCGTCGATCTGCGCGAGGCGCGACTCGATCTCGGCCGTTCGTTCGTCGACGGCCTGCCGGGCTTCACCGTGCTCCTGGTCGATCTCCTCCTGGCGGATACGCGCCCGATCGTGGGCCTGCATCTCCTCCAGCATCGTCGTCTCGGCATCGTCGAGGTTCCGCTGCGCCGTCTCGATCTCGCTGCGGGCCGCCTGGACGTCCCGCGAGCGCTGCAGGCTCTTCGCCCGCTCCTGGAGGCGCCTCACCGTCGCTCGCCCCGCCTGCACCTTGCGCTCGGCCTTCCGTACTTCGAGCTCGGTGTCCCGAACCCGGGTAGCGACCTCCGACTCGCCCGCCTTCCACTCGGCCCGGCGTTCCTCGAACTCCTCGAGCTCGGCGTCCAGGCTTCGGCGCTCCTCGCGCAGTTCGTAGATGGCCGCATCCAGCTCCTGCAGTGACAGAAGCTCCTGTACCGTCTGCTGTTCCACTACACCTCCCCTCGTCGGGATTCGGGCCGGCGGCCATCCGCCGGCCGCTCCTTGCGGGTCCTCAGCACGCCCCACGGCGCGGCGCCCTTGCCGCGCAGCTCACGGGCCGCCCTGTCCTTCCGTCGCAGCAACTCCCGCTGCTCGTCTTCCTCGGCCAGCGGGATCTGGCGATCGAAGTGCTCGAGCTCCGCCCGCTCCCGCGCGTTGGCGAGATAGCGGATGTTGAGCGCGAGCACGCCGTGCCAATCGAGATACTCGGTCGTGTCGGCTTTGAGCCGTTCGAGCAGCGGCACGTCCTCCGCCGGCAGCCGGGCCGCGATCGACGCGATGTCGGTGTCGTCGGCCTCGCGAACCGCTTCATAGATGCGGCGCAGCGCCGGATGTCGAAAGTGCTCGGCTTCCAGGCCTTCCTCGTCGGCGGTGGCCAGCAGCTCGAGGTCGCGCAGAAGCAGCACGAGAATCGTCCGCTCCGTGGCGGGCAGGGTGGCCGCTCGCGTCTCGTGGGCCGCCCCGCCGCTCGCGGGCCGATCTCCGGCGCCGCTCGCTCCGCGACCCGGACGCGGCCTCCACGCCGCCTCCGACGAACGGGTGACTTCCGACACGAGCGTCTGCCGGCGGACGCCGATCCGCTCGGCGGCGCGGGCGAGGTAGAGATCGAGCAGGGCCTGGTCCTGCACGGCGCGCAGCGTGCTGAGGAGCCCGTCGACCGCGCGCCGCTGGCCCTCGATCGTCTCGAGGTATCCCTGCCGCTCGAGGATCTGGAGCTTCCGGTCGAGGATGTCGACGCCGTCCTCGATCATCGCCTTGAGGGCCCCGGCACCCCGTTCCCGCAGCAGAGAGTCGGGGTCCTCGCCGTCGGGCAACGTGACGACCAGCGGATGGACCCCCGCCGCGAGGAGCGTGTCCCCGGCGCGGAACGTCGCGCGCAGACCGGCGGCGTCGCTGTCGTAAAGCAGGTACACCTTCTTCGCGTAGCGCGCGAGGAGCTGGGCCTGCTCGGGCGTGAGCGCCGTCCCGAGCGGAGCGACGGCGGTCCGGAAGCCGTGCGAGTGGAGAGACACGACATCCATGAAGCCCTCGCCGATCAGCCCGTACTCCTCGCGGCGCATCTCGTACCGCGCGTGGACGAGGCCGAACAGGGTACGGCCCTTGTGGAAGACCGGCGACTCCGGCGAGTTGATGTACTTCGGCGCCTGCGGATCACCGCTGAGGTCGCGCCCCCCGAACCCGATCGGCCGGTCGCGGAGGTCGTGGATCGTGAACATCAACCGGTTGCGGAACCGGTCGTACGGCTCGGCGGCGCGCTCGCTCGTGGCCACGAGGCCCGCCTGGAGGAGCGTCTCGTCGGTGATGCCGTGGGCCCGGGCGGCTTCCAGGAGTTCGCGCCAGGCGTCGGGCGCGAGACCGATCCCGAACTTGTCCCACTCCTCGGCCGGGACCCCGCGGCGCTCGAGGTAGGTCCGTCCCTCCGACCCGGCCGTCTCGTCGCGCAACCGGCCGGCGTACCATTCCGCGGCGAAGGCGAGCGCTTCCCGCAGGTGGCCCCACGGGTCCTCGCGGCGCTCCCCCTCTTCGGGGATCTCGACCCCGGCGCGCTCGGCCACGTGCCGGACCGCCGTCGGAAAGTCCATCCCGGTATGCTTCATGACGAAGGAGAACACGTCCCCCCCTTCGCCGCATACGAAGCACTTGAAGATGCCGCGGGCCGGATCTACGGAGAAATTCGGGCCCTCGCCCCCGTGGAGAGGACAGGGCCCGCGCCAGGTCTTGCCGGATCGCTTCAGGCGCACCGATTCGCCGATGATCTCCAGGATGTCCGCTCGCTCGCGGACCTCTTCGACCAGCCTGTCGCTCACCATGTCCGGCGGGTGCTCAGTGGGGACACTCCTGTTCGGCGCCGCGGGGCGGGACGACTCCATCGGGGTTCATCCGGAGTCCGGCCGGCCCGTCTTCAATTCGAGTACGGTAACGCCCGACCCGCCCTCGTCGAAACCACCGGGCCGTACCGTGGCGATCCGCGGGTCGTCGCCCACCAGCCGTCCGACCTCCTCGCGCAGCGCCCCGGTGCCCTTGCCGTGGATCACGACGAGGCGGCCGAGATCGGCGACGATGGCCGCATCGAGCGCCGCCAGCAGCGGCCGGCGGACCTCGTCCACCCGGAGTCCCCGCAGATCCACCTCGGGATGCGCCTCCAGCTCCGGCGGCGGCGGCGGACGTTCGGGTCGAGACCGCGCGGGCTCCGAACGGGGATCGGCCGGCGAGAGATCGTCCGGCGGAAGCGTGAACCGCATTCCACCCGCCTCGACGATTACGCCACCGGGTCGGACCTCGGCCACCTCGCCCGTCACGCCCAGCGACCGCGAGGTCACCCGATCGCCCGGCGCGAGCGGACCCGGACGATCGGCACCCGCGGGCCCCGGCGTGCCAGGGTCCGGCCCGGGCGCCGCCTCGCGACTCTCGCGCAGCAGGTCTTCCACGCGCCGCCGGGCGCTGGTCGCCTCCTCCTCGCCGAGCTCCTGGTTCCCGGCGGCCAGCCCGGCCGCGGCGCGCAATTCCTCGATCACCGCCTCGACGTCCTGTCGCGCCTCAAGCAGGTAGCGGTCCGCCGCTTCCCGGCCCTCGCGCTCCAGCCTCTTGCGACGGCTCGCCACGTCTCGCTCTCGCTCCTCGAGGCGCGCCGCCCGGCGCTCCAGCTCACGGGCGTCGGCCCGCGCATCGCCGGTCAGGCGGGACAGCTCGGCCTCGGCCTGTTCGAGCTCGGCGAGCACCTGCTCCATCCGCCGCTCGGAATCGCTGAGTCGCGCCCGCGCCCGCTCGATTAGCTCCGGCGGCAGGCCGAGGCGCCCCGCGATCTCGAGCGCGTAGCTCCGGCCCGGCCGGTCCCGCACGAGAACGAAGGACGGCCGCAGGTGCTCCGCATCGAACTGGAGGGAGGCGTTGACCACGGCCGGGCTCTCCGCGGCGAGCTCCTTCAGGGCCCCGAGATGGGTCGTGGCCACCGTCAACCGGGCCTCATCCGCCAGGCGCAGCAGCACGACCGCCGCCAGGGCCGCACCTTCGGCCGGGTCGGTGGCGCCTCCCACCTCGTCGAGCAGCACGAGACTGGCGGACGCCGCCTGATCGAGGATCTCGCCGATCGAAGCGACCTGGGCGCTGAACGTCGACAGCGACGCGCTGATCGACTGCTCGTCGCCGATGACCGCGAAGAAGCGTCCGAACACGGGGAGCCGGGTGTTCTCTCCCACGGGCGGGATGACGCCCGACTGGGCGAGGGCGGAGAGCAGCCCGATCGCCTTCAGCGTCACCGTCTTGCCGCCCGCATTGGGTCCGCTGATCAGCAGCACCCGCTCGTCCGGATTCAGCCGCAGCGAGAACGGCACGGCGGGCTCCCCCCCCGCGAGCAACAACGGATGCACGCCGTCGAGGATCTCGATCGGCGCCTCGTCGCCCGGGGCGTCGAGCCGCGGCTTCTTCCCTCCGTGCTCGAGGGCGTAACGGGCCCGCGCGTTCAGCGAATCGGCTTCGGCGAGCGTCCGGTAGCTGGCGCGCAGCGCCTCCGCGTGCGGTCGCAGCTCGTCGCTGAGCTCCAGCAGGACGCGATGCACCTCGCGCTTCTCTTCGCGCTCGAGGCTGGCGACCCGGTTCATGGCGTCGATCGCCGACGGGGGCTCGACGAACAGGGTCTGGTGCGTCGACGACTCGTCGTGGACGATCCCGCCGACGTGCGAGGCCCCCTCACGCCGGATCGGGATGCAGTACCGCCCGGCCCGCACCGTGACCGAGGCGTCCGGCACCTGGAAGCGTGACGGTAGCTTGCGCACGTAGGCTTCGAGCCGGGCCACGATCTCGCTCCGGGCACCTCGCAAGTCGCGCCGGATGCGCCGCAGCTCGGCGCTCGCCCCGTCGGCCAGGTCACCGGAGGCGGCGAAGGACTCCTGCACGCGCTTCTCGAGGCCGCCTTCGGCCACCAGTACCTCGGCGAGGCGGTGCAGGCGCGCGAGGCCGTCCGGGTCGCGGCGCAGGTCCGAGCGGACCTGGCGCGACGCCGCGAGCAGCCGTCCGACCGCGATCAGCTGCGCCTCGTCGAGAGCGGATCCCGCCACGGAGAGCCGCTCGAGGGCGCCACCGAGCTCGGGGATCGTCGGGACCGCCCAATCGTGGCGCAGCACGAGAGACACCATCTCGTCCGTCGTATCGAGGCGCGAGCGTGCCATGTCCGGGTCGCCGCTCGGCCGCAGGCCGCGAACGTGGGCCGCCCCCGCCGCCGTGGCCGCGTGCGCGGCCACCGCCTCGAGCGCCGCACCGAACTCCATCACCCGCAGGCCGTGCGGGAGCCCGGCCGACGGACCGCCGCCGGTCGTCGCGGCGGAACTCAACCCGGTGGCCAGTTCATCCGCCGGCCGGCGAGCAGGTGGAGATGCAGGTGGAAGACGCTCTGTCCCGCCTTCTCGCCCCGGTTCGTGACCAGGCGGTAGCCGTCCTCCTCGACGCCCAGCTCGCGGGCGGTCTCGGCCGCGGCGAGCAGCAACCGCCCGGCCAGAGCCGTGTCTCCCGTTTCGAGGGCGGCCACGCTCTCCACGTGACGCTTCGGGATGATCAGCACGTGTACCGGCGCTTGCGGATCGATGTCGCGAAACGCCATCCAGTCCTCCCCCTCCGCGACCGTGTCGGCCGGGATCTCGCCGGCGTAAATGCGGCAGAAGAGGCAATCTTCGCGTGGCTCGTCCGTCACCTGTCGGCTCCTTCGGTCGGAGTCTGTTCGTTCAGCTCGAGGGCCCGCTGGGCCGCCACGGCCAGTGCCGCGACCGCCGCGGTTTCGAAGCGCAGGATGGTCGGGCCGAGGGCCGCCGGACGCAGGCCAGCCGCCGCACACGCCGACCGCTCGTCGTCGGTGAGGCCGCCCTCGGGTCCGAGCAGGATCAACGCCGCCGAGCGGCCGTCCCAGCCGTCCAGCGCGCGCTCGAGCGGAGCGCCCTGGCGGTCGAGGACGATACGCGGCCCTACGCTCGCGCGATCGCCGCGCGACGGCAGGTCCGCGAGGCGGTCCTCGAGTCGGGCCGGTCGGTCGATCTCCGGCGCCCACGCGCTCCCGCTCTGCTTCACCGCCGCAAGGGCCCGACGTTCCGCCTTCTCCCAGAAGCCGCGCGAACGTCCCGCATCGGCGACCGAGGCAGAGCGGCGGCACTCGACGGGGCGGAGACGTCGGAGACCGAACTCGGCAGCCTTCTCCACCAGCCACAGCGTCGCCTGCCTGGCGCCGACCGGGGCCCACAGCTCCACCTCCAGCGGCGCGGGCGCCGTCAACCGCTCGATCAGCCGCACGCCGCCGTTCTCCGCCAGCCGGGCGGCCCACAGCGCGCCGCGCGCATCCGTCACTCGCACCGCGTCGCCGGGCGCGAGGCGGAGCGCCTTCACGTGACCCTCGTCGTTCGGTGACAGCCCCGCATGCTCTCCCGCCGTTCGACCCGCGGCGTCACGCAGATACAGGATCGGGGCGGAAAGCGCGTCTTCGTCGATCATGGCGCAATTTGTGCAATGTTCGTCCGGTGTCGCCAGATCGACCCGTCGCGAAGGCCGCCCGGCGTGCATCGGGCGGCAGGGACGGCAAATTCCGACACCGAAGACGGCATCACGGATGAGCAGCGAACCGAAACAGACGCAGGCGGCCCAGGCCGTGGCCGAACCCGCGGAGCCCGCGGGCCTCGGACTCTCGCGGCCGGCGCTGACGCGGGCCGTGGGAGAACGCGCCCAGGGCGCGGACATCTCGGTTGCGGTGACCCTGCGAGTCGGACGGCAGAACTACGACGCCACGAAGCGCGGTGTGGGGCACGAGACGATCGAGATGCGCCTCGCGGCGGAAGCCACGATGGACGCCCTGCACCAGGCGATCGGCGACGAACACTTCCGTCTCGTCGGCATCAAGCGGATGCACGCCTTCGACGCCGACGTGATCCTCGTCGCGCTGCGTGAAACCCGCGACGCGGGGCAGCGATTCATCGGCGCGGTGCCGGTACGCTCGACCCTGGTTCACGCGGCGGCCGCGGCCGTCCTCGACGCGACGAACCGGATCGTCACCCGGCCGGCCGAGTAACCCGGCCTGCCCGGTCGTCCCGCAGGATGCGCCGCAGCTCGGCAGCCGCGGTCCATGACGGTTCGCGGTTGGAGCGCACGCGTGACAGCCCCGAGAAGAGCGAATCCACGGCGGCGACGTCCGGCGACGCGCCCCCGGCCCGCTGGCCCCGGGCGACGGCATCCGCCACCTCCGGCCCGGCCGCGAGCTCCAGCGCCCGGCCGGCGTACCGCAACACCTGGCGCGTCTCGAGCCCGGCCGGGTCATCGAAGAACCATCCGCAGCTGGTGAACATGCGCAGGGCGCAGCGCTGGACCTCGAGCCAGCGGGCGGCCGAGGCCCGGTCCGCGCCCGGACGCAGATGCCGACCCCACCAGTCGTCACGACGGTCCGCATCGGCCAGCCACAGCGCCGCGTAATCGTCCCGCGCCGCCCACGGATCGTACAGGAGCGGCTCCGCCCGCACCTCATACCACGCAGAGAGTACGTCGCGGAAGGCATCGAGCGCCGCGCGCAGCGGAGCACGCCAGCCGTAGTCCCACCCGGCGCCCCCGGTTCCGCAGTCACACCCGCCGGCCCAGCGCTTCACGCCGTGTGCACAGCTCCACGAGGTACGCTCGGCGATTCGTACTTCGTGCACCGGCCGATGACGGGCCAGCCACGCCGCGTAGTTCGTGAGCTCGAGGCCAGGCATCCGTTCGATCGCCACGAAGGCCCGCGCCAGCGCCATCTCACCGTGCCGGTGGTGGTGTCCATAGCTCTCGCCGTCGGTCGCGTAGTGGGCCAACCGCGGGGCGCCGCGGTCGCGAGCCGCCCCGGCGAGGCGCGCCGCAAGCGCCACGCCGTCGTGCAGCAGCCCCTCGAACGCCACGCCTCGCGCCAGCGCGCCGTCATAGAACACCAGCGCGATCTCCCGGCCGGACGGCAGCACGTGCCGATATGGACGGCCCGTATCGAGGCCCTCCGCCGCAGGACGCCAGGGTCCGCCGGGCTCCCGCACGCGCCGCGCCTGGTGAGGGGCGAGGATCGTGAAGTCGACGCCCGCCGCGGCCAGTGCTTCGAGGGTCGGGACGTCGACCGCGGTCTCGGGAAGCCACATGCCGCGGGCGCTGCGTCCGAACCGGTACTCGAAGTCGAGCAGCCCCCAGCGGACCTGGGTACGGCGGTCGCGGTCGTTCGCGAGGGGGAGGATCAGGTGATCGTGCGCCTGCGCGATCGCGCCCCCGTGGCCGCCGTGCCGCGCGGCGCTCGCCTCGTCGGCCGCGACGATCGCGGCGTGCAGCTCGGGCCGGGCGCCCTCGAGCCACGCCATCAGCGTCGGGCCGACGTTGAACGACAGCGACGCATAGTTGTCGCGATGCTCCACCTCGCCGCCGGGCCCATGCACTTCGGCGGCGGCGTTCGGCGCGTAGCACTCGTCGGCGATCCGCTCGTTCCAGTTCGGCCACGGGGCCGCGGACGGCTCCCGGTCGATCGCCCCCGTCCAGGGATTCTCGCGCGGCGGCTGGTAGAAGTGCGCGTGCACGCAGACGGCGCGTTCGCGCGGCCCTCCGCCGCTCAAGGCCTTCCCTCCGGCAACTGCGCCGCCGGCTGGAGGAAGACGGCGGCCAGCGGCGGCAGGGTGAGCGACAGCGACCAGGGGGCGCCATGGCAGGGCTCGGCGACGGCCTCCGCACGCCCGAGGTTGCCGCGCCCCGAGCCGCCGTACAGGCCCGCATCGCTGTTCAGCCGCTCGACCCACGGCCCCGGCCGGGGCACGCCCACGCGGTAGCCGGTGCGTTCGACGGGCGAGAAGTTGAACACGCCGAGCACGCAGCGGCCGCCGTCCCGCGACCGCCGCAGGAAGCTGATCACGTTCTGCAAGTCGTCGTCGGGAGCCACCCACTCGAAGCCGCCCGGATCGCAGTCGAGCTCGTGCAGGGCCGGCTCGTCGCGGTACAGGGCGTTCAGGTCGCCGACCCAGCGGAGCATACCGCCATGCTCCGGCTCGTCCAGCAGGTGCCAGTCGAGGCTCGTCTCGTGGTTCCACTCCCGCTCCTGGGCGAACTCGTCACCCATGAACAGGAGCTTCTTGCCCGGCTGGGCGAACATGCTCCCGTACAGGAGCCGCAGATTCGCGAACTTCTGCCACCGGTCGCCCGCCATCCGCCCGAGCAGCGACCCCTTCCCGTGCACGACCTCGTCGTGCGAGAAGGCGAGGACGAAGTTCTCGGTGAAGGCGTAGAGCTGGCGGAAGGTCAGGTCGGAGTGGTGCCAGCGCCGGTGCACCGGATCGCGAGACATGTAGCGCAGGATGTCGTGCATCCATCCCATGTCCCACTTGAGCCCGAACCCGAGTCCCCCGGCGTCGGCCGGGCGGGTGACGCCGGGCCAGGCCGTCGATTCCTCGGCCACCATCTGGATGCCGGGACAGCGCCGGTACGCCTCTGTGTTCAACCGCTGCAGGAAGTCGACGGCCTCCAGGTTCTCCCGCCCGCCGCGCTCGTTCGGCAGCCACTCCCCTTCCTCGCGCGAGTAGTCCAGATAGAGCATGGAAGCCACGGCGTCGACCCGCAGCCCGTCGGCGTGGAACTCCTCGAGCCAGTACAGCGCGCTGCTGACGAGAAACGCCCTGACCTCGTGACGCCCGTAGTTGAAGATCAGGCTGTCCCAGTCCGGATGATGACCCCGACGCGGGTCGGCATGCTCGTACAGGTGCGTGCCGTCGAACCGGGCGAGCGCGAACTCGTCGGCGGGAAAGTGCGACGGTACCCAGTCGAGCAGCACGCCGATCCCGACCTCGTGCAGGCGGTCGACAAGCAGCTTGAGGTCCTCCGGCGGCCCGTAGCGCGCGCTCGGAGCGAAGTAGCCCGTCACCTGGTAGCCCCACGATCCGTAGAACGGATGCTCCATCACCGGGAGGAGCTCGACGTGCGTGAACCCGTGGCGGACCGCGTAGTCGGGCAGGAGCTCGGCCAGCTCGCGCCAGCCCAGGCGGCGGTCTCCCTCCTCGGGCCGCCGCATCCAGGATCCCGGGTGCAGCTCGTAGATGCTCATCGGCGCGTCGAGCGCGTTGCGAGCCGCCCGTCCTTCCATCCAGGCCCCGTCCCGCCACGCGTAGTCGTCCTCGTGGATGACCGACGCCGTTCGAGGGGGCGCCTCGGTCCGGCGCGCCAGCGGATCGGCGCGATCCACCCAGGCGTCCCCGGGCGTACGCAACCGGAACTTGTAGGCCTGGCCCGAACGCGCGCCGGGAACCACGCCCTCCCACACGCCGGAGTCGCCGCGCGGGGCGAGGGGCGCGGCGTCCGTCGTCCAGTCGTTGAAGTCCCCCACCACCGCGACCTCGCGGGCGTTGGGCGCCCAGACGGCGAAGCGCACGCCCGCTCCGCCGCCGAGCACGTGCGCCCCCAACCGCTCCCACAGGTGATAGTGCGTGCCCTCGCCGAGCAGGTGGAGATCGAGCTCGGAGAGAGCCGCGCCGCGATCCGCGCCGGACGATCCGCCGGAGCCGATGCTCACGCGGCGTCCGATCCCGCGCGCGATTGCGACGAGGCCGCCTCGCGGGCCTCCGCCAGTTCCGCCAGCGCCCGCCCTGCGGTCTCCGGGAGTCCGTCCGCCAGCGGCGCGGGCAGGCGCCGTCGCCAGTTCGGCCGCTCGGCCCGCGTCCCGGGCACGTTCTGCGGCCGTCGGACCCCGAACAGGTCGTCGAGCGGCACCAGCACGATTCCCGCCCGACTGCCGCCCAGCGCGGCGAGCAGCGGCGCGAGCAGAGGGTCGGGCTCGTCGGCGCAGACCGCCGGGCGGACGCCGGGTTGCCGGCCGATACCGTACCGACGCTCGAGGTTGGCGAACGCCGACTCGCGTCGCGCGCGCAGGCGCTCGAACTCCACCGGGTCGACCAGGTTGAGCCGCGCCCGCTCCTCCAGGTCGTAGGCGTGCCGCAAGCCCGCGAGCGGCACCATGTCGTGGGTCTCCACGGTCGCCACCGCGCCGGCCGGGACCGCGGCCGCCGGGTCCCCCTCCGCCCCGCCGTCCGCCGCCTCGTCGAGCTCGAAACCGAGCACGGCGCTCCGCCGGATCCCCCGGCGGTCCATCAACTCGCGCACGGCGTCGGGCACCGTGCCGAGGTCCTCCCCCGACACCTCGCAGCGCGCCCTCGCGGACTCCACGGCGACGACGGCGGCGAGCTCCTCGGCCGGATAGCGGACGTAGACGCCGTCGGCCGGCCTGGCGCCGGCCGGGACCCAGAACAGCCGGTGGAGCTGCATGACGTGATCGATCCGCACGAGCCCGGCCGGCCCCATCGCGTGGCGCAGGGCCGCCGCGACGTGGGCGAAGCCGTTCTCGCGGATCCGCTCGGGGTGCAGCGGCGGCAACCCCCAATCCTGTCCTCCGCGGAAGAAATCGTCGGGAGGCGCCCCGGCCGCGACGCCGTCCACGAACAGCTCCCGGTGGCGCCATGCGTCGTAGCCGTCGGGATGCGCGCCCAGCGGGACGTCGAGATACAGGACGGCGGCCGACGACCCGGCCGGCCCGTCTCCGAGCCGCTCGAGCTGCCGTGCGGCCTGCCACTGGCCGAACAGGTGGCGGCGCACGACCCGAACATCGACCACCCCCGCCGGAACGCGACCGGAGCGCGCCGGCTCCGGCCACTTACGCCAGTCGCCACCCCATTCGATGCGGCCGGCCATGAACCGGGCGAAATCGGCGGCTTCCGGCCGCCCGGCGAGCCAGCCTCGAAAGTCGGAGTCGCGGTCGCCGCCCGTGGCGAAGAAGCGCGTGGAGAGCGCGGAGAGAGCCTCGCCACGCACACGACTGATCGCGTCCCAGGGGACCAGCTCGTCGGCCATGTGCGCTCCGAGCGCGCCCAGCATCTCGAGCTCGCCCGCTCCGCGCGCCTCGGCCCAGCCCGGCACCGCCCCGAGCTCGACGTACCGGTCGTCCCAGAACAGGCGACTCGCCGGCGCGTACGGCGAAGGATCGACGGGCGCCTCGCTGAAGCCCGCGAGCAGCGGCGTCGTCCCGAAGACCCGTCCGCCCCACCCGGACGTGCGCTCCAGGGCGTCACGCAGGGTGGCGAAGTCGCCGACTCCCGCATCGTGGCCGGACCGCAGGCCGTACAGCGGATGAAACAGACCCCAGCTGCCCTCGAGACGGGGGCCGCGCCAGGTGCGGGGCGGCGCGACGATCAGGTGGACCATCCACTCGCCCGGCCCGTGCCGGATCGTCAGCTCGTGAATCCCGACCGGGAGGTCCGCCGGGAGCTCGAGGGCCCGGATCTCGAATCCACGGCCGTCCACCGTGCTGCCTCCCGTGAGGACGAGATCGTCGATCCGGCCGGCCCCGGTCCGCAGCGGCGCCCCCGGCGAGCGTAAGCGCCAGTCGACGGGGCCCCGGGATCGTTCCGCGGGCAGGCGCAGCGGCACGACCGCCGCCTCCCCGGCCCGGCAGGCGCGGGCGGGCGGGCACACCTGCCGCCAGATCTCGCGCCGCCGGACCCGGCCGGCCTCGGCCAGGTCCTCTTCGCGCTCGACCGGCGCGCCGAGACGGCGAAGCACGTCGAGCACCACGTCGGAGGGGGCCGTCCGACGCCGCCCGTCGACGTCGACCCAGGCCGCCTCGACGCCGTACAGCGCGGCGGCGCTCTCGACGGATCCGGCGATTTCCGAGGTCATCGGGCGCAACTTAGGGGTCGCTCGGAGTGCGTGGGAGGCCGGGTCGCGCCGCCTCCTCGCTCGTTGTATTCTCTCACCGTCCCGCGCCCCCCGCGGTGCGCGCCCTCGCCCATCGACCGAACCGGAGTACGATGCACACCGAGACGACGGCCGACTCGCTTCCGCACGACATCACCTCCGACCACGACTCCCTCGACGGCATGCCCGTCGAACAGCTCACCATCGACACCATCCGCACCCTGGCGATGGATGCCGTCGAGGCCGCCGATTCCGGTCATCCCGGAACGCCGATGGCGCTGGCTCCGATCGCGTACCTGCTGTACCGGCAGATGCGCTACAACCCGACGAATCCCGACTGGTTCGACCGGGACCGCTTCGTGCTCTCGGCGGGCCATGCATCGATGCTCCAGTACGCCGCCCTGCACCTGAGCGGCTTCGACCTGTCGCTGGACGAGCTCCGCAACTTCCGGCAGCTCGGCAGCAAGACGCCGGGACACCCGGAGTACGGGCACACGCCCGGTGTGGAGACGACGACGGGACCGCTCGGCCAGGGGCTGATGAACGCCGTCGGCATGGCGATGGCCGAAGCGCACCTGGCCGCCGTCTACAACCGTCCCGGCCACGAGATCGTCGACCACCGGACGTACGTGATCTGCAGCGACGGCGACCTGATGGAGGGGGCCTCGCACGAGGCCGGTTCGCTGGCCGGCCACCTGCGGCTCGGCAAGCTGATCGCCTTCTACGACGACAACCACATCACGATCGACGGCGACACGAATCTCGCGTATTCCGACGACGTCCCCGGCCGGTTCGAGGCCTACGGCTGGCACGTCCAGGACCTGGGCGACGCGGCCAACGACCTGCCCGCCCTGGCCGAGGCGCTCGACGCGGCTCGCAGCGACGACCGGCCGTCGCTGATCATCGTCCGCTCCCACATCGGCTACGGGGCGCCGGACAAGCAGGACACCTCGGCCGCGCACGGGTCGCCGCTGGGCGAGGAGGAGGTCGCGGCGACGAAGCGGGTGTACGGCTGGCCGGAAGACGCCCGGTTCCTCGTGCCGGAGCGCGCGAAGCGGCACATGTCTGAGGCCGTCGAGCGAGGCCGCGAGCTGGAGACGGACTGGAACGCGGCCTTCGAGAGCTTCGCCGCCGCACACCCGGCTACGGCCGAGCAGCTGCGGCGCGCTCTCGCCCACGACCTGCCGGAGGGCTGGGACGCGGACCTCCCGAGCTTCGCGCCCGGTGAATCGTCTCCGGCCACGCGCGCCGCATCGGGCAAGGCCCTCCAGGCGATCGCCCGGCACGTCCCGTGGCTGATCGGCGGGAGCGCCGACCTCGCCGGCTCCAACAAGACCGACCTGCCCTTCTCGGGCGACTTCGAAGCCGGAGCGTGGGAGAACCGGAACCTCCATTTCGGGATCCGGGAGCACGTGATGTGCGGCTCCGCCAACGGCATGGCGCTGCACGGCGGGGTCCGCCCGTACGTCGCCACTTTCCTCGTGTTCACCGACTACGCCCGGCCCGCGATCCGACTGGCGGCGCTGATGGAACAACCGGTGATCTACGTGATGACCCACGACTCGATCGGCCTCGGCGAAGACGGTCCCACCCACCAGCCGATCGAGCATCTCGCGGCTCTGCGCGCGATCCCCAACCTGACGGTCATTCGACCGGCGGACGCCAACGAGACCGTCGAAGCGTGGCACACCGCCATGCGCACGACGGACGGCCCGGTGCTGATGGCCCTCACCCGCCAGGGCGTCCCGGTCCTCGATCGCGGGAACGATCCGCCGGGCGTGGCGCGCGGCGGCTACGTGGTGGCCCGTGAGCGCGGCGACCGTCCGGACGTGATCCTCATCGGGACGGGCTCCGAAGTGTCGATCGCGATCGCCGCCCGCAAACGTCTGGCGGAGCGCGAGATCGACGCGCGGGTCGTCAGCCTGCCGAGCTGGGAGATCTTCCGCGCCCAGGACCCGGAGTGGCGAGAGGCCGTGCTCCCGTCCGACGTGACCGCCCGCGTGGCCGTCGAAGCCGGCATCCGGATGGGCTGGAGCGAGTGGATCGGAGCCGCCGGCGAGTTCGTCGGCATGTCCACGTTCGGGGCCAGCGCCCCGTACGAGGAGCTGTACGAGCACTTCGGCATCACGCCCGCCGCCGTCGCCCGCGCCGCCGTGCGGCAGGTCGAGGCGTAGAGCCGATGAGCTTGAAGATCTCGATCGGCGCCGACCATGCGGGCTATTCCTACAAGGCCATGCTCGTGCCGCGGCTCGAAGAGGCCGGTCACGAGGTGATCGACGAGGGCACGTTCGGGCCGGAGTCCGTCGACTACCCCGATTTCGCGGCGGCCGTCGGCCAGCGCGTGCAACGTGGCGAGGCCGACCGGGGTATCCTCATCTGCGGGAGCGCGGTCGGCGTCTGCGTCGTGGCGAACAAGATTCCGGGGATCCGCGCCGGGATCTGCCACGACACGTACTCCGCACACCAGGGCGTCGAGCACGACGACATGAACGTCCTCTGCCTCGGCGAGCGCATCATCGGCATCGCGCTGGCGCGCGAGATCGTCGACACCTTCCTGGCGGCGCGGTTCTCGGATGCCGAACGACACCGGCGGCGGCTCGACAAGCTCGAGGCCGTCGAGCGTCGCTACATGAACGCCGAAGACTCTTCCACCACATAGATCCGGACACACCATGAAGCCGCTGTTCGAACTCCTGGAGCACGGCCAGAGCTACTGGCTGGACAACCTGTCGCGCGAGATGATCCGAAGCGGTGAGTTGCGCCGCCGGGTCGAAGAGGAAGGGCTGCGGGGCGTGACGTCGAACCCCGCCATTTTCCACAAGGCGATCTCGCGGGGCGACGCGTACGACGACGAGATCGCGTCGATGGCCGCCGAGGGGCTCCCCGTTCCCGAGATGTACGAGCGCCTCGTCGTCGCCGACATCCGTGACGCCTGCGACACCCTGCGGCCCGTGTTCGACGAGTCGGTCGGGGCCGACGGCTTCGTGTCGCTGGAAGTGTCCCCCCGGCTGATTCACGACACCGAAGGCTCGATCGAGGAGGGCCGGCGGCTGTGGAACGCCGTCGACCGGCCGAACCTGATGATCAAGATCCCCGGCACGCCCGCGGGGGTCCCGGCGATCGAAGAGCTGCTGTACTCGGGCGTGAACGTGAACGTCACCCTGCTGTTCGACGTGCCCGCCTACGACGAGGTGGCGCGTGCTCACCTGCGGGCGCTGCGGAGGCGCTACGACGACGGGCGTCCGGTCTCGGACGTCGCGAGCGTGGCGAGCTTCTTCCTCAGCCGGATCGACGTGCTCGTCGACCAGTTGCTCGGCCACCGGATCGACGCCGACCTGACGCCGGCCGGACCCGCGCGCCTCCTCGGCAAGGCTGCGATCGCGAGCGCCCGGTTCGCTTATCGCTCGTTCGAGCGTCACTACTCCGGCGACGAATGGGACGAACTGGCTGGAGCGGGGGCTCGGGTGCAGCGGCTCCTGTGGGCGAGCACGAGCACCAAGAATCCGCTGTACGATTCCGTGCGCTACGTGGAGCCGCTGATCGGACCGCACACGGTCAATACGATGCCCGAGGTCACGATCGAGGCGTTCGCCGCGCATGGAACCGTCGAGGCCGACACGATTCGCGACGGATACGACGACGCCGTGCGCACCTTCGAGGACCTGGACCGCACCGGGATCGACATGGTGGCCGTGGCGGCCCAGCTCGTGAACGAGGGCGCCGAGAAGTTCATCGGCCCGTTCGACCGCCTGCTGGCCGGCCTCGCCCGGCGCCGACGCGAGCTGCGCGGCGAGGGCGGCGATCTGACGCTCTCCGAC
>JASFRN010000035.1:0-24416 GCA_050114915.1 Gemmatimonadales bacterium | reverse complement strand
CGGACGTTTTCGCATGCAATCATGAAGGACGACCACAAGGAGACGAGAGATGGGCGGATCGGGAGGCGTCGTGAATAGATTCGACCTGCGCTGGACGGCGGGGGCCGCGGTGGCGTTACTCGCGCTGGCGGCGCGGCCGGCGGCCGCGCAGAACCTGGAGCAGTACGACTACTCGAACCTTCACCTGCGGGGCGTCGGGGCCGAGCTGATCTACGTCGACCCGTCGCAGAACCAGGGAACGGCCGGCTTCGGCGCGAAGCTCGATCTGGGCTTCCTCGGCCCGGGCCTGCGGGTCGTCCCGCGGTTCGCGTACTGGAAGGCGGACGTGGACGCTGAACGGGTCACGGAGCTCGAAACGCAGATCGCGGAGGTCTCCGACCTGCCGCCGGGAAGCGTCAACCTCGGCCAGATTCAGCGCTCCGCCTACGTGCTGGGCGCCGACTTCGAGTACATCGCATCGGTGTCGCGCCTGCAGCCGTACGTCGGGGCGGGCCTCGACATCTACGCCCTCAACGACGACGGGGCGGCGATCAAGAGCACCTTCCTCGACGACCTGGTGATCACGGCCGGCGTGTCGGGCGTGGCCGGGTTGCAGGTGCAGCTGGCGCCGAATTGGGACGCCTACGGTGAGTTCCGCGCCACGGCGGTGACCGACGCCAGCAGCCTGGGCGTCGCGTTCGGCCTCTACTACATGTTCTCCCGCTGAGGAGCGGAAGATGAGGGATCTGCGGATCGCGGTGCTGGGGGCGGGAGGTGCGGCGCAGGTCGTCCACCTCCCGATCCTCGCGCGTCTCGCGGACGTGGAGGTGGTCGGCATTGCCGATCCGGACCGCCGGAAGGCCGAGACGATCGGCGAGCGGTTCGGCATCGACGCCGTGGCCGGCGACCTCGCGTCGTTGCTGCCCGGCGAACCGATCGACGCCGTCGTCGTCTGCACGCCGAACGGCGTGCACGAGGAAGGAGTGCTGGCGGCGCTGGAGCGCGGCGCGCACGTACTCTGCGAGCGCCCGCTGACCGTCACGAGCGAGTCGGCCCGGAAGCTGCTCGAGGCGGCGAAAGCCGCCGACCGGCAGCTGATGGTGGCCAACAACCACCGCTACCGTCACGATTTCCGCCTCATGCGCCAGTTCGTGGCCAGCGGGGAGCTGGGCGACGTCTACTTCGTGCGCTCCAGCTGGCTGAACCGGCGCTCGCGCCGGCCGCGCCGCGGCTGGCGAACCGACGCCAAGCACGCCGGGGGCGGAGTGCTGATGGACCTCGGGGCGCAGGCGCTCGACCTCGCGTTGTGGTCGGTCGGCTACCCGGAGATCCGCCGGGTCACCTGTCGGATGGCCGGCGACCGGGGCGCCGAGACGAGCGCGTTCATGCACCTCACTTCGGAACGGGCCACGCTGCAGGTCGAAGTAACCTGGGAGCTGATCGACGACCGGGACCGGCACGAGCTCCTCATCCTCGGATCGGAGGGAAGCGCGAGCTCGTATCCTCTCCGCGTCCACCGGCGTCTCGAGACAGGAATCGCCGACGTGACGCCGCCGCTGTCGCGGGCGGCCAGCGCGCTGTACCAGGATTCCTACCGCCAGGAGTGGGCGAACTTCCTGCGGGTCGTGCGGGGCGAATCGACGCGCCTGGTGGAGAGCCGCCAGGTTGCGCTGATGGAGATCGTCGAGGCCTGCTACCGCTCCGCCGACGAAGGGACCGAGGCGACGCTGACGCCCGGCTAGTCCCGCAGCTGCGGCGTGCGGCCGCGGAACACCACGTGCCGCCGCGTCTCCCGGACCACGCGGTAGCCGAGCAGGTGGAAGATCTCGTTGACCATCCAGCGCGCCACCCGGCGTGACACCACGAACGTGTCCTCGCGGCGTGGCGCCCGGTGCACACCCGGCAGGAGCGGCAGGAGGCGCGGCACGCCGATGCCGCGCAGCATGGCCGAGATGCGCAGCCAGATCGGCCGCACCGAGCGAACCAGGAAGTAACCGTCGTCCCCCTGCGCCTGGTAGAGCGGCAGGAACAGACGGCCGCGCATCGGCGTGGGGATCGGCCCGCCGACGTCGCGGGCGACGATCTGGCCGAGCTTCACCGGCTCGAAGTTCTCGAACCCCGGCGTCATCCGGAACTCGTCCTCCGGCGCGATCGCCTTTCGGTAGATCACCTCGAACACTGGCGCGAGGCCGTGCCGCGCTTCCTTGATCTCGGCCCGGCAGGCCTCGAGGTCGGCGGCGTCGGTGTCTTCGGGAAGGCACCCGGCGGCCACCAGCGAGAGCCAGAGCGCCGCCTCGTGCAGGTCCACCGAGTGCGGATCCTCGTGCTGGCCCGCCTCGATCCCGATCCCGATCGGGCCGAACTCTTCGAGGTAGTCGACCATCGCGTCGATCTTCTCCTCGATCCCCAGCACGAGCGGCATCCCCAGCTTCCGTCCGAACTTCCGCGTTTCCAGCGAATCGCCCAGCGTGAGGAACGGCGGGCTGGCCGAGGATGTCGTGTGCAGGTCGAGGATGTAAACCCGGCCCGGGGCCTCGCGGATCGCCGGCACCAGGATCTCGAGCAGCGCCGCCTGTTGCTCGTCCTCGACCGATTCGGGATGCTCGAGAGTGCGCGCCACGCGCCGGACGTTCCAGCCCCGATTCAAGTCGCGGTCGATGAACCGCCGGCCCGCCTCGAGGGCGGGCAGGTTGCCCGACAGGGCCAGGAATCGACCGTGGAATTCGGGGCGGCGCTCGGCGAGCTTCGCGATCACGCGCCGAACCGCGTGCACCCCCGAGGGCTCGTTGCCGTGGATTCCGGCGACGCAGAGGACGAGCGGGCCGTGGGCATCGTCGCCGTAGCGCCCGAGGATACGCCGCTCGTCGAGCGGCCTGGCGGTTGTGGGGATCGTCGGAATGAGCGACGCGGGGGCGGAGGGATTCACTCGCGCAGCATCTCCTCGAGCAGGACGCGCGAGACGCGCATGAAATCGTGCTCGGTGATGATCCCCACCAGTCGCTCGCCCTGCACGACGGGAAGGCATGAGATCCGGTGCTGGCGCATGAGCTCGATCGCGTCGAGGGTGGCCATGTCGGGCGTGGCGGTCACGAGCTCCCGGACCATCACGTCGCGGACCGAGACCGACCGGTCCTGGCGCCGCCCCTCGTCGCTGGCGAGGAAGCGCAGCAGGGGACGGTGCGATACCAGGCCGACCAGGCGGTGCTCGTTGTCCTCCACGGGCACGTGGTGGATCCGGTGCCAGTCCATCAGGTTGGCCACGAGCTCGATCGGCTCGTCCTCGTTGACCGTCAGGATGTCCGTCTCCATGTATTGCTCGAGGCGGAGGTAGCTCGACCTGAGGCCGCCGCCCTCGGCCAGGCGCGCCGGCTCCCATTCGTGCACCGGCGTCTCGCCGGCCTGGCGCTCGTAGGTGGCGGCGACGATCGCCGCGAGACGCTCCTCGAGCGTTCCCTTGCGGCCCATGGCGCTCAGCGACCCGAGGATCCAGCGCGCGCCGGTCATCCGGCGCTCGACCCGATCGTGGATCGTCCCGAGGTAGTGGTCGATGTCCGCCCGGTCGATCCCGCCCTCGGTGAGCCCCTGCTCGGCCAGGGGCAGCAGCCGTTCACAGATCAGCTCCTGCGCGGTCAACGATTCGCCGTCGAACCACTCGAGCTGGGCGTCGAGCCCCAACCGGGCGGCCGCGACGAAGTTCGCGCGCACCGAGTCGAACTCGATCCGCTCGCGGACGTCGTGTCCCTCGTTGGCGAGCGCGCTCACGAGCCCGAACCAGAAGGCCGCGTTGGCGACTTCGTCCCGCACGGTCGGCCCGGAGGGCAACACGCGGTTCTCGATCCGCAGGTGCGCCTTCCCGTCGTCCCCGACGCCGTAGCAGGCCCGGTTCCACCGGTACACGGTGCTGTTGAACAGCTGCAGGGCCCCGAGAGCCGGGGCTCGCCCGGCGGCGAGCGCCTCCATGGGGTCCTCCTGGATCTCGCGTCCGAGGATGACCTTGAAGCGCGAGATGTCCTCGCGGAAAATCTCGAGCACCGACTCGTGCACCCAATCGCGGCCGAAGCTCACGCGCGGAGATACGTCCCGCACGTCGGGCATCGTCTGGCGCGTGTCGACGGACTGCTGGAACACGGCGATCCGCGTCTCGTGCCACAGGCGCCGGCCGAGCATCAGGGGCGAGTTCACGGCGGCGGCGAGGACGGGGGCGGTGACCGCGAGCGCGATGTTGTACAGCCGCGCGAACTCCTTCGGCCCGACCTGGAAGTGAACCTGGAAGCTGGCGTTGCACGACTCGAGCATTACCGAGTCGTGCGTCAGGCGGAGCTCGTCGGTTCCCTTGATGTAGACGACGTACGGGCCGCCGCGAAGCCGGGTCAGCGCTTCGTTGAGCGCGTAGTAGCGCGCCGCCGGCACCATGTTGTCGAGCGTAAGGTCCGACTTGCGGAGGGTCGGCAGGATGCCGGTGAGTACCGGGCGCGCTCCGAGCCCGTTCACCGCGTCGCGGACGACTTCCAGCAACTTGCTGATGCGCGCGTCCATCTGGCGCAGGCAGTCGCCCCCGAACAGCAAGGGATCCGCGTTGCACTCGAGGTTGAACCGGCCGATCTCGCTGGTGACACGAGGGTCTTCGATTCGCTCCAGCGCCTCGACGGCCACCGGCGCGGGGCGATGGAACTCGTCGACGAGGAACATCTCCTGCTCGAGCCCGATGCGCCGGATCCCGGACTCGATCGCCCCGGTGTCCAGCATCTTCTCGAGGGCCCGAACGTCGCGGAGGAGCGCCTGGGTGAAGACGCGCAGCTCCTCCTGGTCGACGGCGAGATGTACGTCCTTGGAACCCATGCCGGGGAAAGTCGCGGCGCGACGGGGCCGAGACAAGCCTGCCGGCGCGCGGCTCAGTCGGCGGCGTCGGCCTCTTTCGGCGCCGCTCCGGTTGGCACGAGTCGGATCGTCCGCGTCTCGCCGGGGGTCAGCGCCCGCACCGGGATGCGGATCCCCCATGGCGTGCGGGCATACGGGAGCTGCCGATCGTCCTCGTACGGCAGCCGCTCGCCTCCGGGCAGGACGACGTCCACCCATACCTCCCGCGCCCCCGTTCCGCGCGGCGCATCGAGCTGCAGCTGCAACTCGGCGGCGGTCCCGGCCGAGTCGGCGGCCACTCCGGCGGAGTCGGCGGGGGGTGGTGCGTCGGTCAGGCGCACGCGCATCGCGTCGCGATCCAGCCACCAGCGGGCGACGTCGCGTCCGGTGGCCACCCACCAGGTGTCCCGCTGGGCCGCGATCGAGTCGATCACGGTCCCCACCACGCCGATCTGGCCGGGCGAGCCGGCGATCTGCGTGTGCAGGCCGACGAGCGCGAACCCGCCGAGAGCTCCCAGCTTCCGCATCCCCTCGAGGTAGTCCGCGAGGATCCGCTCCGGCCGCCGCGTGCCTTCCTGGACGAGGACGTTGTAGTCGTCCTTCATCAGGCGGGGCAGCATGACGATCGGGCCCTCGTCGTACCGGTAGATCTCCGGCGCCGCCGAACGGGCGCCGTTGACCGCCGCCACGTACGGCGTTCCCGCGTCCATGTCGGCCGCGCGCAGCCAGGCGCGCAACGTCGCGTCGTCGAAACGCTCCTCGGGCGGACGGAAGCCCAGTATCTCTCCGCCCGTCCAGTCTTCGAGCTCCCGCACGCTCCGGTCGAGCCGAATCTCCTGCTCGGACAGCGGCAGGCCCACGGTCGGTACGTGGTCGGCCGTGTGGCTGCCCACCTCGCCGGCCGCCAGGAGCGAGTCGGCCAGGTCGGGGTGCTCGAGCGCCATGTCGGAGACCGCGTAGAACGTGCCGGGCATGTCGGCCTCGCGGAGCATCCGAGCGAGCGAGGCGGCGTTGGTGATGCCGTTTTCGCTGTCCTCGGCGATCAGCAGGCCGGCCCGGCGCCCCTCCGGCCACGGCGCGACGGCGGCCGACGGGAGCCCCGCGGCCCAGCGCAGGCCGGCGTTCGTCAGCCGGGTCACGCGCGCCTTGTCGAGGTCGCGGATCGCCTGGCGGGGCCGGAAGCCCAGCCACAGGGCGCGCCCGCCGCCGGCCGTGCGGTAGAGCGACATCGCGGCGTCGGCGGCGGCCTCGCCGCCGGTGGAGATCGAGTTCAGGGCCCAGTCGGACCAGTAGACGTGCGGTCCCTTTCCGAGCAGGCCCAGGTGGCTGTCGGCGTAGAACTCGATTCGGGCGCCGGGAGGCAGTCCGGCCGACACCGGCAGGCCCGCCGGCACCGTCAGGAAGAGCTCGTCGCCCGCCTGGTACTCCACCACGTCGAGCGCCCCGGTGAAGTCGCGCAGGGTGTCCCAGCCGCGCCACTGGCAGCGGCCGTCGCGCGCGCCCAGCGCCCAGTTGGCGACGGCGCCGCCGCCGCGGCGGAGGTGACGGAACAGCGACTCGATCTCCCCGTTCGACAGGCAAAGGGCGTCCGGCGCGACGACGAGCGTCGAGGGCGGCAGGGCCTCGAGCTCGGCCCGGGTGCCGATCGTGCGGACGCTCCAGCCGAGCGCGCCGAGCGTCCGGCGCCACTCCGCCAGCAGGCCGGGCATGTACGTCGAGTCCTCGAAGTAGCCGCGCGTCGCCTCGTTGACGTACAGCGCGGCCTCGACCGGCCGATCCGCTACGGCCATCGGGCCGTCACCCTCGTCGGGCAGGGGCGGCGGCCTGTTGTCGACGGCCGCCGCCTGCCGGGCGAGGCTGTTGATGTCGACGTTCTGCCACAGCGCGGCGGCGGCGGTCACCAGCAGGCCGCCGAGTATGCCGAGCACGAGCAGCCCGCCCAACCACTGCAGCGCCGAGCGGGCGCGCGGGACGGGTTCGTTCTTCGGAGGCATCGCTCAGCCTTCCTCGGCGCCCGCGGGGGTCCCGGATCCGCCGGCCGGCGGATCGTAGCGCTCGAAGTACCACGTCCCGTCGACCTCGTCCGACGGGGTGGCGGGCCGGCGCGCCAGCCGCAGCTTGTACGCGACGTACGTGATCACGCCGAGGACGATCGTCACGAGGATCGTCACGACGATGATCGTGATCAGAATGTCGAGAATGTTCATCGGGCACCTTCTTCCGCGGGGCGGACGGGCGTCCGGCCGAGCTTCTCCCAGCCCATGCCGAAGCGGAACAGCTCTTCGATCGACGCGAAGCTCTTCGTCACGTCGAGGAAGAGAATGAAGAAGAATCGATAGATGACGGCGAGCGGCACGAGGCTGATCTGCTCCTCTTCCATCGACACCGTGACCAGCGCGGCGGCGAGGTCGAGCAGCGTGAGCAGCACCCACCAGTAGAGCAGCAGCTCGCCCATGCCGAACAACAGCGCGACGATCGCGAAGAACAGGTGGGCGAACACGTTCATCATCGGCCACAGCACGGCCTCGAACCCCATCTCGATGGCGGACAGCCACAGCGGGAAATCGGGGAAGGGCTTCAGGAACAGGCTCTTCCGCTTTCGCAGGGCCTGCAGGATCCCGCGCGTCCACCGGTAGCGCTGCTGGATGAGGTCGAGCCAGCGGTCGGGCGCCTGCGTCCACGCGATCGCCTGGTCCTCGTAGGCGATCTTCCAGCCCGCCGCGATCAGCTTCAGCGTGAGATCGGCGTCCTCGGCGAAGGTGTCGGTGTCGTAGAACCCGACGTCCTCGAGCGCCTCGCGGCGGAACAGGCCGACCGGACCGGGCACGATGTTGACGGCGGCCACGAACCCCTGCGCCCGCCGGGGCATGTTCAGTCCCTCGATGTACTCGAGCGCCTGGAGGCGCGTGAGGAGGGAGTCGCGGTTGATCACCTTCACGTTGCCCGCCACGGCGCCGACGCTCTCGTCCTCCATGTGCGCCACGGCGCGGCGCAGGCAGGCCGGATCCAGCGTCGAGTCGGCGTCCATGCAGAACAGGAAGCCGTACCGTGCGTTGGCGATCCCCAGGTTCAGGGCGGTCGCCTTGCCGGCGTTCGGCTGGCTGAACACCCGCACCGGCGTGTCGCCCTCGCGCTCCCAGCGCGTGGCGGCGTGGAGCGTGTCGTCGCGGGAGCCGTCGTCGACCACGACGATCTCGTAGGTCGGGTAGTCGAGGGCCAGGAGACTTTCGATCGCGCTTCCGACCACCGCCCCCTCGTTGTACGCCGGCACGATGACCGAGACCGGGGGGAGCTCGACGTCGTCCCGTTCGCCGATGTCCCGCTCGGTGTGCTGCATGAAACCGAACCACAGGAGCGTGAAGTAGCGCAGCAGCAGGATCCCCAGGAAGATCACGAGGCTGATCAGCACGATCCGGATGAGCACCACCCGCACCTGGTCGGGAGAGTTCACCGCCCAGAGGATGAACCCGAGCGTCCCGCCCGTGACGAGCAGCACCAGGAGCAGGGGACCGAACGACCGACGGGCGCCGCTCACGGCCGGATCCTCAGCGTCAGGGCCGCGCCGAGCGAGTTGTACTCGTTCTCGCGGCTGCGGCGGTAGAAGGCGTCGACGTCGAGGTCGACGTCTTCGGCCCGCCACGTGAGCCCCGCTTCGGCCGCGTATTGCGGGATCCAGCCGGCCGCGGTGTCACGTTCGTCCGCCCACGCGGCGCCGCCGCTCAACCGCAGCCGGACGCCGAGTCCGCGTTCCACGCGCCGGCCCACCGTCAGGCCGGCCGTGTTCGACCAGAACAGCTTCGGATCCCAGTACAGGCGGCGACCGGGCGCCGGCGCCGGGTCGGAGAATCCGAGGACGCGCGTCCCGACGTCCGCCGCCAGCCACGGGCCGAGCGAGTGCGCCACGGTGGCCGCGGCGCTCCAGCGCTGGTTGGTCGGCCCTGCGCCCGACAGCCACACGAGGTCGCCCGCTGCGGACAGCGACCAGGCGCCGCCCAGCGGCTGGTAGGTCGCGACTCCGAGCCGGTCGGCGGCCACGTCGGCGATCGCGCTCTCCAGCGTGTACGTGAGTGGGAAGGCGGCCGAGTGCTCGTATTCCAGCGACACCGATCCGCCGTCCGGCGAGAACCGCGCGACGGACGCGCCGAGACGCGGTTCCGTGCCCGCGTCCCGCAGGTAATCGGCGCCGAGGGAGAGCGCGGTGCGCAGCGAGGCCTCCGACCACCAGCGCGCGGCCTCGAGACGGGCGAAGCCGCCATCGTCCTCCGCCGCCAGGCCGCCCAGATCATGGCCCTCGAGCCGGCGGTAGCCCGCCGTCAGGTCGAGCGCGAACTGCGAACCCGTCCAGCCGGCGCCTCCGCCGAGATCCAGCCGCAGGAAGTCGTCGGAGTCGGAGAACAGCGACAGGTTCGGGCCCGCTCCCACCGGCTCCCGGGCGGCGATCGTCTCGGCCCGCAGGCGGTCGAGCTCGGCGATCCCGGCGGTGGCGTGGACCTCGTCCGCCTGCAGCGCCAGCGCCCGTTCGTAGGCGTCGCGCGCGGCGGAGCGGCGGTCGGCGTACCGGTGGACGTCGCCGAGCAGCCCCCACGCGTCCGCCCGCTCCGGGTAGTCCCGCACGAGCGCCTCGAGCTCGCGTCGAGCCGCCGCCTCCTGCTCAGTCCACACGTAGAGCTGGGCGAGCCTGTAACGGCCGTCCGCGTCGAGGCCGAAGCGATCCCGGTATGCCTCTAGCGCCGCGATCGCGGCCGCCTGGTCTTCCATGCGGAACTGGATGAAATCGATCCGCTCGCGGGCGAGTGCCGTGTCGCTCGAGGCTTCGGCCACGGCGCGATCGTAGAGATCGAGCGCCGCCGCGAAGCTGTCGGCGGCGGCCGCTTCGCGGGCCCGCTCGACGAGCGTCGGCGGCTCGGGCTCCGGCTCCGGAGGCGGCGTGAGCACTCGCGCCAGCTCGCGATCCAGCTCGGCGGCCTCGGCGGCTTCGGGCGCGCCCGCCGGCATCGCGGCGAGCACCGTCCGCGCCTCTTCCGGCCGATCGTTCCAGTACAGGGCCCGCGCCAGGTCGAGCCGGTAACGTCCGTTCCCGGGAGCCGCGGCGACCAGGCGCCGGAGCTCGGTCTCGGCCTCGTCGTAGCGTTCCGCCCACAGGTACAGCTCCGCCAGCTCGTGGCGCAGCTCCAGGTCGTCGGGTCGAGCGGCCAGGAGGTCGCGGTAGAGGCCGACGGCCGCGTCGACTTCGCCGGCGTCCCGGAGTAGCCGGGCGAGAGCGAGTCGGTCGCTCGGCGCGCCGGCGCGGCGGACGAGGTCTTCGTAGGCGGCTCGCGCCGCCGCCGGCCGGCCGGCGTTCGCCAGGGTCCGCGCCCGCTCCCTGGCGACGTCCAGGTCTTCCGGGTGAGCCTCCAGGTAGTCCTCCATGCGCGCGATCGCTCCCCGATAGTCACGGAGGGCGAGCAGCGAGTCGACGCCCGCCCACAGGCGCTCCGCCGGGCCGGGTTCCGGCACTACGGGCGCGGGCGCGGGCGGCGGTGGCGCGATCAGCGTGTCGCGCTGCGGCATCGGGAACGCGACGGCGTCGGCCGACGTCGGGAAGGAGAAGCCGGATTCCCGCAGATCCGCCACCAGGGCGTACCGGGACGGAAGCACGATCAGGACGAGCGCGGCGGTGATCGCGAGCAGCAGGCCCGCGGTCAGGCCGTAGGTGAGCCAGTAGGGGATGCGCCCCTGCTCGTCCCGCGAGCTGTTCCGGCGGCGGTCGTTCATCGGCGGCACCCGGTGCGCCTCACGCCTCGATCAGCTGGCGGATGCGATCGGACTCCTCGGGGCTGGACAGGATCTCCGCCTCAAGGGTCGCCGAATGCCCGTGCTGCCGGAGCTGGGCCTGCACGCGGCGCAGAAACGCCTCGGCCTGCTGGGCCCGGGCGTCCTGCAGCAGGACGCCGAATCCGCCGCCCAGGGGGGCGACGAGGTCGCCGCTCTCGGCCCGGACCGCGTCGACCAGCACGTCCCCGAGATCGGGCACGTCGGGCAGGTCGACGCGGACGAGGCTGAACAGCGCTCCGTTGCTCGAGGCGAGTCGCTCGGCGAGCAGCCGCCGGAATTCATCCTCCGCCAGCAGGCCGTCGACCGGGACCGGTCCGTCCTCGACCTCCTCGGTGGCGGGCGGCCGGCTGCTCTCCCGGGCCCGGCGGATTCGCGCGTCGAGCTCCTTCAGGTCGATGCCGTCGCTCAGCACGTCGTCGGCCCCGGCGTCGAGCGCCTCGGCGCGGTCGCCGGAACGCAGGTCGTGATCCGAGAGCAGGAGGAGCGGCGCCGACGTCAGAGGCCGCGCCGTGCGGATCAGGTCGATCGCCTCGTCGGTGCGGTCGCGCTCCACGTAGATGCACACCAGCCCCACCGGATCGCCCTGCAGGCGGCGGAGCAGGGCCATTCCGTCGGCAGGACGCTCCGTGGCGTGGCCGCGGCCGAGCCAGCCGGCCAGGTCCTCCGGCGCGCTGGACCCGAGCTCGAGGAGGAGCAGGGGATCGTCGCCGCCGGCACGCCGGTCGGAGCTGCGTCGCTCGATGCGGCCGGTGGGCGCCACCAGACCCCGGCCGGCGACCAGTTCGAGACTGACCGGGCCGGCCTGTTCGAGCGGCGGCGTGAACCGCTGGACGTCGATTTCGTGCAGGCCACTCGGAAGTCGGGCGAAATGGAGCACTCCGGACGCACGCTGCAAGACCCATTCGGTGGACGGATCGGGGCGGTCATCGAGCCCGGCTGCGACCGAGGCGGCAACCGTCGCCCCACACTCTTCGGCCCAGCTCGAGAAACGCTGGGCCATCGCGCTCCCGGCCCGGGTCGACCACAGGAAGGAGCCCGGGTCGATCGCGACCCGGTCGACCGGCGGGGTCAGAAGCCGCCGCAGCTCGTCGAAGGCCTCGTCGGGATCCGGGGCGTGAACCACCCGTCGCGGGTAGTCTCCCTTGAAGCCGAGGAGTATGCAACTCCCATCGTGCCAACGACTTGCGATGTCGAAGCCGAAGTACTCCGCCTGCTCGAGGAGATCGTCCGGCGCGGCGGCGCTGAGCAGCGCCACGCGTTCTCCGGCCTGGAGGCCGGCATCGAGGAACTGGAGCAGGAACGCGAGCTTCCCGGTGTCCGCCCCGCCCGTGAGCAGGTAGGTGCCGCCGGGTCGAAAGCCCGTGGTCCGCTCGTCGAGCGGTTCGATGCCTGTGGCGAGGTTCACGATCCCCCGGCTCCTGTTGTTGTCAGATGTGCAAGGAAACGGCGATACATTTTGCGCAACCCGCGTGCCATTGCAGAAAGGGCCGGCTTCCGGGGAGGAAACCGGCCCTTTCGCGGGTCGGAGGGTGGGACCGTCCGGGAAGATTTTCCCTTAGCGAATGCCTCCGGTGAGGCGCTTGACGAGGGGGCTCAGCAGGAGGGCGACGATGCCCGCCGCGCCGACGAACACGGCGACGTTGAAGTAGAGCGCCGAGGCGGGCAGCGTCTCGAGCCGTCCGGCCACGAGTCCGGCGAACAGGTTCCCGAGCGCCGCCGCGATGAACCATACGCCCATCATCTGCCCCAGCCGCCCGGGAGGCGCCAGCTTCGTCATCGACGAGAGGCCCACCGGGGAGAGCGCGAGCTCCCCGCAGGTGAACAGGAAGTACGTGGCCACGAGCCAGCCCATCGACACGGGGTTGTCGGGCGTGGCGCTGGTCGCACCCCACATGATCACGAAGAAGCCCGCCGACAGTCCCAGCAGGCCGAGCGCGAACTTCATGGGGATCGACGGATTCTTGTCACGGTGCGCCAGCCAGGTCCACAGCCAGCCGAACACGGGGGCGAGCACGATGATGAAGAACGGGTTGACGTTCTGGAGCCAGCCCGCCGGCATCTCCCACCCGAACACCGTCCGGTTCGTCAGGTCGCGCGCGAACAGGTTGAGCGACGAGCCCGCCTGCTCGAAGCCCGACCAGAAGATCGCGGCCAGCAGGAAGAGCCAGAAGATCACCATCAATCGCTGCTTCTCGATGCTCACGCCCTCGCCGCCGCGCTTCGCGATCAGCAGGAAGACGTTGGCGAGCACGAACAGGCCCAGGGTCGCGAGAATCGCCCACTGGCCGCCGACGACGGCGGTCATCCCGGGCTGCATCGAGGGGAAGAGCGCGGACAGCGCCACGAAGATCACGGCCAACCCCGCGGCGAGCCCGACTCCGAAGATCAGGTAGGCGAAGAACAGGATCGACAGGAGCAGGATCCCGTAGCCCACCCAGGTGGCGAAGGTCTCGAGGCTGAGCCCGAGCGCCCCCGAGACGAGCAGCCAGACGATCGCCGCCACCACGAGGGCGGCCACGACGGCGCTCACCGTGAAGTTCCGGCCCCGTCGCTGCACGACCTCGGCGGGCTCGTCGGTCTTGAACGTGCCGGCGGCGCCCAGGTACTTGTCGCCCATCCGGTACTGGATCAGCCCGAGGATCATTCCGAACCCGGCCGCCGAGAACCCCCAGTGCCAGTTCACCTTCTCGCCCAGGGTGCTGCAGATGAACGGTCCGAGGACGGCGCCGATGTTGATGCCCATGTAGAAGAGCGAGAACGCGGCGTCGCGCCGGGCCCCCCACTCCTCGCGCTGCTGCTCGGTCTCGGCGTCGTCGACCGCGGGGTAGAGGTCGCCGACCATCGTGCTGACGTTCGGCTTCAGCAGGCCGGTGCCGAGCACGATGAACAGCAGACCGAGAAAGAACGACGGCTTGTCGGGCAGGCCGATCATCGGCGCCGCCAGCGTGAAGTGGCCGAGCGCGATGATGCACCCGCCGACGAACACGGCGCGCCGCTGTCCCCACAGGTTGTCGGCGATCCAGCCGCCCGGCAGGGTCAGCAGGTAGACCATCGAGGTGTAGAGGCCGTACACCGCGCCGGCGGTGCTCGCGTCGAACCCGAGTCCCGGGTTCTGGCCGACGATCGCCGCCGTCATGAACAGGATGAGCAGGGCGCGCATCCCGTAGTAGCTGAAGCGCTCCCACATCTCGGTGAAGAACAGCGTCGCCAGCCCGCGGGGGTGACCGAACCACTGGGCGTCGGAGATCGCTCCGGCGGCCGTGGCTGGACGGGATTCGGGGTCCATGCGTTCCTCTCGCTCTGGTGCCTGTCTCTCCCGCGCACACCGGCGCTGCGGGCCGAAAAGCCGGGGCCAATATCGGGCCGATAGCGACGCGGGAGCAAGCGAGCCCCGCTCCGGGCGGTCCTCAGTCCGCCAGGCCGGCCTCGAATGCGCGCGCCGCCGCCTCCCAGTCGAAACGGGCCGCGCGAGCGACACCCGCCTCGCCGAGGCGCGCCGCCAGTCGCTCGTCGGTCAGGAGCCGCACGAGCGCGCCGGACAGGGCCCGCGCGTCACCCGGCGGCACGAGGAGCGCCGTCTCGCCGTCCGGCGCGACCTCCGGCGTCGCGCCGGCGCGCGCGGCGGCGATCGGCAGCCCGTAGGCCATCGCCTCGAGGAAGACGATGCCGAATCCCTCCTGGCGGCTCGGCAGGCAGAACACCCGGGCACGGCGGTACTCCGCGTCCAGCGCCTCGGTCGAAGGCAGCGCGCCGGTGAAGGTCACCCGATCGCCCAGGCCGAGGTCCGCCGCGAGCCGGCGGGTGGCGGGCAGCTCGGGGCCGTCGCCGACGATCCGGAGACGCGCGGCGGGCACCCGGTCGAGCACGTCGGCGAAGGCACGCAGCAGGGTGGGAGTGTCCTTCCGGCGGTACTGTCGGGCGACGGAGAGCACGACGGGCCCGGGATCCCGGCCCGCGGCCCGGGCGCCCGCGGCCCGGCGCCGCACGGCCTCGTCCAGCGCCTCGGGCGCGATGCGCACCCGCCGCGGATCGAGATCGTAGGCGGCGATCGCCGCCCGCGCGGCGTAGTCGCTGGTCACGAACACGCGGTCGGCCTTCCGTGCGTTCCGGCGCTCGAGCCGTCGGATCGCCGCGAACCGCATCCGCGACCAGCCGGTCTCGAACCGGGCCTCCTCGGCCGCCACGCCCTTGAGCGCGACGACGTAACGCAGACCGAGACGCTCGGGCAGGCCGCGCGGCAGGGCCCAGCCGTCGATGTCGAACCCGACCGCCAGGTCGTAGCGGTCCGCGAGCTCTTCGACGCGCCGCCGCAGCGTGACGTTGTAGACGCAGCGGGTCAGGTCGAGGGCGGGCAGGGCCGCGCGCGGCCGGAGCACCCGGACCTCGTGGCCCAGTGCTTCGAGCCCGCGGCGGAGGCCGGCGATCGCCACGGCCGAACCGCTCCCGGCCGCGCGGTCGCGCAGCCAGGAATCGAGGAAGAGGATGTTCACGCCGTGCGGGTCACCCGGTGCGGCGGGCGTCAGTCGGCGTAGGCGCGGTCGAACTTGGCGGCCAGCACGAAGTCGCTCTCGGTGAGGCCGTCGATCTTGTGGGTCCAGATCTCGACGCCCACCCGGCCCCAGGAGAGATGGATGTCCGGGTGGTGGCCCTGCTCTTCGGCGATCTCTCCGATCGCGTTGGTGAACGCGAGCGCGGCGGCGAAGTCGGGGAACTCGAATTCGCGCTCCAGGTGGTGCGTCTCGACGACGGTCCAGTCGTCGTCGAGCTCCGCCAGGAGACGCTCGGCCTCATCGGCTTCCATCGGTGGGACGCCCCCGCGGCAGGGGACGCAGGTCTGTTCGGCGAGATCGGTCATCGGCAGCGCTCCTTCGATCGTCCGGGGCGCGCGCTCAGGCCGTCTCTTCGACCGCCTCGTCTTCGGAGTCGGCCATCGATTCGGCGAGGACCACCCGGTCGCGCCCGCTTCGTTTCGCGGCGTACAGCGCATCGTCGGCCGCACGCATGAGACTCTTCGGATCTTGGCCATCTTCCGGGTAGAATGCGATCCCCACCGAGGCCGAGAGGTCGATGTCGGACTCGGGAATCCCCTCCAGCGCCAGGTGGCGGATCCGCTCTCGCACGCGGTCGGCGATCGCGATCGCCAGGTCGCGGTCGCAGCGCAGCAGGAGAAGCGCGAACTCCTCTCCCCCCAGCCGGGCCGCCTGGTCGCTCTCGCGCACGGAATCGCTCAGAGCCGTCGCCAGCAGCTCGAGGACGCGGTCGCCCACGTGGTGGCCGAAGCGGTCGTTCACGTCCTTGAACAGGTCGAGATCGAGCATGATGAGCGCCATCGTCTCCTGGTAGCGCGACGCCCGCCGCACGGCCTCGTCGAGCTGGCGCATGAAGTGCCGTCGATTGTGCAGGCCGGTCAGACCGTCGGTGATCGCCAGCCGCCGCGTCTCGTCCAGCAGCTGGCCGCCGCGGATCACGGCGGCCGCCTGGTTGGCGATCAGCGTCAGGGTCTGGATCGCGTTCTCGTCGAACGCGTCGGCCTCCGTCGATTCGGCGTTGAGGACTCCGACCGTGCGGCCTTCCGCGATCATCGGCAGCGCCAGTTCGCTGCGGGCGCCCGGGATGCCGGGGATGTAGTGGGCGGCGTCGGGCGCCTGGAGGTCGCGCAGGAGCTGCGTCTGCCGGGTCTCGGCGGCCCGTCCCGTGACGCCTCGCCCGACGGGGATCTCGAGGTAGCGCGCCGCCGCCTGGTACCCCTGGCCCGCCGCCAGCTTGAGCACTTCGCCCTCGTCGTCCAGCAGCAGGATCGCGCAGTTCGCCTCGGGAACGATCTCCTGGGCGATCTCGAGCATCTGGTTGAGCGTCACGCCCAGCGAGCCGGCCTCGCTCGCCAGCCGACTGATCCGGTGCAGGGCCTCCAGCTGATCGACCCGGCCCCGCAGATCCTCCTGCGTCCGAAACGCGATGATCGCCAGGGCGGCCTGGGCGCCGAGCACGGTGAGCATCTTCTCGTGCTCCTCCGTGAACGCGTCCTTTCTCTCCGATTCGACGTTGATCACGCCGGCCACCTGGCGGCCGACGACGAGCGGCACCGCCATGTTGGAACGAGCTTCCGGGAGGCCCGCCCGGTAACGTGGGTCGAGTCGGACGTCGCCGACCCGCACCGACCGGCGATGCTCGACGGCCCATCCGCACAGGCCCTCCCCCGCGGACAGCATCGATCGCATGAGCTCGTGGCGACGATCTCCGTAGCCCCGCAGGCGGGCGACGCGCAGCGTCTCGGTGTGCTCGTCGTACAGCATCAGGGCGGCGTGCTCGAAGCCGATCAGCCGTTCGGCCTGGTTCAGGACCTCCTGGAGGAGCTCGTCCAGGGTAGGGCGGATCCCGATCGCCCGCGTACTCTCGTACAGCGCCGACAGGGCGACGATCTCGCCGCCCGGGACGCTCGAGAGCCGGCCGCGCGGCTTTGGGCTGTCACGGTGTGCCACCGTACGTCACCTCGAGTTCCATGATTTCATCATCGCGCACGATCTTCACGATCGCTCGCTCGCCGGGCGCCGCGGCCGACAGGACCTCCATGAAGTCCTCCATGCCGCCGATCTCGCGATCCCCGATGCCGACGATCAGATCGCCACGCCGCAGGCCGCCGCGCTCGGCCGGACTGTCCGTCCGTACCGCCGATAGCAGCACCCCCGAGCGCCCGTCGGGCGGACCCGCATAATCCGGCACCGTGCCGAGTCTTGCGCCACGCGCCATGCGCCGCCGGGCGGGCCCGTCGCTCGTTTTCACCAGTGTCAGTGGGGCCTCGCGGGTAGCGAGTGCCTCCGAAACGGTCTCGATGAGTTGCACGATTCGGACCGCGCCCGCGGCATCGATCAGATCGGCGTCGTCTTCGGGCCGGTGATACTGGGCGTGAGCCCCGGTGAAGAAGTGCAGGACCGGCACGTCGGCCGCGAAGAACGACGAGTGGTCCGACGAGCCGAATCCGTCTCCGCCGACCGCGCAGTCGAGCGCGAGCCGAGCGCAGGCCGGATCGACGATCTCCGGCCATTCCTCGGCCGACGCGCCGCCCAGCACCTGCAGCTTGCCGCCTTCCAGCCGGCCGACCATGTCCATGTTGAGCATCGCCACCACGTCTCCGATCGCCAGGCCGGCGGGCGGGGCGTGCACGAACATGCTCGACCCGATCAACCCGCGCTCCTCCGCCGAAAAGGCGACGAACACGACGTCGCGCCGCAGCTCGTCGCGGTGCGACGCGAGCCCGCGCGCCACTTCGATGAGCGCCATCGTGCCGGACGCGTTGTCGTCCGCCCCGTTGTGGATCTCGTGCGAGTCCGGGGCCAGCGATCCCGGACCTCCGTGGCCCAGGTGGTCGTAGTGCGCGCCGATCACCAGCACTCCGTCCAGCCGGTTCGGGGCGCCCGCCCGCAACCGGCCCACGACGTTGAACGCCTCGACGGGCGCGCCCTCGGCGTGCGGATCGTCCGGGTCGAGGATCGTGGTGGGGAAGGGCTGCCGGTATCCGTCGCTGCCCGCCGGTTCGAGCCCGATCTCCGCGAACCGCTCGGCGACCCAACCTCCGGCCGCCGCGAGGCCGTCGGATCCGAGCCCGCGTCCTTCGCGGGCGTCGTCCGCGAGCCACGTCACGCCGGCCGCGTAGCGGGCCGCCGCGGCGGTCGATACGTCCGACGTGCCCGTGGACGCCGCGATGGCCGATGATGCGCCGGGCCCGGAAGCGGGGGGAGGCGAAGCGCAGCTCGCGAGGAGCATGGCGCCGATTGCTGCATATCTGTATCGCAAAATACCGCTTATAGTTGTCATGATATATCTCAACCTGAGTCTATGTCGCCCGGGCGCTCAGAACGCGCCGCCGCCCCCTCCACCGAACCCACCGCCCGAGAAGCCACCACCCCCCGAGAACCCCGAGCCGCCGGAGCTGCGCGGCGACGACTGCATCGCCGAGGCGGTCGCCGATGCCATGCCGGACATGTCGTGCGACAGGCTGGACGCGTGGAAATGCGTACCCGACGGACCCACGTACCAGGACGGCTGGCGGTCCTGGTAGATGTCGGCGAACGCCGCGGCCCACTTCTCCTCGACCCCGAACGCCATCGCGTAGGGCAGGAAGCGCTCGAACATCTCGGGGCCGGTGATCATGCGCTGGAACCGGTCGGTCTCCACGCGGCCGAGGAACTCCTCGAACCCGAGCGCCTGCTCCTGGGCTCGAGCGCCCGCGCGCGTGCGCGATGGCATGACGATCCCGAAGGCGGCCACGATCAGGCCCGACAGGATCGCCGCCACGCTCGTCGAGACCGGCGACATTCCCGTGGAATCGGACAGGGCCATGCCGAGCACGAAGCCGCCGATCCCGATGATCGCGGCGGCCACGAGCCAGATCGCCTGCACGTGGTCGGCCCGCTTCCGGTAGAACCCGTGGCCGATCAGCGCCTCCCACAGCGCCGTCTTGATGCCCGGCAGGTCCTTGTAGAAGCTGTTCTTGAGATCCGACGTCGTCACCTGCTCTCCGACGGTGCCGTCGAACAGGGCGCCGAGGAGCATTCGCTCGTGCGGCTGGAGACCCTCCCATTCCCCCCGGTCCCGGAGCAGCTCGAACGAATACTGGTCGCCGCCGACCGTAAACCCGAGAAATTTCGTCGGGTCTTCCTTGTGGATCTTGAGGAACCCGCGAACCGCCAGGTCGACGATCATCGCGGTCACGTCACGCATATCGGGGCGGCTGTCGATCAGGGTTCCGGCTTCCGCCACGGTGAGCCCGTCGGGTGGCTCGTAGCGCGCCGCCACCGAGAGACGCTCGGGGTCCTTTCCGAAACGGCTCCACAGGCGGAGCATCACCAGGAAGACGAT
Source organism: Gemmatimonadales bacterium (assembly GCA_050114915.1). GTDB lineage: Bacteria > Gemmatimonadota > Gemmatimonadetes > Palauibacterales > Palauibacteraceae > JARFPW01. The sequence continues at coordinate 4,910 of JASFRN010000035.1, read as the reverse complement.
CATGGGGATGAACAGGGGCCAGTTGCTGCGCAGCCAGGCCGCGGCCTTGTCCATCGTGGTCGGCGGAGCGATCACGTAGGCGCCGTCCGGCTGTCCGTTCACGCGGGTGTCCCAGGCGACGGTGACCGTGAGCCCTTCCTTGATCCCGAGCCCGCGCGTCTCCGCCTCGAAAGCGTTGCCGGTCACGTTCTGGACCGCGTTGCTCTGCGTGGATCCGTAGCCGCCGGTGAAGGCTCGGGCCCGCATGCCCGTGACGACGCTCGGCAGGACGATGCGCGTCGAGGCGTGGTCGATCGGGACCGGCCATTCGTCGCCGGTGACGTTCCAGTAGAACTCCGTCCACTGGCGGTCGTCTTCGTCGAACCACCGCAGCCCGTTCTCGACCGTGTAGCGGATGACGACCGTGCGCGAGGCGTCCGTGGCTCCCGGCACCCAGACCTTGATGCGCCGGTAGTGCCGCTCGCGGCTCGTTTCGAACCGCAGCGCGTTCCCGCTCTCGTCGGTCACGGAGATGTCGTCGAGCCGGAGCGTGTAGTTGAAGTTCAGACTGCCCCGGTACTGGATCGGAATGTCCCGGTAGATCCCGTTGTAGGAGCCGTCGAACCGGACGCGGATGCGCTCGATGACCTGGGCCTCGCCGCTGCGCAGGATCCGGACGTCCGAGTGGAAATCCTCGATGTGCCACGACCGGGCGGCCGCCGCCGGGACGGGCGGCGGGACCGCGGGGCGGGCCGCGGCTGGAGCGGCGAGCGACCCGAGGGCCGCCGCCAGCAGCAGCGCCCGGCGCGCGGCCGATGCGGCGGCACCCATCGTCAGAACTGGACCTTCGGCGCCTCGCGTTCCGCCTCGTCGGTCAGCTCGAAATACTCGGCCTTCTGGAAGCGGAAAGCGTTGGCGACGAGGTTCGTCGGGAACTGCTCGACCGACGTGTTGAGGTCCCGCACCACGGCGTTGTAGTAGCGGCGCGAGTTCTGGATGTCGCGTTCGATCGCCTCGAGCGATCCCTGGAGCTTCGTGAATCCCTCGACGGCCCGAAGCTGCGGGTAGGCCTCGGCGAGGGCGAACAGCGACTTGAGGGCCCCGGTGAGCATGTTCTCGGCCTTGGCCTGCTCGGCCGGCCCGCTGGCGCTCATCGCCCGGTTCCTGGCGTTGATCACCGCTTCCAGGGTGTCCTTCTCGTGCGACGCGTATCCCTTCACGGTCTCGACGAGATTGGGAATCAGGTCGTAGCGCCGCTTGAGCTGGACGTCGATGTCGGCCCAGGCGCCTTCCGACTGGTTCCGCAGCCGGACGAGCTTGTTGTACATCAGGCCGATGCCGACGGCGAGCACGACGAGGACGATGATCAGTGTGGTCACGGTGCTGCCTCCGCGCGTGAGGGGCGAGAAAGAAACGGGGTCAATAGACCCTGCGCTCCCGTTTCTGTAAAGCGAACCCGCGGCGTGCGGGTTCTATTCGATGGTTACGCGTCGTCCGCTTCGTCGAGCCGCCACACGGCGCTTTCGGTCAGCACGTAGAGACGGCCGTCGGAGTCCTCGCCGAACGAGGTCACGTTTCCCACGCTCGGCACGTCCCATTGCGTCTGCTCCGTGGCCGCGCCGCCCTCGAACCGAAACGAGCGCAGCCACCCCTCGCAGTAATCCGAGTAGAAGTAGAGCCCGCGGATCGCGGCGATCGGTCCCCGGTAGACGAGGCCGCCGGTCACCGAGCAGCCGTCGCCGTGATCGTACTCCACCTGGGGGAGCGTGAAGTCAGTCGGCCGGCAGTCGTCGGAGCGGTAGCAGTGGCGGCCCTCCACCACGTTCCAGCCCAGGTTGGCGCCGCCGTCGCCGGGGCCGAGCACCGTGACCTCCTCCCAGCGGTTCTGCCCGACGTCGGCCACGTAGAGGTCGCCGTTCTCGTGATCGAAGGCGATGCGCCACGGGTTGCGAACGCCCCAGACCCAGATTTCGGGGAGCGCGTCGCCGCGACCTGCGAACGGATTGTCGGCCGGCACGCCGAACGGGTCGCCACCGTCGACGTCGAGTCGGAGGATCGCGCCGAGCCGCGTGCCGCGGTTCTGGCCGTTGCCCCGGGGGTCGCCGCCCGATCCGCCGTCGCCCGCGGTCACGTAGAGCATGCCGTCGGGGCCGAACAGGAGGTGGCCGCCGTTGTGGTTCGAATACGGCTGGTCGATCGACAGGACTTCTGAGGCCGACGCGGGGTCCGCCGCATTCGGGTCCGAGCTCACCCGGTAGCGGACGACGCGGGTGTCGCCGGCGCGATCCGTGTAATCGACGAAGAAGACGCCGTTGTCCGCGTACTCCGGGTGGAAGGCGAGGCTGAGAAGTCCCTGCTCGTTGCCTCTCGAGACCCGGTCGGAGATGTCGAGGAACGGCTCCGCGCGCAGCGAACCGTCCTCGTAGACGAGGATGCGTCCCCCCTTCTCGACGATGAACAGCCGGTCGTCGCCGGCCGGCGCGGTGAGGTGCACGGGCCGGCGCAGCCCGTCGAGCACCCGGGTCAGCGTCAACGACACGGCGTCGTCGGCGGAGTCGGGGCCGCGCGAGCTCCCCGGCGCACCCGGCGCCTCGTCGGCGCAGCCCACCGAAAGAGCGAACAGGGGGAGGGCGAGAGCGGCGCGCAGGGCGGCCGCCGTGGCGACTCGAATCATCTCTGGTCTCCGCGGTCGTTCTCGTGCAGGCGTCGGGCGAGCCAGCTCACGGCCCGCGCCTCGGCCCACAGCCGGTGATCGGGGTCGCGTGCCACGTACCCCAGATGCCCTCCGAAGTGCGTGATCAGCTTGTCGAGCGCGGGGTTGTCCACGCGCGCCACGGCGTCCGGGGTGCGCCGCGGCAGGAACGGGTCGTCGGTCGACTGGAGGAGCAGCGTCGGGATCCGGATCTCGGGCAGCCGGGGAAGGGAGCTGCACACCTCGTAGTAGTGGCCGGCGTCCCGAAAGCCGTGGATCGGCGCCGTCCAGGCCTCGTCGATCCCGCGAATCGTCCGGGCTCGCAAGGCTCGCTCGGCGGCCGGCCGCGCTTCGGGGAAGCGTTCCGCCTTGGCGGCGATCTTCGCGTGCAGGGACCCCAGGAAGTAGCGGGTGTAGACGCGGCCCATGCCGACCTCCAGGCAATCCGCGCCGGCCGCGAGGTCGAACGGCACGGACACGGCCGCGGCGGCCCGGAACTCCGAGTTCGCGCCGCCCTCGGCGAGCCGGCAGAGCAGGGCGTTGCCGCCGAGCGAGTAGCCGATCGCGCCGAGCGGGACGCCGGGGTGCAGCTCTGCGAGCCGTCCGGCCACGTACGCGATGTCTGCCGTCGCTCCCGAGTGGTACGAGCGGAGCCGACGGTTCAGCTCGCCGCTGCACGAGCGGAAGTTGAGCACGTAGGGCCGGACGCCGGCCGCCACGAGCAGCGTGCAGGTGCGCGCCGCGTATCCCGAGGCCGAGCTGCCTTCGAGGCCGTGGAGCACGAGACAGACGGGGGCGCTCGAGGCCAGTCCGGCCTCCTCCCCGGCGCCATCGACGTCCACGAAATCGCCGTCAGGGGTCTCGACCCGCCGCCGTGCGTATGGGAAGTCGCAGCGCAGCCGCAGCGTTCGCCCCACGATCGTCTGCACGTGCGGGTTCCGCAGCCAGCCGGGTGGATGAAAACTCTTCGTGGCGCCTCGCATGCGGGGAAGTGAGGGGTCGGCGAATCGGCGGGCAAGCGTTAGCTTCGAGCCCATGAACGCGCCCCCGCTCAGCGTCCTTCACGTCGATCTCGCCGGCCCGGAGCGAAGCGCCGGAGACGGTCCGGCCCGCCTCGCGACCGCGCTGGACGGCAGTCCCGGTTTGCGCCAGGCCCGGCTCCAGGGCGAGGGGGCGCTCTCCGCGCTCCGGGCGCTCTTCTCCGGTTTCGGTGCGGACTGGGACGTCGTGCACGCGTATGGTGAACGGGCGCTTCGGCTGGCGCTCGCGGTGCGTGCGCTGGCCGGGGGGCGCGCACCCGTCGTCGGAGCGCTCGCCGCCGGCGACGAGGCGGGCCGGCTCTCGGTGTGGCAGCGCGCCGACCTGGTGCTCGTCGGATCGGCCTCGCAGCGGGAGATGCTGGTCTCCGGCGGGATCGACCGGCGGCGCGTGGCCGTGGCGGACGCGGCCGGCGCCGGACCGTCGTCGGTCGACGCCGTTCTCGCCTGCTACCGGGCGCTCGCCCGGCGGTCGCCGTGAGCCTGCCCGCCCACCGCATCGTCCGCGCGGAGGGCCACACGGGACCCGGCCCGCGGCTCTACGTCCTGCACGGATTCCTCGGGTCCGGCCGCAACTGGTCGTCGTTCGCCCGCCGGCTGGCGGAGCTGCGTCCCGACTGGCGCGTCGTGCTCGTCGATCTGCGGCTGCACGGGGATTCGCTCGGGCTCGAGGGTCCCCACACGATCGCGGCGGCGGCCGAGGACGTGGTGGAACTCCACGCGGCTTCCGGCGATCCCGCGCTGCCGGCCGCCGTGCTCGGTCACAGCCTGGGCGGCAAGGTGGCGCTCGCCGTGACGAAGCGCATGCGCCCTGCGCCCCGGCAGACGTGGATCATCGATAGCACCCCGGAGGCGGGAGGGAGCTCCGGCAACGCGGGACGCATGCTGGCCCGTCTCGCGGCCTCGCCGGACAGCTTCGACGAGAGGGACGCGGCCGTGCGCTGGATCCGGGGCGGGGGGTTCGACGAACCGACGGCCCGGTGGATGGTCACCAACCTCGAGGAACGCGACGGAGCCTGGCGCTGGCGGCTCGACGCCGCGGCGCTGCGCGAGCTGCTCGAGGACTTCGGGGCGCAGGACATGTGGGACGTGGTCGAATCGCCGCCCGAGGGGGCCGATCTCCACTTCGTGCGGGCCAGTCGGGGTACGATACTCACCGGGCCCGCCGCCGAGCGACTGGACGCGGCGGCGGCGCATGGAGC
>JASFRN010000034.1:0-24875 GCA_050114915.1 Gemmatimonadales bacterium | reverse complement strand
CCCCGAGAAGAAGAGTCGCGGCCCGAGGGTCGGGGAGTCGAATAGCCTGTACGACGACCCTGCGAAGTCGGGCGTCACTTCGTCGGCCGTGGATGGCTCCGGGGCCCGTGGACGGAAGATCAACTCTCTCGAGACGATCCGGTGGAGGATGGACTGCCTCTGGATCCGCCACGGGAGCTTCTCCAGGCCCTGCAGGATCGTCCCGTCGGTGAGGTGCTCCCATTCCCCGGGAACCGATGCCCGAGCGGGGGCCTTCTCCGCGTAGCTGTCGTCCAGGTCGTTGCCCTCGTAGATCATCCACAGGAGCTGCCGGACCCTGGCGGAATCCGATCGCAGGACGTACTCGAGCAGCTCGAGTTCCTGCTTCGGCGACGTCCCGGGAATCCCCAGGTTGTAGATCGGACGACCGAGCGCCTGCTGCAGCTCTCCCACCCACGAATCTTCCGCGTCCACGGCCCAACCGAAGGTGAACGAATCGCCGAGCGCGAAGATGTCGGCCGCACCGATCGGTGTCTGGTTGCGGAATCCGTGCGCATCGGTCGTGGCCGACACCGGATGATCCACGAACAGGGCCGCGACGTCCGGCGATTCCAACAGATCCGGGCTGTAGTATTCGCCTCGATGCGAGCCGCTGACCGAGATATTGGGCTTCAGAAGACGGAAGTTGTCCGCGGTCGGGAAGTAACGCGGCGGGTAGAGCTCACCGACCGTGAGTGCCGGGTCGAACAGCCGGCTGTCGTTCCAGGTCGGCTCCGCCTCGGTCTGCGAGTTGCTGTACAGGGCGTACAGCAAGTCTGCCGCGAAGAGGCAGCCCACGAGGACGAAGGAGGCGATCGACAGGCGGAGGATGACGCCGCCCGCTCCCCTGGCCGCGGCGAACCCGGCGGCGAAGTAGACCCCGAGGCCCACGAGCGGAAGCGACAGGGCGACGAGATCGAGGCCGAAGTAGAACCGTCCGATCGAGCTTCCGAGGAGGAGGACCAAAGCGAGATACGCCCACACGGACAGGGCCGTCACGGTGGCGATCTTCCGTACGAGAGTGTTGCTCATACGAATCGTTATAGGGACGACCGCACAGCGTCGCCACTCCGGCCGGCGTGTCGTGGCGGCGGTCATGAATTTCGGACATGGGGGAGCGGGCTCGACGAAGTCGGGGCTGTCCTGTCACCTTCCGGGCGGCATCCGCGCATGCTCTGGTGGCCGCGAGGACGAGTTCACGAGATGACCGGGAGAACGCAGTGTCGAGACTTCTGCAGGAGGCCGCCGACCGCGCGGCGCGGTACGTGGAGGGTCTGTCCGCCCGCCGGGTGTTTCCGGACGACGACGCCCTCGCCGGCCTGGCGGTGTTCGAGGAGCCGCTGCCCGAGGGTCCCTGCGATCCGGCGTCGGTGCTGGCGTTGCTGGACGACGCGGGCTCCCCGGCGACGGTCGCCTCGGCCGGGGGCCGCTACTTCGGGTTCGTGATCGGCGGCGCGCTTCCCGTAACGGTAGCCGCCACGTGGCTGGCGGCTGCCTGGGACCAGTGCGCGGGTCTGGGGCACCTGTCACCGCTGGCCCAGAAACTCGAGGACGTCGCCCGCGGTTGGCTGCTCGATCTCCTCGACCTCCCGCGCGGCGCGGCGATCGGTTACACGACGGGCGCCACGATGGCGAACTTCACCTGCCTGGCCGCCGCCCGGCACGCGATCCTCGCGCGCCAGGACTGGAACGTGGAGGAGCGGGGACTGTTCGGCGCTCCCGAGATCCGCGTCGTGGTGGGCGAGGAGGTGCACGCGAGCGTCCGGAAGGCGCTGGGACTGGTCGGGTTCGGCCGCGAGCGGGTCGAACGGGTGCCGGTGGACGCAGAGGGCCGGATGCGGGCCGACGCGCTGCCGGCGCTCGACGAGAACACGATCGTCTGCATCCAGGCGGGAAACGTGAACACGGGGGCGTTCGACCCGGCCGAGGCGGTGTGCGAGGCGGCCCGGGCGGCAGGCGCCTGGGTGCATGTCGACGGCGCCTTCGGACTGTGGGCGCTGGCTTCGCCGTCGAAGCGGCCGCTCGCCGCCGGCGTCGCGGAGGCCGATTCCTGGGCGGCCGACGCGCACAAGTGGCTGAACGTCCCCTACGACAGCGGGTTGGCCATATGTCGGGATCCGGCCGCGATCCGCGCCGCGATGACGATCGTCGCTCCGTATCTCCTGCCGACGGCCGCGCCGGAGCCGAATCACTACGTGCCGGAGATGTCTCGCCGGGCGCGCGGCATAGAGGTCTGGGCGGCTCTGAAGGCCCTGGGACGCGACGGGGTCGCCGCCCTCGTCGATCGGAACTGCCGCCAGGCGCGGCGTTTCGCGGACGGACTCCGGGCGGCGGGCCACCAGGTGCTGAACGACGTCGTGCTCAACCAGATACTGGTGTCATTCGGCTCGCCCGAGCAGACTCGCCGCGTGATCGGCCGCATGCAGGAAGAGGGAACGATGTGGGCCGGCGGCACCGAATGGCAGGGCCATACGGCGCTCCGAATCTCGGTCTCGTCGTGGGCGACCACGGACGAGGACATCGAGCGCTCCCTCGCCGCGCTGCAGCGCGTGGTCGCGGAGGCAAAGGCGCCGGGCGCGGCGCCGGACGAGGCGGGCGTTTAGACTGCGGGCGGCGCCGGGCGCCGGGCGCGACCCGTGCCGGGCTTCGGCGCGGACGTATGGGGTCTCCGCGACCGTCTGAAAATCGATTTTCAGACGGGCTGCCTAACCCTCCCCCGTGTCGTCCTTCCCGCTCCCGACGATCGACGCCCAAACCGCGGCCGACACGTCGGCGATCGCGGCCGATGCCACGTCGTGGTCGTCGAGCCCCCGCGTGAGGACCACGATCACGTACGGAGCGCGGCCCTCCGGATACACGATCGCCGCGTCGTGGTCGATGCGCGTGATCCAGCCCGTCTTGTTCGCCACCCGCACGCCGTCGGGCAGGCCCGCCGGGATCTTCTCCGTGAACTCCTGATCGGCGAGCACGGCGGTCATCATTCGGCAGTCGTCGGGGGTCAGGGGCGCGAGTCCCTCCACGACGTCTCCGCGTTCACAGCGCGCGATCACTTCCATCACGCGGGCGAGCGCCCGGGCGGTCGTCCGATTGCTCATACCCGCCTCGTAGGCCGGGATGTCCTCGACGCCGCGCAGCACGTCCATGTCTTCGGCGCCGATCGCGGCCATCGTCTGGCGGACGTGCCCTGCGCCCACCTCTTCGATCAGCAGATTCGTGGCCAGGTTCGAGGAGCTCACGATCATGCGGCGATTCAGCTCCTCGAGGGTCATCGGCTCGCCGACGCGCTCGTATAGATCGAGCTCGCTGTCGTCGTCGGGGCTGAGGCTGTAGGTGCTGCCGTCCGCGATGCTGGTGAACGAGTTGCGGATCGTCACTTCCTCGTCCAGCGAGCGCTCACCGGCCGCCGCCTGGCGGTAGAGCTCGAGCATCACCGGCACCTTCATCGTCGAGGCGGCGTGCATGACCACGTCGCCGTCGTAGTAGGCCGCGCGGCCACTCTCGAGGTCGATCACGCCGACCGAGATCTCGGCCGGAACCTCGCTGGCCGCGTTCCGGACGGCCGCCTCGAGATCGGCCTGCGCGGTCGCCGCCGCGTCGCCCGAGTCCGCCGAGTCCGCCGAGTCCCATCCCGTCCAACCCGGCCCCCGCACCACCCGGCCCGGGAGGGCGCCCGTATGGTCCCCGTCGGCGATCACCTGCTCGCCGTTGACGAATACGTGACGCACGCCCGTAGCGTACTGGTGCGGTTCCTCGAACGTCGCGTGATCGATGATCGTCGCGGGGTCGAACACGACGACGTCCGCGTAGAAGCCGGGGCGGAGCTCGCCGCGGCGCCGGAGCTTCAGGTTGCGCGCCGGCCGCGACGTGAGACCGCGGATCGCCTCGCCGAGAGGCACCGCGCCTTCCTCGCGCACGTACTTGCCGAGCAGGCGGGCGAAGTTGCCGTAGGCGCGCGGATGCGGGTTCGACTCGAGGAAGACGCCCTCCGGGGCCAGCGACCCGGCGTCCGAGCCGAAGCTCATCCACGGCAGGGCGACCTGGCGGCGGACGTTGTCCTCGGACATCAGGAAGTACACCGTGCCGACGTCGCCGTCGTTGGCGATCACCAGGTCGATCGCCGCGTCTTCGGGGGTCGTCCCTCGCTGCTCGGCGACCTCGGCGAGGGACTCGCCCGTCAGGTATTTCAGCGAGTCCTGCTTGAAGCCGACGAGGAGCACCCGGTCCGCCGAGCCGGCGAGCTGCAGGAGCGACTCCCAGCCGTCGGCCGGGGCGCGCATCTCGCGGAGCACCCTGGCGCGGATCTGCGGATCCTCGAGGCGGCGCTTCCACTCCTGGTAGCCGCCTTCCTGCACCCAGGGCGGCATCGCGGCGTCGAGGCCCGTGGCGCCCGCCGTGTAGGTGTACATGTCGGTCGTGACGCGGACCCCGTCCTGACGGGCCGCCTCGATGCGGGCGATCACGGAGTCGAGCTTGCCCCAGTTCGCCTCGCCGGCCTCCTTGAGGTGGTAGGCCTCGGCGGGGACGCCGGCCTCGCGGGCGATCGTGATCAGTTCGTCGAGCGCGGGCAGCAGGTCGTTCCCTTCGCTCCGCATGTGCGACGTGTACATCCCGCCGAACCGCCCGGCTTCCTCGGCGAGCGCGATCAGCTCGTCGGTGTCCGCGTAGAAGGCCGGCGCGTAGATGAGCGAGCTCCCCACTCCGAGAGCGCCCTCCCGCATCGCCTGCGCGACGAGCTCCCGCATCCGGGCGAGCTCCTCGGCGGTCGGCGGCCGGTCGTCCTCGCCGAGCTCGTGAATCCGCACCGTCGTGGCGCCGACGAGGGAGGCGACGTTCGGCGAGATGCCCTTGGCGACCAGGTGGTCGAGGAACTCGCCGAGCGTCGTCCACTCGATGTCGTACTGGATGTCGCCCTGTGAGCTCTTCTCGACGGCCTTCATCGTGTCCGACCAGGGGCCCATCGACCATCCCTCGCCGAACACCTCGAGCGTGACGCCCTGGCGGATGTCGCTCTGCGAGCGGCCGTCGACGAGGAGCGGCTCGGCGGCCCACGAGAGCATGTTGATGAAGCCGGGGGCGATGGCGAGGCCGGTGGCGTCGATCTCGGTCGCGGCGGTGGCGTCCGTCGGCAGCTCCCCGACGGCGGCGATCGTGTCTCCCGCGATCGCGACGTCCGCCGCGACGCCTTCGCCGCCGAGGCCGTCGTAGACCGTTCCGCCGCGGATGATCACGTCGTAGGTGGCCGCGGATCCGCTGCGGCTCTGACCTCCCGACGCCTGGTCTCGCAGCGCCAGGCCGACGAGTCCGACCAGGGCGACGACGACGGCGAACAGGACGAGCGAGAAATTCGGAGTGGGGCGCACATGGCTGTTCATGGCGCCCATGATAAGGAATCCCGGGCGCGCCGTCTCCCTGTGGACGCCCGGGTCCGCGCCCCGGTCGCGGCCCGGCGCGGGGATCTCAGAGCAGCGCGTCGCGCGCGTCCTCGAGGTGGCGCGTCAGGAGCCGGGCGGCCTCCGGGCGGTTTCCGGAGCCGAGGAGGTCGACGATGCGGCGGTGTTCCGCGACGTGGCTCCGGCGGGATCCGGGCCGGCCGTCACCGCGATCGAGCGACGTGAAGTGGAGCCGCAGCTGACGCATGCCCGTGGCGTGAAAGTCGGCGGCGCTCCGGCTGGCGCCGCAACCGACGAGGAACACGTGGAAGTCGATGTCGGCGTCCGTGTAGGCGCGCCAGTCGCCCGTCCGAGCCGCGGATTCCAGGCGGCCCGCCCGCTCGCGCAACGCACCCAGCGCGGCTTCCCCGAATGACGCCCGCCGGGCGACCTGGGGTTCGATGATCAGCCGGGCCTCGCAGATGTCGCGCAGTCGGCGGTCATCGAGCCGCGCCACCTGCGCCCCCCGGTGCGTCTCGTGCCGCACGAGCCCCTCGTGGACGAGTTGCCGGAGCGCGTCGCGCACCGAGGGGCGGCTCGTCCCGTAGCGCTCGGCGATCGCCGTCTCCGGGAGCGGCGTACCCGGTGGCAGGTCCCCCTCCAGGATCCGCTCACGCAGGCGGTCCGCCAGTTCCTCGCCGATCGTCCGGCGTTCGAGGGTCTCCGTCGTCATCTCGATTCTCACCTTTCGCGACACGGCCGTCCGGGCTATCGTGAAGATACAATATTGTATGACAATCTTACAACAGGTGTCCAACGTGCTCAAGTCATCGTGCCCGCTCGCGCTCGCCGCGCTCTCGCTGCCGCTCGCAGTCCATTCCCTTCCGGCCCAACAGCTCACGCCACGGCAACTGGATGCGGTGCGCCGCGGGGCCGCGGCGGCGGAGATCCCGCCGGCGGGCACCACCGTTCCCGTGCTCGGACCGCCGGATCTGCCGCTCGTCGAAGTCCGCCTGAATGGGAAAGGCCCGTACCGCTTCCTCGTCGACTTCGGCTCGAACGTCGTCATCGTGCGCCGGGCGGTGGCCGACGACGCCGGCCTCGAGATCGTGCTCGACCGCGAGGCCTCCGACATCGTGCGCGCCGAGACGCTCACGCTCGGCGCGGCGCGGTTCGACGACGTGTGGCTCGGGGCCTATGACGAGCTGGATGTCGACGGAGTGCTGGGGTACAACCTCGTCATGGGCACCGGGGTGGTGCTCGATTACGTCAACCGGACGTTTCGGCTCGGTCCGCTCGACCTCGGCGAGCCCGACGGCAAGCATACCCTGTCCTACGAAGTCTGGAGTCGGCTTCCGTTCATCCCGGCGCGCGTCGGCGACCACGAGTTCCTGCTGAATCTCGACACCGGCGCCGCGAACCGGATCGTCATGCCGGCCGCGATGGCCGATTCGCTGCGACTGAAGAGCGCGCCGCAGCCGGGACCGGAGCTCATCAACAATCAGACGGGGACGGTTCGCAACCTGGTGGCCCGGCTCGACGACGATATTCGCTTCGGCGATACCAGGATCCACGAGCCCGTGGTGTTGTTCGATCCCGCGGTCGACGACGCCTGGCTGGGAAGCGCGATCCTCACGAAGTCGCGAATCGAGATGGACACGAGGCGGCAGGTCCTGCGGATCACGACGAAAGGGGGCCTGAGCTCGTCCGAATTCCGGACGATCGGTTTCGGTCTGGGCGCGTTCGATGCGGAACGCGGAACGCGACCGGTCACCGGGCTCATTCCCGGCACCGACGCGGCGGAGAAGCTCGAGCCGGGGGACGCCGTCCGCTCCATCGGTGGTGTGGCCGCGCGCGACCTGGATGCGCCCGCCCGGCGCCGGCTCGCGGCGGAGGGTGACACCATCGAGGTCGAGTTCGAGCGCGGGGCGACGACCGGGACGGCGCGGGTGAAGGTGGCCTCGCTGCCTCGCTGAGGCGGGCGCTGCAGGTGACAGCACGGCTCCGGGCCCGGAAGGGTCGGGCGCCGCGATGACGGACCGGCTATCATCTCCGTCATGGACGATCTCAGCGAGGGCGCGGAAACGAACGCCGGGAGTTCGCCGGGCGCCGCGACGCCGGAGTACCGCCGCCGGCCCCACTGGGCGCGGCTCGGGCTCGAGCTGGTCGTCGTGTTCGTGGGCGTCACGGCGGCCTTCTTCGTCGAGGGCTATCGCGAGCAGCTCGACGCCGACCGCGCACTGCGCCAGGCCGCCGCCGGGATCCTGGCCGAGCTCCGGACCTATCAGACGAAAGGGATCGTCTACGTAGACTCGATGACCGCCCACCTCGACGCCTGGGAGGAGGCGGACCGCGAAGGCCGACGCGCCGTGCCGACCTTCTTCACGATCCCCGGCGCTCCCCAGCCGCCGACCGCGGCGTGGAGCACGGCCGTCGCCTCGGGCGTGGCCAGCGGCTTCGAGCCCGATTTCGGCTACCGGCTCGGCTACTTCTACAATGAGTTCTCGGGGATCCAGGCGAACTACCGCCGGCACCTGGCCTTCATCGAGAATTACGTCCTGCCCCGCGCGGAGGAGGGCGTGGACGCCTTCTACGATGCCGAGGGACGTTTCGACCCGGCCGTGCGGTCGCGCATGCGCCTGGTCCGGGAATATGTGGCCGATCTGGATCGGCTGTCGCGCCTGGCCGGCGACCTGGCCGACGAGCTCGAGGCGCGACTCGAGGAGGGCCGCCTCGGGCATGCCTGAGCCGAAACGGGCGGGTTCGGGCCGGCGCCTCCTGGCCGACCTCAAGCGGCGAGGTGTTCAAAGTGGCCGCCGTGTACGGGGCCGCCGGCTTCGCCGTCGTCCAGGCGGCGGACGTGTTCCCGGCGGCGCGTCGACCCGTCTGGCCCTGAGTTCGGTCAGTAGAGGAACGTTGGCCGGAGGCCGCGCGTTACGTGCATCCCCGAGAGTTCGAAGACCGGATGACGCGTACCGAGGAGAATAGATGAAGTACCGCAGGCTCGGCGACACCGACCTACAGATCCCCCCGCTCGTCCTGGGCGCCAACGTGTTCGGCTGGACGGCCGACGAGGCGACCTCGTTCCGGCTGCTCGACGCGGCGCTCGACCACGGGCTCGACGCGATCGACACGGCCGACGTCTACTCGGCGTGGGCCGACGGGAACTCCGGCGGCGAGTCCGAGACGATCATCGGGAAGTGGCTGGCCAGTCGGGGCGAAGACGTGCGCGATCGGATCACGCTGATCACCAAGGTCGGCTGGGACGGGAGCCTCGCGAAACAGCACATCTTCGAGAAGGTCGACGACTCGCTGCGGCGGCTCCAGACCGACCACATCGACCTCTACTTCTCTCACAAGCCGGACGCCGATACGCCGATCGAGGAGACGCTCGAGGCGCATCAGGAGCTGATCGAACGGGGGAAGGTGCGGTACGCGGGCGCCTCGAACTACGACGCCGACCAGCTTCGGGAGGCCCTCGAGGCCGGCCGCGAAGAAGGCCGGGCGCGATACCGCGTCCTGCAGCCCGAATACAATCTCTACGCCCGCGCCGGCTACGAGAACGGGCCGGAGTCCGTGGTGAAAGACGAGGGACTCGGCGTCATCAGCTATTTCGCGCTCGCCGCCGGCTTCCTGACGGGAAAGTACCGCTCCGAGGCGGATCTCGATCAGAGTCCGCGCGGCGCCGGGATCGGGAAGAAGTACCTGAACGAGCGCGGGAGCCAGATCCTGGCCGCCCTCGACGAGGTGGCGGCCTCGCACGACGCCTCGCCGGCCCAGGTCGCCCTCGCGTGGGTGATGGCCCGGCCCAGCGTCACCGCGCCGATTGCCAGCGCGACGAGCGTCGAGCAGCTCGAGGAGATCGCGGCGGCCACCGAGCTGGAGCTCGACGACGAGGCGATCGAGCGTCTAAACGAGGCGAGCGCCGAGACGGCCGCCGCCGTGGTCTGAGGCCCCTCGGGCCTAGTCGGTGCCCAGCCAGCGACTCAGCAGCGATCGCCGCGGGGCGCGGGCCTTGGTCAGCAGGACCGGGCATCGCACCTGGCCCGCGATCCGCTCGGCGACGCTGCCGAAGAAGAACGCCCGCAGCCAGGGGTCCTCGCGCATGCCGAGGAGCACGAGATCCGCGTCCTCGGCTCGCCGGATCACGGCGTCGGCGACCTCGGCGGAGCGTTCGACCGCCAGGTCCGCGTCTCCGATCCGGAACAGGCGGGCCGCTCGTTCGAGTACCTGCCGCGCCCGTCGCTCCCGCACGGGTCCGGCGTCGGGCGGGATGACGGTCAGCAGCGTGACCTTCCGCACGCCCGACTCCCGGAGCGCGTGGACCAGCCGGATCTTCAGGCGATCGTGCAGCTCCCGTCCTCCGACGGGCAGCAGCACCCGGCGCATGTCCTTCAGGCCTCCCGGCTCGCTCTTGAGCAGCGCCACGTCGCAGGGCTGAGCTCGCACGATCCGCGCGATCACGCTGTTCTCGAGCGGGTCGCCCTCCTTCTTGTAGCCGAGCAGCACCACGTCGGCGCCGGTCTCCCGGGCCACCTGCACGAGATCGTCGCCGGCGTCGCGTCCGATCCGCAGGGCGGAGGAGAACGGAATCCCGCGCTCGGCGCAGATCCGCTGAGCCCGTTCCAGCACCCGACGTCCCTCGTCGGCGTACGGGTCGGCCTCCGCGTATGGCGTGACGTCGGGCAGCTCGACGGCATGGACGGCCGTGATCTCGCCGGTCGAATCGCGGGCGAGTCGGGTGGCCAGCTCCATCAGCGGCTCCACGCGGTCGGGATTCGCCAGCGGCACGAGGATGCGGTAGCGGTCGGTCCGCTGCAGCACCCGCAGCTCCTCGGACTCGAGGATCTTCGGCACGTCGGCGATGGCGGCCCGGCGGGCGAAGAAAGCGAGGTAGACGCCCAGCCCCGCGACGATCCACAGGGCCGCCAGCGCCCAGGCCGACGGTTCGTGGACGAGCTGGAACAGCGCCAGCCCGGCGCACGTCAGCAGGCCGAGGATCGGGGTCAGCGGGAAGAGTGGGACCCGGAAGCCCGTCGCGGGCAGACCGGCCGCCCGCCGCCGGTAGATGAGAAGCGACACGTTGACGAGGGCGAAGGTGAGCAGGAAGAGGAGGCTCGCCGCGCTGCCGATCGTGTCCAGCGGCAGGAACACGGCCACGACGAGGAAGAGGACGCCGCTCACCACGATCGCCACGACCGGCGTCTTCCGCGTCGCGTGCAGCCGGCTCAACCGATTCGGGAGCATCCAGTCGCGGCCCATGGCGAATGCGACGCGGCTCGACGCGAGAATCGTGGCGTTCAGCGCGCTCAGCGTGGCGAACAGTCCGCCGGCCAGCACCAGCACGACGCCGAACCGCGGCATGAACGCCTCGGCGGCCCGCACGATGCCGATCTCTCCGTACTCGCCCAGCAGCCGCCACGTCGGCAGCCCCTCGGCCGGCGGCACCGCGGTGAGGGCGACGAACACGACGGCCAGGTACACGAACAGCGTGATCCCGAGCGACCAGAGGATCGCCCGCGGGATCGTCCGCCGCGGATCCCGCACCTCCTCGCTGACCGTGGCGATCAGGTCGTAGCCCTCGAACGCGATGAACGTCAGACCCATCGCCGAGACGACACCGGTGGCGCCGAGCGGCATGAACGGTGTCAGGTTGGCGCGCGCCTGCCCCGGATCGCCGAACACGGCCACGATCCCGAACGCGATGAACACCGACAGGATCGCGAGCTTGGCGAGCGTGATCACGTTCTCCGCCTGCCCGCTGGCGTGCGCGCCGGCCACGTTTACCGCCATGAACAGGAGACCCACGGCGACCGTGAGCAGCGCCACGGAGCCGGCGTGGCCGGCGAGTCCGATCAGCGCTTCCGTGAGGGAAGGGACGTAGCGGTCGAAGAACTCGAGGAAGTAGCTGCCGAACCCCTTCGCGTAGAGGCTGCAAGCCACGACGTAGGCGAACCACAGCATCCACCCCGACATGAAGGCGAGGCTGTTCGGCATCACCTTCTTGACGAACGAGTAGCCGCCGCCCGCTTCGGGAATCGAGCTGGACAGCTCGGCGTAGGAGAGGGCCGTGAACAGGGTGACGACGCCGTTGAGGGCGAAGGCGAGGAGAGCGGCCGGTCCGGCCCGGCCCGAGGCGATTCCCGTGAGCACGAAGATGCCGGCCCCGATCATCGCCCCGACGCCGATCATCGTGGCTTCGAACACGCCGAGGTGCCGCGCGAGCTGCACTTGCCCGGTTCCGTCGGCCTCGGTCATGGGTCTCCCCCGGCACTCACTTCAGGTCGGCGTACGACACCTCTAAGAGTGGGGCGGAACACCCGGCGCTGGCCAGTCCGGGGGCGGGGATCAGGCCTGGCTGCCGACCGACTCCCGCGGTGCGGGTGAACCTGCATCTCCACCCAGGCTGAGCAGCGAGCCTACGGCCACGACGGCCACCGCGCCGATCAGGTTGTACCAGAGGAACGAGACCTGGGGGGCCAGCCAGCTGACGGCCGCGACGGTGCCCATCCCGGCGATCAGGCCCGGCAGGGCGCCGCGGGCCCGGGCGAACGGGATGAAGGCCAGGATGAAGACCCCGAGAATCGAGCCGTAGAAGAACGAGCCGAACTTGTTCACCACCTCGATCAGCGAGCCGAGCGCCACCGCGTAGATCGCGACGCCGCACGCGAACAGTCCCCAGAGTCCGGTCGCCAGCTTGGAGACCTTCAGGTAGTGCGCGTCGGAAGCGCCCGGCCGGACGAGCCGGCGGTAGAAGTCGATGACGGAGGCCGTCGAGAGCGCGTTGAGCTCGGCGGCGATCGACGACATCGCGGCGGCGAGCACGGCGGCGATGAACAGGCCGGGAATGATGATCGGCAGCTCGCCCAGCACGAACGCCGGGATGATGTAGTTCACGTCGCGCGGATTCCGCCCGGTCGTCTTCTCGGCGAGGGCCAGCGCCTCGTCGCGCACGGCGCGCATCTCGGCGTCGTCGTCGAGGAAACGGCGGGCCGTGACGGCCGCGCCGCCCGTGTCCTCCGCCTTCCGCTCCCGGGCGTACGTCAGCGCCTCGCCGCGTCGCGCCTCGAACGCCGCGTCGTAGCGCTCGGTCAGGGCCGCGTACTCGGCGGGGGCCGATTCCTCCACGGCCAGCCGGTGGTCGCGGTTGAACAGGAGCGGCGGAGCGGCGAACAGGTAATAGACGAACACGAGCACGCCCACCATCAGGACCATCGCCTGCAGCGGGATCTTCCAGTAGGCGCTCATCATCAACGAGCTGCGCGCCTCGTCCACCGAACGCGCGGTCAGGTAGCGCTGTACCTGGCTCTGGTCCGTGCCGAAGTAGGAGAGCATGAGGAACAGACCGCCGATCAGGCCCGACCAGAAGGTGTAGGTCTCGGTGAGGCTGAAGCTGAAGTCGAACGTCTTCAGTCGTCCCGTCTCCCCGGCGAGGCGCAGGGCGTTGCCGAGGCCCACGTCGGAGGGAATGCCGGTGACGAGGATGACGAGGAGCGCGCCGAGTCCGACCACGATCAGGAACATCTGCTTCACGTCCACCCACTGCACGGCTTCCACCCCGCCGAACATCGTGTAGGCGACGGCCGGCAGCCCGACGAGCGCCACGGCCAGCGGGAAGCCGATGCCCAGCGTGGCCGAGAGGATGACGGCGGGGGCCGAGATGATCACGCCGGCGCTCATTCCGCGCGACAGCAGGAACAGGGCGCTGGTGAACGAGCGAATGCGGCCGTCGAACCGCTTCTCGAGATACTCGTACGCGGTGTAGATCTTCGCCCTGTGGAAGAACGGCACGAGCGTCACCGAGAGGATCAGCATCGCGAGGGGTAGTCCGAAGTAGAACTGGACGAACCGCATCCCGTCCGCGGCCCCCTGGCCGGTCGTGCCGACCAGGGTGATCGCGCTCATCTGGGTGGCCATCACGGACAGCCCGACCGCCCACCAGGGCATCGATCGGCCGGCGAGGAAGTAGCCCTCGATCTCGGTGTTGCCCGTAGAGCGGCGGAGCCCGTCCCAGATCACGTAGGCGAGGTAGCCGCCGACGATCGCCCAGTCGATCCAGTGCATTCAGCCGCCGCCGAAGCTGGACTGCAGCCACCAGAGCGCGGCGAGCGCGATCGCCTGGACGATCAGCACGCGCAGGTACAGCCGCCGGACGGGGCGGCTGGTACGGTCCGCGTCGGAGGGGCGCCCGCTGCTCACGAGCGCGGGGCCGCCCCGAGCGAGACCAGGTTCGCGAGCAGCCGCCAGCCGCCGGGGACGCCCGCCGGGAGCTGCCGGAACAGGGCGAGGGCGGAGTACACGTAGGTGCCGCGTCCGAGCGGCGCGACGAGGAGCGAGCCCTCGAGCGGCGGCTCGCCGGGATCGTGCATCGAGAGCAGCGGTTCGAGCGGGCCCTCCCACGTGTCCCAGAAATAGAGGCCGCGCTCCTGCACCCAGCCCCGCCAGTCGTCGGGGCCGATCTCGTTCGGGGTGTTGAACAGGGGGTTGTCGGGCCGCAGCACCTCGACGGGCGCGTCTTCCTCGGTCACGCGGCCGTGAGGCCGTGCGATCGTCACCGGCCACGGCGCATAGCTCCCTTCGAGGGCCGGATATTTGTTGTATTGCACGATCAGCGTGCCGCCGGCGCGGGCCCAGTCGAGCAGCCGTTGGTTGTGGGCGACGAGATCGGGTCGGAACTCGTAGGCCCGGGTGCCGGTGACGATGACGTCGAACTGCGACAGGTCCCCCTCGGCCAGCGCGTCCGCGTCCAGCGCCTGCCACGCCACGCCGAGATCGTCGAGGGCTTCGGGCACGTGATCGGGGACCCCGGCCACGTAGCCGACCCGTACGTCGGCGACCCGGACCGGGAACGCCCGGACGCGGGTTGCCGCCCGCCGATAGAGCTGGTGCGGGGCGATGTGCGGGTAGTCGACGAGCTCGTAGCCCTCGTCGAACACGCGCTCCGCCCCGCAGGGCTCCATTCCGCCGCAGGCCGAGGTCTCGAAGGACGCCTGCACCGTGTACTCGCCGGCCTGCAGGTCCGCGGGCGGCACGACGTCCACGCCCACCGTCCGCTCCTCGCCGGGGCCCGCGAACTCCACGTCCGTCTCGGCCGGCGTCACCGTCCAGCCGACCGGCGCCTCGACCCGCAGCGACCCGGAGATGCCGTCGGGCGCCTCGGCCTGCAGGCGGACGGCGACGTGCCGGGTACGGGCCGCGTCGGACGCGCCGGGCGTGAGGGGGATCACGCTGCCGGTGGGATCCACCGTCACGGACACGGGCGGTACGACCCGCACGGGCCGCCGGTACTCTCCGCGATGGGGGTCGACGCCGACCCACGCCGCCTCGCGCTCGGCGGATACGTCGATACCGGAGTCGGCCGGGAACCGGACGTCGAAGCCGGCGCGCACCGGCGCCGGGGCGAACGGAAGGCCGCGAACCGATTCGTCGTCCGGCCAGCGGTACAGGTCGCGCCCCTCCGCCTCGTCCTCGAGGGTCACGAAATAGGGTCGCGTGTCCCGCGCGTCGTCCGCCACCCGGACGACGAAGCTCGCCTCCACCCGATCACCCGCCGCGACCTCGCGCCAGCCGTCCGCCTCGTTCCCGGCCGCCGTCGCGGTCCAGCCGGGCGGCAAGGCGGGCCGGAATTGCACCCGAACCGGCTCGCCGCCGCCGTTCCAGGCGGACAGGGTCAGGGTGAACCGCTGTCCCGGCACCACGAGCTCGTCGTCGGCAACGGCGTCGAGCTCGACGTTCGCGGCGGCGAGCGTGGCCACGCGGAGATCCCGCGCTTCGGAGGCCAGGTGGAAACGCAGCTCCTCCGCGGCGTCGGCCCTCTCCGTCGCGGGCCCGCGACCGAAATCGGCCGCCCACGCGGCGATCGCGCGGCGGGCCGCATCGAGCTCGCCCCGGGCAGTCGCGAGAATCGGCAGGACCTCGCCCATCCGCAGCGGATCGAAGGCGTCGCGGGCGCGGGCCACGGTCGCCTCGTAGGCGCGCAGGCGCTCGGCGGCCTCGCGAGCCCCGACCGCGTCGGCGCGCTGCGAGAGCAGGGTGTCGACGCCGTCGAACAGCGAGGCGTCGAGGCTGGGACGGCCCACGAGCTGCCGGGTCGGACGCCCATCGGGGCTCATCTCGACCGGTGGCGGGTTCGCCGGGTCGATCTTCTCGAACGCCGTACGGCGCGGGCCGGGCGCCTGCGGAACGCCCTGGTCCTGGCTCTTGTGCCGGCTGCGGCTCGCCATCGCGATCTGGTGATACGAGCGGCCGAGCAGCGGATCGAGCTCGCCGGTGTTCAGCTCGACGTCGGGCCCGCCGGCCGCGTAGCGATCCGACCAGTAGACGGCGCGCGGCGTGAACGGGCGCAGGCCCGCGGCGATCTGCTCCGGGAAACGGTCGGGGTCGCCGGCCGCGAGGATCGCCTCGCGCGCCAGGATGCCGGCCGCCTGGTGCTGCCCGTGGCCGTCACGCGGCGTGCCACTCCACGCGGGCACGACCACGTCGGGCCGGTAGCGCCGGATGATCTCCACCACGTCGGCGAGAAGGGAATCGTGGGGCCAGTGCTCGAAGGTCTCCTCCGCGGTCTTCGAAAACCCGAAGTCGATCGCGCGGGTGAAGAACTGCGTCGCGCCGTCGAGTCCGCGCGCCGAGAGCAGCTCCTCGGTGCGAATCAGCCCGAGCGGGATCCCGAGCTCGGGGCCTATCCCGTTCTGCCCGCCCTCGCCGCGATTGAGCGACAGGTAGGCGGCGTCGGCCCCCCGTCCCAGCGCCAGCGGCGAGAACAGCGCCGTGTTCTCGTCGTCGGGATGAGCGCCGATGTGCAGCAGGCGGGCGGTGTTTCCGAGCCTGCGCAGCGCGATCCCCGTACGGATCGCTCCCTCGTATTCCACCCGGGGGCCCGGCGGCAGCAACGGTTCCGAGGCCGATTGCTGGGCGAGCAGGGGGCCGGGGCCCGCGAGGGCGGCCAGGGCGGCCAGGACGATGGCCGCCGGCGCGGACGCCCACCGGAACCGTCCCCGATGCGCGGCGCTCAATCGACGCCCGCGTCGGTGGAGAACCGCTCGCCATAGACGGATTCGTATACCACGTCGAGCGCCACCGCGTCGAACACGCTCTGCACGTCGTGCATGTCACTTCCCTGGTCCGAGTCTGCGTCTGCGTCCCTGGCGACCTCGAATCGGAACAGCGAGATGCTGTGGTCGGTTCCGATCGGCCGGTCCGTCGCCAGGTCCGTCCAGCCGGTCACGACGTACCCGAGCGGGCGCAGCCGAGCGGCGAGTTCCGCCCAGTGGCCGAACCGCAGTGTGTCGGCGGTTCCGTCGGTCGGCGCGTAGCGGATACGCACGTCCCGGATTACGGCCGGTCCGACGCCCTGGTTCGAGATCGTGAACTCGCCGCTGTCCTTCGAGTCGGTCGTGCTGCGCAGCGCGTCCAGCACCAGCAGGGGACGGACCGAGAGCCGGTTGTAGGAGCGAGACTGGACGTTGTCCCACACGGCGACGGCGAGGGCCGCGAGCGCCGTGACCGTCGCGGCGATGGCGGTGACCGTGTTCGCGTCGGGTCGTTTCATGGGCTGGAGTATACGGAGGCCCCCGCCGCGTCGCACTCGCACGGACGAGGCCCGAATCCCGACCGGTGGAACCTCGCCCCCGGGGGGCAGGGTTTCATAGGCGTGCCAGCGCTCCAGCGACGGATCAGCCCGACATCTACGCCGCGCGTCGCCGCTCTCCCGGCGGCCGGGCCGACGCTCGCGCACGTCGTGTCGCCGCTGCTGCTCCTCCTCCTGTCCGCGCCGTTGGCGAACCCGGACGCCTCGCTGTTCGCCCAGGCCGCGCCGTCGATGGCATCCGGAGCGCCCGTCGACACGACGGGGTTGGGCCGCGGACCACATTCCCGCATGCACATGCTGCTCGAGAAGACGCTGTTCAAGGTGGACGTGCTCACGCTCGACGTCAGGCTGGGGGCGAAAGAGACGCGCCGCGTCGACTCGCTGCTCGACGCCACCGGCCGCTCCGCCGGCTCCGTCGAGACCGAGCGGCGCGACGCCCTCGCCACCGTCGCCCTGGCCGCTCACGACGCCTGGGCGCGAATCGAGTTTCAGCGCGACGTCAGCCTCGACCAGTTCCTCGGCGGCGTGCGCGACAACCTGCGCGAGGCGACCCGTGCCGGCGTGATACAGCCGGCCACCTTTCACGATATCAGCGACGCGCTGCCACGCTGGTACGCGTTCCTCGCCGACCGGGGCATCCACAGCGGCGACGAGATGTACTACCGGATTCGCGGCGATTCGCTGCACACCGTCTACGTCGGGGCCGAGGGCGCCGTGCTGCTCGACCAGGTCGACGTGGGCCCCGAACGTCGACAGTCGGTGCTCGGGGGCTACTTCGCGCCGGGCACGGACTTCCGCGAGAAGCTGATCGACTCGCTCGCGAGCGGCGGATGAGCGCGGGCCCGCGCGTCACTGCCGTCGGTCGCGCGTTGCCCGAGCATTTCTACGACCAGGAGACCCTGGTCGCCGCGTTCGAGCGGGAGTGGGGCGAGACGTTGTTCAACCCGGAGCGCCTCACCCGCCTGCATCGAAACGTGCAGGTGAGCGGCCGTCACCTGGCCCTGCCGATCGAGGCGTACCCTTCGCTCGACTCGTTCACCGCCGCCAACGACGCGTTCATCCGCGAGGGCACCGAGCTCGGGGCGCGGGCGATCGAGGACGGATTGGCCGTCGCTGGACTCCGGCCCGCGGACGTCGACCACCTGTTCTTCGTCTCCGTCACGGGGATCGCGACCCCGTCGATCGATGCGAGGCTGGTGAACCGGCTGGGCCTCCGTCCCGACGTGAAGCGCACGCCGATCTTCGGCCTCGGCTGCGTGGCCGGCGCGGCCGGCGTGGCGCGCGCCGCCGACTATCTGCGCGCATTTCCCGACCATGTCGCGGTTCTGCTCTCGGTCGAGCTCTGCAGCCTCACCCTGCAGCGCCGGGATGTTTCGATCCCGAACCTCATCGCCAGCGGCCTGTTCGGCGACGGGGCGGCGGCCGTGGTGCTGGAGGGTGGAGAGCGCGCGAACGGCGCCGCGCCGTCCGCCGGCGATGCATCCGCCGCCCGCTCGCGTCCGGCGATCTCCGCCACGCGCTCGGTCTTCTATCCGGACACGGAAGACGTGATGGGCTGGCGGATCGGAGCCGATGGGTTCCAGGTCGTGCTCTCCGCCGACGTTCCCGACGTGGTCGGCACCCACGTGCGCGAGGACGTCGACGCCTTTCTCGCCGAGCACGGCTGCACGCGGGCGGACGTCGCGGCCTGGATCGCGCACCCCGGCGGCCCGAAGGTGCTCGAGGCGCTGGAGGGCGCCCTCGAGCTGGAGGCGGGCCCGGCAGGCGCGCTCGGGCGTACGTGGCGCTCGCTGGCCGAGATCGGAAACCTCTCCAGCGCCTCGGTTCTCATGGTCCTGCACGAAGCGCTCGCCGAAGGACGCCCGGCGGAAGGGGAGTCGGCCCTCATGCTCGCGATGGGTCCCGGATTCTGTTCCGAGCTCGTGCTGCTGCGGGGATGACGATTCGATGACGAGAATGATCTTCCGATGACGGCCCGATGAGCGACGAGACGATCCTCGCGGGCATCCGGCGCATCCTCGGCGAGATGGACGTGGACCCGGCGGTCGACGGCGCGGCGCCGACGCGGGACCTGCACCTGGTGCGCGACCTGGACCTCGACTCGCTGAAGCGGATCGAGCTCGTCATACGGATCGAGAACGAGTTCCGGGTACGCCTCGAGCCCGAGGACGAGGCGGAGATCGTCACCCTCGGGGACCTCGTCGACGTGATCCGCCGTCGGCACGGCGGGGCGGAGCGCGCGTGAGCCACCGGCCCGCCGTGCTGGCTCGACTGCTCGAACAGGCCGCCGAATCGGAGAAGGGCGTGCGGTTCCTCGACCGCGCCGAGCGCGTCGAGCACCTCGGGTACGACGAGCTGCACGAGCGGGCTTGCGACACGGCCCGGGGGCTCGCGGATCTCGGGGTCCGCCGGGGTGACCGCGTCGCGATCGTTCTTCCGACCTGTCCGGCGTTCTACGACGCTTTCTTCGGCTGCGCGCGGCTCGGCGCGGTCCCGGTGCCCCTGTATCCCCCGGTTAGACTCGGCCGGCTCGGGGAATACCACGCCCGCACGGCGGGGATGTTGCGCGGTTGCCGGGCGCGAATCGTGCTCAGCGACGCCCGCACGAGCCGGGTGCTCGGTCGCGCCGTCGCCGCTGCGGACCCCGCGCTCGGCCTGGCGCAGGTCGACGAGGTGCGGCGACGCGGAAGCGCGGCCGGACGACCCGGCGACCCCGGGCAGCCCGTAGGCGGGGGCTTCGCGAACGGGTCCGGACCGGAACCGCCCGCGCTCATCCAGCACTCGTCGGGCACGACGGGCACGCCGCGCCCCGTGCGCCTCTCCGGCGAGGCGGTGCTTGCGAACCTCGAGGTGATCCGGGGCCGCATCCTCGCCGCCTATCCCGAGTCCGACGGCTTCCGGCACGCCGCGGTGAGCTGGCTGCCGTTGTATCACGACATGGGCCTCATCGGCTGCGTGCTCACGGCCCTCGCCCATCCCGCCGATCTGACGCTCATTCCGCCCGAGGCGTTCGTCGCCCGCCCGGCAATCTGGTTGCGCGCCCTGTCGCGCTACGGCGGCACGGTGAGCGGCGCGCCGAACTTCGCCTACTCCTACTGCGCCGAGCGCGTCGACGCCGACGAGATCGACGGGCTAGACCTGTCGGGCTGGCGCATCGCGCTGACGGGCGCCGAGCCGGTGACCGCCGGCGCCCTCCAGCGCTTCGCACGCCGCTTCGCGCCGGCCGGATTCCGTGCCGAGGCGCTCACGCCGGTCTACGGGCTCGCCGAGGCCACGCTGGCGGTGACCTTCTCCGACCCGGCCCTCCCGTGCCGGGTGGAGCGCTTCGACCGGGCGGCGCTGGCGGGCCAGGCGATGGCGCGGCCCGCGAACGGAGCCGACGCTTCCGGGTCGATCGAGCTCGTGAGCGTCGGACGTCCGCTGGAGGGCGTCGATCTGCGCGTGACCGACGACGAAGGCCGCGAGGTCGCCCCGGACGTCCTCGGTCGGGTGGAGGTCGGCGGACGATCGCTGTTCGAGGGTTACGACGACGCGCCGCCGGACCCCGGCTCGCCCGGGCCCTGGTTCGACACGGGGGACACCGGGTTCGTGCACGGCGGCGAGCTGTTCCTGTACGGGCGCGCAAAGGACGTGATCATCCTGCGGGGCCGGAAGTACGCCCCGCAGGAGATCGAGGCCGCCCTGAACGGCCTTCCCGGGATCCGGCGGGGCTGCGTGGCGGCGGTCGGCGTTCCCGCGGAAGGGTCCGGGGAGGAGGAGCTCGTCGTGCTCGCCGAGCGGGTACGCGACGCGCCGCCGTCCGCCGACGGAGATCGGGCCGCGGCCATCCGGCGCCGCGTGACCGAGTCCACCGGGCTCGTGCCGGGTCGTGTCGTCGTGCTCGAGCCCGGCGCGCTGCCGCGCACGTCGAGCGGCAAGATTCGCCGTGCGGAGGCGCAGCGCCGTTACCGCGACGGCGAGCTGTCGCCACCGGCAAAGGTCGGGGCCCTTTCACTCGCCCTCGAGATGGTCCGCTCCCGGCTCGCGCTGCGGCGCCTCGACGAGCCGGAGCCCGGGGGCGAGTGATCCGGTCCGCCGTGGACCACGACGTGCTGATCGCGGGGGCGGGTCCGGCCGGCCTGGCCACGGCGATCCGCGCTTCGATGCGCGGCCTCCGCCCGCTGGTCTGCGAGGCCCGTCCCGGCCTGCTCGACAAGGCCTGCGGCGAGGGAATCATGCCGGGCGGCGTCGAAGCTCTGCGCCGAATGGGCGTGCGCATCGGGAGCGACGAGAGCCGGCGGTTCGAGGGCATTCGTTACATCGACGGAGACCTGGCGGCCGAGGGGCGGTTTCCGGTCGGCGCCGGTCTCGGCGTCCGGCGCTCCGTCCTCGCGGGCCGGATGCTGGAACGGGCCCGCGATCTGGGCGCGGAGGTCCGGTTCGGCGCCGCCGTCGAGCACTGGGAGGAGGACGGCGGTCACGTCGCGGTGCACCTGGTCGGCGGGGACGTCGTGCGGGCGCGGTGGCTCGTGGGCGCCGACGGCCTGCACAGCGGCATCCGCCGGTCGGCGGGACTGGCGGCCTCGACCGCGGTGGCGGCGCCCCGTCGGTTCGGGGTGCGTCGCCACTTCGCCCGGGCGCCGTGGTCGGACCTCGTCGAAGTACACCTGGCGGGCGGGGCGGAGGTCTACGTCACGCCGGTCGAACCCGGGGTCGTGGGCGTCGCCGTGCTGTTCGAGCCGGAGGTCGCCGGCTCCGGTGAGTTCGAGGCGCTGCTCGACGGCTTCCCGGCGGTTCGCCGGCGCCTGGCAGACGCGGCGGCGCTGGACGCGCCTCGCGGGGCGGGCCCCTTCCGCCAATCGGTGCGGGGCCGAGCTGCCGGCAGGGTGGCGCTGGTCGGTGACGCGGCGGGCTATCTCGACGCGCTGACGGGCCAGGGCCTGGAGCTCGCCTTCGCCTCGGCGGCCGCCCTGGCCGAGGTGCTTCGGGCGGACGCCCCGCTCGAGCGCTACGAGGCCGCCTACCGCGAGATCACGCGCGACTATTACCGGCTTACCGGCCTGCTCGTCGGCGTCACGCGCCGCCGCCTGCTCCGCCGCGGCCTCGTGCGTTCGCTGGCCGTCACGCCGGGCCTGTTCGACCGGGTGCTCGGCAGCTACTGACCCGACGCCACCGTTCCCGGTGGCGGACCGGGCTCCCCCAGTACGCTTTTCCCTTGGATGCGGGCGCCGGACCAGTGCGCGCCCGTCCGACGCTCATCGACCGATCGTTCGGGGGACCGAGTGGACCATCGCAAACCAATCGCCGCCGCTATCGCCGCCGCGCTCGCGCTCCTGCTCCCGGTCTCGGCCGGGGCCCAGGAGTCGGGCTTCGCCGAGGGGACCGAGCTGCAGCCCGTGACCACCCTCGACGACGCGGTCGGCAATGCGATCGGCGACCTCCTCAACTCGAAGCCCGACGGAGAGATCAAGCGGGTCACGGTCGCGCGGGAGCGGGCGGCCAGCCTTCGCCTGAGCGTCGAATACGACGGCTTCGAAGGCAACTGGCTGAAGGGCGAGGTGCTGCGGGCCGGCGACGGCGGCGACCCGGAGGCGATTCCGCAGATCGTGGCGGAGCCCGTCGAGCTCGACGGCTCCGGGACCGCCGAGATCGAGTTCGCGCTCGCCGACGATACCGAAGAAGGCGCGAGCTTCGACTCGAACGCGCTCACGCTCCTGGTCGCGAAGCGGGCCTACCACCGGAGTGGCGCGAAGAGCTCGTTCGTCCTTCCGAAGATGTGGGAGGCCGCGACGCGGGCCGAGAACGTCGAGATCACGGTCTACGCCGACGCCCTGCAGGACCTGCCGCCAACGGGATACAAGAAGCCCCCCGAGCCCGGATCTCGGCCGCAGCTCGGGCCGGCGGACGACGAGAAGGCCCCCGAGTACGTACGGCTGCGGGCCAACGCGGGACGATACCTGTCCGCCGACGAGGGTGGGGGCGGGGCCGTCAGGCTCGCGACCGGCGCGGGGGACGACGAGACGTTTCAGCTGGGCTGGCTCGACCAGGAAGCGGACATCGGCCGTCTCCGCACCGCCAACGGCTGGCACCTGGTGGCGTTGCGCTCCGACGGCAGCATCGACGCGACGACCGCGGATCCCGCCGACCCGGCCACCATTCTCCACTTCCAGTACAACGGCGACGGCACCTACATCGTGCAGGCCGCCGACGAGGCGACCGCGCGCCGGATGACGGGCGCCGCGGAGGCGTCGCGTCTCAAGCTCCTCGCCCGCCCTCCCACGGCCGATCTCGTGAACCGACAGCCCGTCCAGGTGCCGGCCCGCAACCTGAACGTCAACCGGCAGCTGTCGCCGGGCGCGAATCTGAACCGCTCGGGTGGAGCATCCTCCGGCGCCAACCCGCTGACGATGTTCCGCAGCGGCGGCGGCGTGGTGGCGCGGCCCTATCGATCGGGGAGCAAGAAGGACGCGGCGTTCTATTTCGAGCGGAACGCCCCGATTCCGAAGAGCGTGGGAAAGCCCGGAGACGCGGCGGGCCCCGAGCGCGATCCGATCTTCGATCTCGAGGAAATCCCCGTCATGCAGGGGTACATCTCCGGCCGGACCGTCGAGGACGCTCCGGAGCTCGAGGATCTGCTCGGCATCAACTCGCAGATCTGGGCCGACGAGAATCTCGGCTCGGGGATCTACTACTACCTGCCGTCCGCCTACTACCTGCAGTGGGATCCGGACAAGGACTACGACCTGTCCCTCACCGACGAGATGACCGGTGAAGGCGGCAACCCCGAGGTGCTGGTCCGTGCCCGCCTCGCTCCCCGGTTCACCCCGACGCAGCGCCGGGCGGCCGAGATTCTCGTGCGGCAGGGAGCGCGCGCCTACGGCCGACCGTTCTTCGAGCTCCGCGAGATGCCGATCGCGAGCGAAGCCACGCAGAGCACGGCCGCCGAGGCGCTGGCGGGGCACTATCGGATCGACAACGTGGTCGTGCGACCCCCGGACGACGCGATGGGCGAGACCGAGATCAGTTGGCGCATGCCGTCCCTGACGCGCGAGAGCTTCGTCGAGTTGCTGCGCGAGGACCAGTCGGTCGCTCCCCAGGTTCTCCTGCAGCCGAGCTCCGGAGACGCCGGGGTTCAGAGGATCCCTCTCTACATGGGGTGGGGAGAATCCGAGTCCTACCCGGCGATCTTGTGGGAGAACGGCTCGTTCAAGCGCAACGAGGCGCCACATCCGATCCGGCTCAACGGCCTCCACGTGCTGGTGCTCGACCGGAACGACAGGGTCCAGATGCTGTCGTGGGACCTCTCGAACACCGCCATCGTTCCGTCGAAGGCCCGTATCAAGATGAACCAGGAGCTCACCCGCCCGGTCATCGACAACGCCTTCTTCACCTGGGTCGACTATTCGGTCGTGCCGGACGACGCCTCGACCGAGGCCGCGGTCCGGGCGATCACGGGCGGCGTCTCCGAGACCGTTCGCCAGCCCCTGACGATCAACCTGTTCGACCCGCTCTCGGCCTCCGGGGCGGAGCATCTCACCGTCATCGTGAAGTCACGCTATTTCGAGGCGGGGGCCGACAAGCAGGTCATCCGCTACTTCGAGTTCGACGAGGATTCCGCCGTGCAGGAGGTCCCGTTCTATCTCGGCCGCGCGGACGTCGAGGTGCCGTTCCAGTGGACCGTTCGTCTGACCATGCCGGACGGAGAGCTGCTCGAGAAACCAGTGTTCCTCGACGGCGATCCGAGCCTGCAGCTGTTCGTCAGCGCCGCCAGCATCAGGGAGATCTTCGGCGAGCTTCCGGGGGGTGACGACCAGTGACGTTCGGCCGGGCGCTCCCCGCCGCGGCGGGAATCGTCATGACGCTCGTGGCCGGGGGACCGGGGTCGCTGGCCGCGCAGCCCGCGCTCGACCGTGCCCGCGAGG
>JASFRN010000033.1:0-25740 GCA_050114915.1 Gemmatimonadales bacterium | reverse complement strand
ACCGTCACGTCGTGCGGGTCGTCGACGGCCAGGTAGACGCCGTCGGCGCGGACGCCACCGTTGCGGCGGCCCTCCAGCGCTTCGGCGCTGTCGTAGCCGGTCTTCCAGGTGGCGAAATCCTCCACGGGGTGCCTCACGAACAGGCGAACCACTTCATCCTCCAGGTAAGAGTCGCGGACGCCACCGGGGAGGAATCAGGACCCTGGGCTCGGCGGCGCCGATTCAGGGTCTATCCCGGGTCCCGCCGGAGGTTCCGGGGGGCTGATCGGGCACGTTCACGTGCGGCATGGTAGTCCTCCTTCGCGGGCCGCGCGGCTCACAGCCGCACCAGCACCTTGAGCGCCTCGCGCTGATCCATCGCCGCGTAACCCTCCGGCACGCCGTCCAGGTCGACGGTCATGTCGAATACGGGCGAGGGATCGAGCGTCCCGTCGAGGACGTCGTCCATCAGCTCGTGCATGTAGGCGCGCACCGGCGCGGGGCCTCGGACTGACGGTCCTGTTCGCGAGCTACGTGCGAGAGCCCATCGAGGCCGGGGAGCTGGTGACCGTGCTGGAGGAGTACTGCGAGCCGTTCCCGGGGTTCTTCCTCTACTTTCCGCGGCGGCGGCACCGGCGGGCGGCGCTCCAGGCGCTCATCGACTTCGCGCGGGAGCACGTGCGGGTGGGACCGGGGGGCTGACGAGAGGCGCAGTCACCGCACGACCTTCGGTGGATCACGCGGATCGCCAGAGCGAGGCCGAGCCTCACGAGGCTGGCTTCGATACCTGGTGGCCGGGTTCTATCGCATACACGGCGACAGACTCCACGTCGAGCTCGTCACGCTCCACGCCGATCAGGTGATCGGTCGCAACCGACAGCAGTCGGAGTCCCTCCGGCAGGACTACGTCGCCGAGCCACACCCCGCGGGAGTCGACGACGCTCCACCTGCGCTCCGTCTTTCCCTCGGCCGTCCACTCGCCGACCCAGACGTTGCCCGCGAGGTCGACGAGCAAACGGCCGTACGCGGGTCTGGATTCGGGAAACGGCAACGACTCGAGGTCCGATCGCACAGCCGGACGGTCCGCCGCCGGAACCTCCCGCAGTCGGGCCTCGAGAAAGTCCTCGATGTCTGATGCTCCGAGCGCGCCGTTGTCCCCTCGTGGCAAGATGACACGGCGGCGGAGCTCTCCCGCGGCGGAGTATTCGTCGAACCGGGGCTGATCCTGCTCGCCCACCACGACGAGAGAATCCCGGGTCACGACCGCGAGGTCGGCTCCGAACGGCCGCCGGGTCATGACCCCACGACCTGCCTCGAGGCTGATTATGACCTCGCGTCCCGGAAACGCACCGATCGTGTCAATCAACGTACCTGCGGAGTCGAATACGGCTACGACTGCCGAGTCGCGGCGGATGCCGATCCGGTCCGCCGACGCCACGGCAGACGCTCCCCACAGTTGGCGAAGGACGAACATCCCCGCCGGAAGGGCCCCGACGGAGGTCAGGACGGGCGGCTCCGGACCGAGCGTCGAGCTCCCGATCGAGCCATTGTGGGGATCGATCCAGGAGATGCGGCGCAGCGCGAAGTCGTAGGCCCACAGCCGGCCATCGAGCCCGATTCCGAGTCCGGAGAGCGCCGTGAATTCGCCAGGCCCGCGCCCACTTCTACCGACGATCCGTTCCAGTCTGCCGGTGCCGTCGAAGAAACGCACCTCCCCGGACCCCGCGTCCGCCACGGCCACACCGCCCTCTGGAAGGGAGATGGCACCTGCGATGTCGGAGAACTCGTAAGCGGGTTCGCCCTGCCGGCTTCCGATGCGTAACAGGGGCACGGAGCCCACGTGCCATCCCTGGTCGTCGACCCAGCGGCTCGGCCGTGCATTGATGATCACTTCGACCCCGGCGCTGTCGTACCGCGTAAAGGGAGGGCTGACAGGCCCGTCTGCGGTCTCCTGGACACCGCATGCCCCGACGGCCAGCAATCCCACACAGTGAATCAGCAGCTTTCCGAATTCGGGCCTCATTAGCTTGGGCTCGGTCGCAGTTGACGCTGTGGTAATTAGTAGATGAATCTAGCCATAGATCCTTCGGCGCAAGCGCCAAGATAGGAGCAGGATCGGAACAGATAGCGAGGATGCGAGCTTGGAGCAGGTACGCTGGGTGGCAGCCGGAGGTCCTGTACATGACCAAGGGCTTCAAGGGCAGCGACACGGACATCGAGGGCAAGCTCAGCCTGAACTACATCCAGGTACCGGTGCTCGTCCAGTATCACTCCATGACCGGCGAGAGCTTCAGCCCGCGGATCTTCGCGGGTCCGGCGATCGCGTTCGAGACGAGCTGTCAGATCTCGGGCACCGACGGCTCGGTCGACGTGGAGTTCAACTGCGAGGACGTCGACATCGCGACCAAGAGCGCGGACCTCAGCGCCGTGTTCGGCGTCGGCGCCGACATCCCGATGGGTGGGTTCACCATCACCGGTGACGCGCGCTACGACCTCGGCCTGTCGAACATCGACGATTCCGGTTCGGACGGCAGCGTGAAGAACCGCTCGTGGGGCTTCTTCCTCGGCGCGGCGATCCCGGTCGGTTCCTGACGCCGGATCTGTCCGGCCGCACCATTGCGAGGCCCGCCGGCGACCCCGGCGGGCCTTCGCGTTTCACGGACCGTCTGTCCCTCTTCCTGCCGTGCACCTAACGTGGTCGCATGTCGTCGACGACTCTGCGCGTGCCCGCGGTGATCGTTGGTGGCGGTCCGGCCGGGATCGCCACGGCGGCGTGCCTCGAGCGGCGCGGCCTGCATCCGGTGGTCCTCGAGAAAGGGGACACGGTCGCGCCCGCCTGGCGCCGCCACTACGAGCGCCTCCATCTGCACACGACCCGGCGGGCCTCGGCGCTCCCCGGACGACCGATGCCGTCCACTTACCCGAGGTACCCCTCGCGCGACCAGGTCTTCGCCTATCTCGCGCAGTACGCCAGGGACGAGGGGCTGGACGTCCGGTTCGACACCGAAGTGACCCGCTGTCGACGCGACGCCGGCGCCTGGCGCGTCGAGACCGCGGCGGGAGAGTGCTTCGAAGCGCACCACGTGGTGATCGCGACGGGGCTCAGCGACGTACCCCGGATCCCCGAGTTCCCGAACCAGGACGCGTTCGGTGGCGAGATCCTGCACTCCGCCGCGTACCGGAACGGGAAGCCCTACGCCGGCCGCCGGGTGCTGGTCGTCGGCTTCGGAAACTCCGCGGCGGAGATCGCACTCGACCTGCTCGAACACGGGGCGGAGCCACACGTGAGCGTGCGCAGCCCCACGGTCGTCGTCCCGCGGGACATCCTGGGCATCCCCATCTTGACGCTGTCGCGCTTCTTTTCGCTGTTTCCGCCGCGGCTGGCCGACCGCCTCTCCAGCCCGATTCGCCGGATCAAGATGGGGGACGTCTCGGAGACTGGGATCCCCGCGCCCGAGAAGGGGCCGATGGAACAGCTCGCCACGCAGCGGAAGGTCCCGGTGCTCGACATTGGCACGATGGCGGCCCTCCGGGCCGGAGACATCCGGGCGCATCCGGGGGTGAAGTCGTTCACCGCCGACGGGGTGGGGTTCATGGACGGCTCAACGGAGCCGTTCGACGCGGTCGTGCTCGGCACCGGCTTCACGCCCGGCGTCGACCGCTTTCTCGAGACGACGGCGACCGTGCTGGACGACTCTGGCCGTCCCCTCGTGTCGGGCGGTGCGACCGCCGAGCCGGGGCTCTACTTCTGCGGATTCCAGGAATCGCCGCGGGGCCGTCTGCACCACATCGGCCTGGAGGCCGAGCGCCTCGCGGCCCTCATCGCTGTCCGTGAGACGCCGCAGGGCCGATGATGCCGTAGATGACGGCTCCCCCTGCGCCCCTCTTTCCGGGAGGTTTCGATGGCGAAGAAGCTGGTGGCCGAGGCGATCGGGACGTTCTTCCTCGTGTTCACGGTGGGCCAGACCGTGCTCGATCCCGGGGCGGGGCAGTTCGCTCCGCTGGCGATCGGGTTCGCGCTCGCGGTGATGGTCTACGCGACCGGGCACGTGTCGGGAGGACACCTCAACCCGGCGGTCACGCTCGGGGTCTATCTGCGCGGAAAGGCCACGGGCGCCGATCTCTTGGGGTACTGGGTGGTCCAGCTGATCGCGGGGGCGGTCGCCGCGTCCGCGGTCCTGTACCTGAAGGGCGAACCCGCCACGGCCGCCGCGCTGCCGCTGATGCCGGTCCTGCTGGCGGAGTTCCTGTTCACCTTCGCGCTCGTGTTCGTGGTGCTCAACACGGCCACCACCAGCGCGACGGAGGGCAACTCCTACTTCGGCCTCGCGATCGGCGGCACCGTGATGGTGGGCGCCTACGCGGTGGGTCCGATCTCGGGGGCGGCGTTCAATCCGGCCGTCGCGGTGGGCGCGACGGTGCTCGGACTCGTCGGCCTCGGCGACCTGTGGATCTTCCTGGTCGCCAACCTGGCCGGCGGCGCCGCGGCGGCGCTCGTGTTCCAGGCGTTCGACCTGGGCGACGAGAAGCCGGCGACCTGACGCCGCCGTCTCCGGTCACTCCGTCACGATCCACCGCTGGCCGAGGTACCAGCCCTCTTCGGGTCGGACGCCGACGCCCAGCTCGTACGTGCCCGGTTCGGCCGGCGTCCAGGTGAAGTCGGCGGTTTCTCCCACGAACAGGCGGGGAAGGGTCTCCACCGACACCTGCTGATGCTCGGGAAGATCGGCCCCGTCCTTTGCGAACAGGGTGATGGGTACGGTCGTACCGTCTTCGCGGGTGATCCACGCCGTGACGTTCCCGGCGGGCGCGATGTTGATGACGCGGAACCGGTGGCGCTCGCCCACCCTGGCGTCGCCGTCCGGCTGCTCGTGCCTTCCGTTCAGGGCCACGTCGTCGAGGCTCGAGGGTGTCTCGGCCCTCCAGCCCCAGGTCAGGACGTGGTCGGTGCGCGGGTCGTACGTCTCCCCCTCGGGCAGCACCAGCAAGGGGCCGTATAGGCCGCCGCTCGTGAGCTGCACGATGTCGTTCAGGTGCGTGTGATAGATGAACGTGCCGGGGCGCATCATCGACAGGTGATAGGTGAAGGCCTCACCCGGCTGGATGACCGGCGACGACTTCCCGGCCGAGGCGCTCCAGTCGGGTACGCCGTCGGACCACGCGTCGATCTCGAGGCCGTGCCAGTGGACCCCGGTCGGGACCGAGAGCTCGTTGTGCACCGTCACGTCCACGGGCTGGTACTGCTGGAACGCGAGCACCGGGCCGGGCACGCTGCCGGCGAGCGGGTCCGGGGCCGTGGCGCCCGCGTCGACGGCGAAGGCGTAGCGCATGCGGGGGTCGTCGGCCGCGTCGTCGGCCTCCGTCGCCGCCTCCATCGGTGTCTCGAGAGCGTACAGGTCGACGTGCCGCGGCGGGCCTTTCGCGACCAGGTCCGACGGGCCCGGCGCGACCTCGATCCCGGTCACCAGGCCCGCCATGTGGACGTGGGCCGCGTCGGGATCCGCGTCGGCGGCGCCAGGCAGCCGGAGGTCGGGGCTCACGTGGAACGACAGGTGACAGTGGAACAGCCAGCGTCCCGGGCGGGTCGGTGTCCACGCCATCTCCATCGTCGTGCGGCCGCGCATCGTCTCGGTCACCAGGTGCCGCCGGTCTTCGGGCGCGTAGATCGTGTCGGTGGTGGCGGTGCCGCGGGAGAGCACGTCGTAGAAGAAGCCGTGCAGGTGCATCGGATGATTGCGGACCGACGCGTTGACCACCCGCCAGCGGACGCGGTCGCCGACCTGCAGCTTCATCCGCTCGGTGGCGGGCCATGACAGGCCGTTGATCGTGAGCGCCTCGTACCAGTCGCCCCGCATGTCCGCGGAGTCCGCCGGGACCGAGAAGATGTTCATCACGAGGACGCGGTCGTCGGGCGGCTCGCCCGCCGGATCGACGACGAACGCGCCGGCGAGCTGCTCGTACTCGTAGTCCGTCAGCTTCGATTCCGGGTCGGGAGCGGGCCCCTCGCGCATCCAGTACATGTAGGTGCCGGGTGCGCCCGCCTCGAACTCCGCCGTCTCCGCGGCGCCCGGGGCGACCACGATCGAGTCGGCCTCCTCGGCGGGGTGGGGTTGCAGCCCGAACACGGTGACCGCGGCCGACAGTCGGTTGCGCACGGTCACGGCGACTCGCGTGCCCGTCTCGACGCGGATGAGCGGAGCCGGGATCTCGGGCGCGCCGCCCGTCTCGCCGATCGCCGCCACGCGCAGGCCCGGTCCTTCGGGGGTCTCCACCCGCCAGTCGGCCCGGGTCACCTCGAGGTCGATCGTCCGTGTCCCGTCGCCCCGCAGCGCGCCCGCCGGGCGCGTGTTGTCGTTGGGTTTCACGAGGGGCAAGCCGCTCGTCGTGCCCGCCGCCAGCAGGGGCGAGTCGCCGGGCGCCTGGGCGAGTGCCAGTCCCGGGGCCGCCAGCAGCAGGGCCAGGGCGAAGAGCGAGGTGCGGTGCGCATGGCGCGAGGCGGTGAGTCGTGGTCCCGTCATTCGGTGTCTCCCGTTACCTGTAGCCGGTACTCGTCTTCGTCGTAGTGTCCGTCCGAGAGCGCGATCTCGTCGTCGCTCGCGAAGGTCCATTCCTCGTAACCCTGGAGGTTCACCGCGCGCCCAGTGCCCCCCGGCCCGGTATTCGTCCCGGTCCATGTCCAGTAGAACACGGCGTGTCCGTCGCCGCGGTCGACCACCGAGTCCATCGTGACCCACATGTCGGGGAAGGCGGCCATGAAGCCGGCGGCCGTCTCGCGGACCGCCTCGCGTCCTTCGTGCGCGGTTCCGTTGACGACGAGGGATCCGTCCGCGGCATAGAAGGATGCCAGGCGTGCGGGGTCACCGCTGCTCCAGGCGGCGGCGTAGCGGGTTCCGAAGTCGTCGAGGTCGGCGGGGCCGGGCGGCTCGGCGCCGCAGGCGACCAGCGCGAGAAGAGAGGCCAGCACGACCGGGCCTCCAGTCATCGGCACGGCAGTCCGGACGATCATGCGCTACTCCGGCCAGGGGGGCTGGACGTTCAACCCGCGGATCATGGCTGGCTCGATCGGGTCGGCGCAATAGCGGGCGGCCCTGGCGTCCTCGTCCTTCGCTTGGAGCGTTCCCCCGCAAGCACCTATGATTCGACCTCTTGAGAGTGGCGCCCGGGCTCCGGGGTGCCGCCGCGAAGCGTCCTGGACGACGGAGGAGCCGATGGAGCAGCTGGACCATGGAAATCTTTTCGAAGCCAGCGCCGCCGAGAACTACCAGCGGTACTTCGTGCCCGCGATCGGCCGGCCGGTCGCCGCGGGGCTGATCGCGGCCGCGGAGCTGCGGCCGGGGGAGCGAGTGCTGGACGTGGCGTGTGGAACCGGGGCGGTCGCCCGGCTGGCCTGCGAAGCCGTCGGGGCGCGGGGCGCGGTGACGGCGCTCGACGTGAGTCCCGGCATGCTGACCGTCGCACGAACGGCTACGCCCCCACAGACGCCGATCGACTGGGTAGAGGCGCCGGCCGAGGACATGCCGCTGCCCGATGCGGCGTTCGACGCGGCGCTCTGCAGCATGGGGGTGCAGTTCTTCGAGGATCGCGAGGCCGGCCTGGGCGAGATGCGGCGCGTGTTGTCGCCCGGCGGCCGGGCGGCGCTCACTCTTCCGGGACCGATTCCCCCGGTCTTCCAGGTGTTCCAGCGCGCCCTGGCGCGTCACGTCGGCCCGGAGGTCGCGGGTTTCGCCGGGGGCGTATTCTCGCTGCACGATCCCGACGCGATCCGCGACCTGGCCGGCCGTGCCGGCTTCGAGACGGTACGGATCGACGCCCGGGTCGGCGCCCTGCCGGTCCCGCCCCCCGAGGAGTTCCTGTGGCAGTACGTGCAGTCGACACCCCTGGGCGGGGTCGTCGCGCAGGTCGACGCCGACCGGCGCGCCGCGTTCGAGCGCGAAGTGTGCGAGGGGTGGCAGCCGTTCGTCGAGGACGGTCGGCTCGTCATCGAGCTGCGGATGACGACGGTGATCGCCACCGCCTGAGCGCTGCCGCTATGGCGGGGCGCCGACGACCTCAAGGCGTCCAGCTCGCGAACAAGCGCAGCTGCGGGCTCTGGCGGTGGAGGTCGTCGAAGTTCCGATAGTAGCTCTGGCGCGCGGCGTAGATGAACTCCGCGCCGAGGCCGAGCGGGCCGAGGAACGGATAGCGGGCCGTGAGGTTCGCGAACTGTATGAGGTGGTCGCCGGATGCGCCGCTCAACGAGTGTACCCAGGCGCCGATGTACCACGCCTCGAGCAGTGGTTCGCGCCCCCGATGCAGGGTGGCGAACAGGCGGAAGCCGGCCCCGCTTCCGAGGTCGTAGTCGCGGGTGGCGTCGCCCGCGTACTCCGAGTCCACGCCGCCCATGAACGTGCCGAGCGCCTGGACGCGGGTGTGCAGCGTCCAGTCCCCGGACAGCGGGAACTCCGAGTTGATGCCCAGGCTGACGCTCTGGCCGCCCACCTCGTAGGTCTCGTTGTTGATGTAGTCGTAATGCAGGGCGAGCGTGAAGTAGTGCCTCGGTCGGGCGCCCCGGCCGATCGCCTTGCGGTACAGGGAGCCCTCGACCTGCAGGCGCCCGAGCGCGGTCTTCTCCCGGCCGTTGATCTGTATGGTCATCAGGAAGTCGTCGAACGGCTGCCGCAGGGGGCCGTGAGGATCACCGTACTGTACGGCCAGTTCGAAGAAGGGAAGAGCGCCCGCCCTCGGAAGCGGCGGTCGAACCCGCCCCTCGCCCACCACCCGCAGGCCCGCCTTGGATGCGAGGCCGAAGGCGGCGGGCAGTCGCCCGTCGGGATTGGGACCGACGCGCGACATCTCGCCCCGCATCAGCCGGTTGATTCCGCCGAGCGGGTTCACGAGGAATCCCGCGAACTCGCGCAGTCCGCGTCCCACGCCGGTTGCTCGGTTGTCGAGGATGACCCGCGAGGTGCGGAACAGCGCCTCGCCGATCACCACGCCGCTCGCGCTCGTGCTCACCCAGTCGTTGATCGACGGCCGGTTCTTTTCGCCGAAGAACTCCCACAGGAAGCTGCCGGCCCATGGCACGACGGCGGATTCCCAGAAGCCGTACCCGTTCGTGCGCGCCGCGTTGAAGTAGGCATTCCCGTGGATCGGGTGCAGGAACATGTTAGTGTCGAAGCCGTCGACGTCCCACTCGAAGCCTTGCTCGACGTTGCGGCGCCACGAGTCGAGCGAGAGGACCGCCGTGCTGTCGTCCTTGAAGTAGCGGTTGAAGTACCACGGCACGATCTGAAGGAGGCCGACCTCGGTCGCGAGGGCGCCGAAGTGCTCCTCGAGGCAGCAGAACGGAACCGTGTCGGTCGCGGGGTCGCCCGGAACGGCCGCGGACTCGCCCTCCGTTCCCAGCGGCACGCTGAACCCGAACGACGCCTGCCACAGTCGGGTGCGTGCCGCGCCATCCCCCTCGCCGAGCAGCGCCGATAGGGCCCGGGCATGGCGGAGGTCGACGGCCCACTCCGAGCCGCCCGGGTAGCGATGTCGAAGCTCGATTCCGATCGGCACAGCAACCTCCACTCGCCCGGGCTCGCCGCCGGGCTCGACGTCGGTGCACGGCCCGTACGCGAACTGGCCCGGAAGGCGCACGCCGCAGCTTCCCAGCCAGCCGACCGCTACGCCGCCGTACGGCGCCAGGCTCCATGCGCGGTCGAGCACCGGCAGGCGGCGACCGATCGTCGCGGTTCCGGCCAGCATGACGAGGCGGTAGTCGACGCTCGCGGCCCCGAGGCTGCCCGCTCCCTCGTGGACGAGGGCCGCGTCGAGACCCAGGCGCCAGTCGGGACCGAGGTCGTGGGCCAGGATGGCCGCGAAGCGCCCGCCGAGCACCGGCTCGGAGCCGTCGGCGATCCCTCCGCCCAGCGTTCCCAGGGTCGCGCCGCCCTGCAGACCGAGTCGCCACTGCGCCGCCGCGGGCATGGGCGCGGCGAGCGCCCCGGTCAGGGCGAGGACGAGCATCCCGGGCCGACGTCTCATAGATCGACCCCCAGGCCGAACATCCAGCCCTGCGTGCGGCCGTCCCAGCGATACCCATCGTCCCCGCCGTCGTACTCGGTCTCGAAGTAGCGGTAGCGGGCGAGTAGCCGGGTGCGCGCCGACAGCCGCACGTCGAACCCGCCGTCCACCACCCAGACGAAGTCCGAGCCGAGGCCGACGCCGCCGAGGGTCGCGTCGAGCCGGGCGCGGACGCGGTCGCCGAAGTCCGTGGCGAAGCGCAGACCGGCGAAAGGCTCGACCCAGGCTTTGGTCACGGCCTCCGCACGGGCCTCGCCGGCGGGGAAGGGGAGCTCGAGCCGGTGGCGCACGTAGCGGCCGCCGGCCCGGAGGATCACGGCCGCCGACGACGGGATGCGATCCAGTCGGTATCCCGCGGCCAGCTCGACGCTCGTGAAGCCGAAATCGAAGCGGCCCGCCCCGCTGCCGACCGGGCGCGCCGAGCTCACGGTGTTATGGGAGAGCTCGAGTGTCGCGCTCCACCATCCGCGGGTCGCCTCGAGCCCCGTGGCGTAGCCGACATGGAGCGCGGTGTCTACTACGGGAATCGAGTTGTCGGCCAGGCCGGCCTCGCCGTCCGCCGTGGCGAACCACAGGTGGGCGCCTCCGCGGATCTTCCACCCCGCGTCCGGAGTGGACTGGCCGCAC
Source organism: Gemmatimonadales bacterium (assembly GCA_050114915.1). GTDB lineage: Bacteria > Gemmatimonadota > Gemmatimonadetes > Palauibacterales > Palauibacteraceae > JARFPW01. The sequence goes on along the minus strand of JASFRN010000033.1, from coordinate 15,087 downwards.
AGCGGAGCGGGATTCCCCAGGACGAGGAGGGCTCCGGACGCGACGATCGCGAGGAAGGGGCCGCGCGCAGCCGTCATCGAATTCTCCTGCCAGCCAATCGATGCGGGGGGCTGCAGAGACACTCGCCCGGTAGGTGGCATCAAGCAAGGTCTGCGTTCCGCGCGGCCGGCCGCCCCCGGAGCGTCGCGCCGCCCGTCCCGCGAAGCTGCCGGTCCGCCCCGTCGTTTCCCCGCCTCGTCCCGGTCGGGTTGATCTCCCTCGTCCATTTCCCTCCGATTCGACGCTGAGCGCGCAGCACGCGCGGGAATTCCAACCAGCGGGGAGGGAAGATGAGCGCAGACGTGCGGTTCGGGACGAGCCCGGGGCGGATTCTGCTCGGCATCGTGGGGCTGGCCGTCGTGCTGGCCGGGCCGTGGTCGCGGGCCGCCATCGCCCAGGACACGACCACCGTCAGCTTCACCGACACGATCCCGGCGGCCACGCTGGCGCAGATGATCGACGCCGGTGCGGACGTGTTCAACGATGGTACGTGTGTGGCCTGTCACGGGGTCGGCGGACGGGGTACCAGGCAACGCGCCCCGGACCTGACCGATGACGAATGGCTGCACAGCCAGGGTCGCTACGAAGGCATCATCCGCACGATCTTCTGGGGAGTGAAGCGCGAGGAGATGAAGGCCGTCACGCCCCGGCCCTTTCAGATGAACCCGAAGGGCGGCATGACGATGACGACCGAGGAATTCCGGGCCGTGGCCGCCTACGTGTGGAGCCTCTCTCGCGCCGAGGCGACCCCGAGGGTCGAGGCCCAGGGCGAGTTCCTCGACCTGCTGGCGGACGGGCGGGTCGACGAGGCGAAGGCGCTGTTCGAGCGCGAGAGCCGTGACGCGCCCGGAGCGTTACTGTTCCGAGAGCGCGCGCTCAACAGCCTGGGGTACGAGTTCCTGCGGCAGCGCTCGGAACCTCGCACGGCGATCGCGATCTTCGAGCTCAACGCGGAGCGGCATCCGGAATCATGGAACGTGTGGGACAGCCTGGCCGAGGGGCACATGGCGGCGGGCGACCGTCAGGCAGCGATCGACATGTACGAGAAGTCGCTGGAGATAAATCCGGACAACACCAACGCCAGCAACAAATTGACCGAGCTTCGCAGAGGCTAGGTGCGGCCACCGGGCGGCGACCTCCCCGGGGCATGCGCTGGGTGGCGATCTTCGGGATCGCCACCCTGGTCGGGGTGTTCTTCGCGAGCCGTACGTACCTGCTGTACAACGCCTACCCGGACAACCAGATCAGCTGGGGGCGGGCGCTCCTCCCATCGCTGGTCTCGTGGTATGTCTGGGCCCTGCTCGCTCCCGCGATCTTGTGGCTGGCGGCGCGGTTTCGGTTCGAGCGCCCTCGCCGGGGCCTGTCGCTGGCGGTCCATCTCGTCGCCGGACTCGCCTTCGCGGTGGCCCACGCGCTGCTCGGCCAGCTGGTCGCCCGCGCGATTCCGTCGCTGCCCGAGGCAGAGCTCACCCGTCAGTTCTTCGTCAGCCGCCTGCACTTCAACCTGCTCACCTACCTCGCGATCGTCGCCGGCTGGAACCTGGTCGACACCTACCGCAGGGAGCGAGAGCGCGATCTGCGCGCCTCGCAACTCGAGGCGCGCCTCGCCGAGGCCCGGCTGCGGGCCCTCCAGATGCAGCTGCACCCGCACTTCCTGTTCAACACGCTGCACGCGATCTCGACGCTCATGCACCGGGACGTGGAAGCGGCCGACCGGATGCTCGCGCGCCTCAGCGATCTGCTGCGGCTGACCCTCGAGAACGCAGGCACGCAGGAGGTTCGCCTGAAGGAGGAGCTCGACGTTCTCGAGCGGTACCTGGAGATCGAGCGCACCCGGTTCGGGGATCGCCTCACGGTCGAGCTCGACGTCGATCCCGCCACGCTCGACGCCCGGATTCCGAACCTCATCCTGCAGCCGCTGGTCGAGAACGCCGTGCGCCACGGCGTGGCGCCGCGGGCCGAGCCCGGGTGGATCGGGCTCCGGGCGGTGCGCCGCGACGGCGAGCTCCTGGTGACGATCGAGGACGACGGCCCGGGGCTCCCGGCGCACGCCGATCCCGCGAAGCCGGACGTGGAAGCCAGGGGCACGAGTTCCGCGGCGAACGGCGGCGTCGGCCTCGCCAACTGCCGGGCCCGCCTCGGCCAGTTGTACGGCGACGAGGCTCGGCTCGAGCTCGACGCCGCGCCGGCCGGCGGGCTGCGGGTGTCGCTCAGCATCCCTTTCCGCGCCGATGACTGATCCCGCCCTCCGTGTGCTCGTCGTGGACGACGAGCCCCTGGCACGCGAGCGACTCAGGTCGCTGCTCGCCGCCGATCCGAAGGTGGAGCTCGTCGGGGAATGCGCCGACGGCCGCGGCGCCGTCGAGGCCATCGTCGAGCTGGCGCCGGACCTCGTGTTCCTCGACGTGCAGATGCCGCTGCTCGACGGATTCGGTGTCGTGAACGAGATCGGCGTTGACGCCATGCCGGCCGTCATCTTCGTCACGGCGTACGACGAGTATGCGATCCAGGCGTTCGAAGTCCACGCGCTCGATTACCTCCTCAAGCCGTTCGATCGGTCCCGGTTCGAGCGGGCCCTGGAGCGAGCGAAGGAGCAGCTGGTGGGGGAGCGAGGAGAGAAGCTCGCCGATCAGCTTCGCGCGCTGCTCGCAGAGGCGCAGTCCACCCGTGACGCCGCGAAAGCGACGGATCGGTTGGTGATCCGCTCTCGCGGCCGCATCACCTTCGTACCGCTGCGGGAGCTCGACTGGGTCGAGGCCGCCGGCAATTACGCACGGCTGCACGCCGGCGACGAAACCCACCTGATGCGCGAGACGATGACCGGTCTGGCCGACCGCCTTCCAGAGGGGGAGTTCGTGCGGGTGAGCCGGTCCGCGATCGTTCGCATCGACCGCATCAGAAAACTCGTGCGCCAGGCGCACGGGGAGTATGAGATCGTCCTCGGCGACGGCAGGCGGGTCAGGTCGAGCCGGGGCTACGCGGATCGGCTGGAGGAGCTGCTCGAAGGGTAGGCCTCAGCCCGGACGCACTCCCGATGGCGCCGCGCAGTTCGCCACGTCCTCGATCCGCGCCTCGCTCGCCGGGAAATACTTCCGCCTCCAGCGCAGCGCCACGTTCACCAGCCCGATCAGCACCGGAACCTCGACGAGCGGCCCGATCACCGCGGCGAACGCCGCCCCGTGGGCGATGCCGAACGTCCCCACGGCGACCGCGATCGCGAGCTCGAAGTTGTTCGACGCGGCCGTGAACGAGAGGGTGGCGGTCTGCGGGTAGTTCGCGCCCGCCTTCCGGCTCATGAAGAACGTCACCGCGAACATCGCCAGGAAGTAGATGAGCAGCGGCACCGCGACCAGGACCACGCGTCCCGGCTGCCCGACGATCGCTTTGCCCTGAATCGAGAACATCACCACGATCGTGAACAGCAGCGCGAGCAGCGTGAGCGGGCTGATCTTCGGGATGAAGCGTTCGTGATACCAGGCCTTACCGCGGGCGCGCACCAGCACGAAGCGCGTGAGCATGCCCGCCAGGAACGGAATGCCGAGGTAGATGAACACGCTGCCGGCGATCTCGCCCATCGTGATGTCGACCGCCGTGCCTTCGAGGCCCAGCCATTCGGGGACGACGGTGATGAAGATCCACGCGTACACCGAGTAGAACAGGACCTGGAAGATCGAGTTGAACGCCACGAGCCCGGCCGCGTACTCGGTGTCGCCGTCGGCGAGCTCGTTCCACACGATCACCATCGCGATGCAGCGCGCGAGGCCGATCAGGATCAGCCCGACCATGAGCTCGGGGTGGTTTCGCAGGAACAGTACCGCGAGCCCGAACATCAGCAGCGGACCGATGACCCAGTTCTGGAGGAGCGACAGGCCGAGGATCTTCCGATCGCGGAACACGTCGCCGAGCTCCTCGTAGCGCACCTTCGCCAGGGGCGGGTACATCATGAGGATCAGGCCGGCCGCGATCGGGATCGAAGTAGTGCCCACCTGCGTGGCTTCGCTCAGCGCAGTCACCGCGTCGGGCGCCAGGTAGCCGAGCGCGACGCCGGCTGCCATCGCGGCCACGATCCAGACGGTCAGATAGCGATCGAGCAGCGACATCCGCCGCGCCACACCCACGTCGCTCATCGGCAGCAGCTCGGTCCGCAGCATGACGGTTCGTCCAGCGGTTTCCGGGCCCGCACGAACGCCGACATGATTCGGCCCTCGACCGCGTCGGCGAGGTCCTCTACGTCGAGACCCGCCTCCTCGAGCAGCTCCCGGGCGTCCTCCGGGTCGTAGATCCGGGTCGGCTCGAGGCTCGGATCTTCGAACCCCACGTCGCGGAGCAGCGTCTCGAACTCCCGCTCTTCGAGCGCGCCGGCCACACATCCCACCCAGAGCTCCATGTTGCGCCGGATCTCCGGGGGGATCTCGCCACGGATGACGATATCGGAGATCGCGAACCGCCCGCCCGGCTTCAACACCCGCAACGCCTCGCGCAGCGCCCTGGGCTTATCGGCCGACAGATTGATCACGCAGTTGCTGATGATCACGTCGACGCTGTCGGGCGGCAGGGGGATGTTCTCTATGTCGCCCTGCAGGAACGTCACGTTCTCGGCGCCGGCCTCGGCGGCGTTGTGGCGCGCGAGTTCGAGCATCTCCTCGGTCATGTCGAGGCCGTAGGCCCACCCGGTGGGCCCGACGCGCTTCGCGCTCAACAGGACGTCGATCCCGCCGCCGCTCCCGAGGTCGAGCACCACCTCGCCCTCGCGAAGCTCGGCGAGCGCGGTCGGATTTCCGCAGCCCAGGGAGGCGAGCACCGCCTTCTCGGGGAGCGACGACGCGGTGATCTCGTCGTACAGGTCGCGGGTAATCGGGTCCTTCGATGCCGTGCCGCAGGCCCCGTCGCCGTTCGATCCGCAGCAGGCGCTGCGCGAGCCCGCCGCCGCCCGGGTGGCCGCTTCGCCGTATTTCCGTCGTACCGTGGTCTTCAAATCCGTATCGCCCGTCGCGCTCATGTCCGTCTCCGTATCAATGATGGTTGATGTATCAGCGCAAAAAAAGGGGATGCTGCCCGCGCCACCGTTCCCGCTCAGCAGCATCCGCCCAGGAACGTCCGCATCTCCTGCAGGGCCTCCGGCACCAGCGAGTAGTACACCCACCGCCCGTCCCGCCGATCGGCGATGAGCCCCGCGTCCTTGAGCTTCTTCAGGTGGAAGGACAGCCGCGACTGGGCCGCGTCCAGCTCGTCCTGCAGCTCGCATACGCAGCGCTCGCCGTCCGACAGGCGCCGGACGATTTCGAACCGCGTCGGCTCGGCCAGCGCCTGGAACCGGTCCAGCAGCGCGTCGGTGGTGATGGTCTCGTTCATGGCCGCCAATATATCAACAAGAATTGATATGTCAACCCGGCCCCGCGGTGGACTCCGTGCTGCGCCGACCGGAGCGCTATATTGGCACCGGTCACCGGGCGTGGCTGTCACACTCCGCGCCCGAACCGCGCATTCTGATCGGACACGAGAACCTCCGAGGAGCCATGACCACGACGACGCAGATGAACGACATCAAGACGAAGCTCGAGCGCAACGTCCGGGCGGTGACGCTCAGGGGGAGCGTCGGGAAGGGCACCGCGACGACGACCGCACGGCTGGGCGACGCTCTCTCGGCCGAGGTCACCGACGGCGCCTTCACGCTGAACGTCGGAATGTCGGAGAAGTACGGCGGTGACGGGACCGGTCCCAACCCGGGCGTGTTCGGGCGGGGCGCGCTCGCGAGCTGTCTCGCCATCGGATACGCGATGTGGGCGGCCCGGCGGGAGGTCCCGATCGACGAGCTCACGGTCACGGTAGAGGCCGACTACGACGTGCGGGGCGAGCTCGGCGTCGACGATTCGATCACGCCGGCCTACCTGGCCGTACGCGTGAACGTGCACGTGGTGAGCCCCGCGCCCGCGGCCGAGGTCGAGGCGATGCTCGAGCACGCCGACCGCCACAGCTCGTGGCTGCACATGTACACCGATCCGATCCCGGTCGACATCGAGCGGACGATCGAGGGCGGCGACGCCTCGATGGGAGAGAACTGATCTGATGGATGCACGGCTCCAGCTCCGGGTCCAGCGCTACGGCTGGGACAAGGCATCATCCTACTACGAGCCCTCGTGGCGCGAGCAACTCGCGCCCGCGCAGGAGAAGCTGCTGGAGATGGCGGCCCTGCGCCCCGGCGAACGCGTGGTGGAAACGGCGTGCGGTACCGGACTCGTGACGATTCCGATAGCGGAAGCGGTCGGTCCGGCCGGACACGTCGAGGCGACCGACCTCTCTCGCGTCATGGTCGAGATGCTGGCGGCGCGCTGCGCGGAGCTCGGGTTCGGTGACCGCGTGACGTCCCGCCGGATGGGCGCCGAGGAGCTCGACTTCGGGGACGGCGAGTTCGATGTGGCGCTCAGCGCGCTCGGACTCATGTACGTGCCCGATCCCCGGGCCGCGGTAGCCGAGATGCATCGCGTCCTGCGCCCCGGCGGCCGGGCCGTCGCCGCCGTGTGGGGCGAGCGGAAGCGCTGCGGATGGGCGGGCATCTTCCCCGTCGTCGACTCGCGCGTGGAGAGCGACGTCTGCCCGATGTTCTTCGCGCTCGGCACCGGCGGTTCGCTCGAGCGGGAGTTCGAGCGCGCCGGCTTCACCGACATCCGCTCCGAGATTCTCTCGACCGTGCTCGAGTACCCCGACGAGCGCTCCGCCCTGAGCGCCGCCTTCGAGGGCGGCCCCGTGGCGCTCGCGTACGATCGCTTCGACGAGGCCACGCGCGCCGAGGCGCACCGCGATTACCTGGAGACGATCGCGGAGTACCGGGTGGGAGACGGCTACCGGATTCCCGGCGAGTTCGTGGTGGTGCGCGGAGAGCGCTGACCGCCGGTTGTCGGGCCGCGTCACGCCGGGTTACCGTGGTGCCGCCATGCCTATAGCAGACCTGAACGGACAGCGGATCTACTACGAGGACTCCGGCGGCGCGGGCCCGGCCGTGCTCTTCCTGCACGGCTTCCTGATGGACCGGCGGATGTTCGACCCGCAGGTCGAAGCCCTCTCGAGTTCGTATCGCTGCGTGCGCTTCGACGCCCGCGGTTTCGGCGACACCGGGTGGGACGGAGAGCCCTTCGGCCTGTACGACACCGCCGCCGACGGCGTCGCCCTCCTCGACGAGCTCGGCCTCGGCGAGGCGGTCTGGGTCGGCCATTCGCAGGGCGGCTACGCCGCGCTGCGCGCGGCGCTTCGGCATTCGGAGCGCGTCCGGGCGCTCGTCCTCGTCGACACGCGGGCCGGCGTCGACGAAGAGCCGGTGCGGGAAGCCTACCGCGAGACCCGCGCCACGTGGCGCGAGCACGGGCCCGTGCCGCCGCTGGTCGAGGGCCTGATGACGGCGATCATCGGTCCGCGGGAAAGCGTGCCCGATCTGTGGGAGACCTGGCGCCCGCGCTGGGAGGCGCTCTCCGGCGAGCGCATCCACCACGCGATGAACAACCTGCTCGACCGCGACGACCTGACGGACCGCCTCGACGAGATCGAGCAGCCGGCGCTGGTCATCCACGGCGAGGCCGACGAGGGCATCCCGCTCGCGTGCGGAGCGCTGCTCGCCCGCGGGCTGCCCGCCGCGGAGGAGCTCGTCGTAGTGCCGGGAGCCTGGCACACGCCGAACCTCACCCGACCGGAGCTGGTGAACCCGGTGCTGCGCGATTTCCTGGAGCGCACCGCGGGCTGAAGCAGGGTCCGTCACAATCCCCTGCTAACCCGGCGCCGTGGCTTCGCGGGCCCGGAACAGGACCCGGTCGGGAATCTGGCGCTCGTGCTTCCAGCGGGTGCGTGGCGCCTCGGCGCTGGGCAGGATGCCCGCGGCCAGGTTCTCGAGCACGAGGTTCGCGGTAGCATCTCCGCCGGTCTCCACCCTCGTCGACGCCTTCCGACGAAACTCCGCGTGGGCCTGCCCACGCGGGTCGATGAACACGAAGTGCCGATCCTTCCCCCAGCGCCTCAGCGTCCAGCCCCCCTCGTGAAGCAGCCCATGATGGAAGCGGCAGAGCAGGACGGTGTTGTCGAGGCGCGTCGGCCCGCCGTCCGCCCAGTGCACGATGTGGTGCCCGTCGGTGAACCGGAGCCCGCAGCCGGGAAACCGGCAGCCGCGGTCGCGCGTCTCCAGCGCCCGGCGCAAGGACGCCGGGAGCGAGCGGGTGCGACTCCCGACGCCCACGATCTCGCCGTCAGGGTCATGCTCGACGCGGACGACGCCGCAGTCGCAGGCCAGCCGACGGGCGGTCTCGGCGCTGAGCCGGGTGCCGTCTGCCAGTTCCGAACGACCGGGCTCGCGATCGGCGGAGAGCGTGTCGAGGTCGACGTGGACCATGACCTGGAAGCGCTCGGCCCGGGTCCCGGAGACGGGGACGTCCTCGTCGGGCCCGGCCCGGTAGGCGAGAGCCCACTCGGCCAGGAGTCCGAGGGCGTCGGCGTTTCGGCGCGCCGATTCCTCCGGGGAGAGCGGGAGCGTTCCACGTCCGTTCTTTCGGTCCTCGCGGTAGAGGGCGAAGCGGGCGCGGGCGATCGCCGTGCCGACCGTCGCCGCATCTTCCGGCATGAGGTCACCGGCGATCCGGTACATCCCGTTGGCGTCCGGGAACAGGGCGAGCCGGCGGGAATCGTGGAGCTCGCGCTCCCGCTCGGCCTCGTCCTTCCGGCCATGGGTCTTCCAGGCCCGGCACTCGCGCTCGAGCACGGCCGTCGAGCAGTGCTCGGCGAGCGCGAGCAGATCGGACTCGGTTTCGGGGGTGGCGACGCGCGTCAGGGCCCGGACCTGGCAGAAGGAGAGGGCGCCGCGGCGCATGGAGGCCGTCGTCTCGGGGAGCTCGGAAAGGGCGCGGCCGGCGCGGACGAGATCGCGGGAGACCCGGATGGAGAAGCCGGTCTCCAGCGACAGCCAGTTCGCGCAATGGCGGTGCCCGTCGGGCTTCCAGCTCTCCGTCTCGTCGAACCGGGCCACGAGGGCGCAGAGGCGCGCGGTGCCGGCGTGCAGGTGGGCGGCGAGAGCGCGGATCTCTTCGGCGAGCTCCTCGCGGGCGTCGGGGTCGAGCGTCGGGAAACCGGTGTCATAGGCCGCCTCCTTCTCCCGGACACGCCGCATCGCGCAGCCCATCTCGCCCCCCCTCTGTATCGGAACCTGGATCCGTCGTCTGATTCCATCATACGCAGGCCGATCAACGCCATGTCATCGCCACTCGTCCACGGGGCGCCCGCCCGTCGAACAGGGAACCTTCGGCGGGTCTCGGTCCTTACACATGTGGGCAGAATGAACGCGAACCCGCGGGAGGACGGCAGCATGAATCGAAAGCTCTGGACGGGCGGGGCGTTCCTCGCAGCCGCTCTCGGTGTGCTGGCCATCGTGGGCGCTGGAGGCACCTCCGGCGAAGCGCCCGCAGGCCCCGCTTCGCGGTCCCTCGCGTCCATGCCCAACGGGTCGCAGTCCATCGTATTCGCCGGCGGCTGCTTCTGGGGTGTGCAGGCGGTCTTCCAGCACGTGAGGGGCGTCGAGCTAGCGACCTCCGGGTACGCGGGCGGCTCCGCCGAGACGGCCAGCTACCAGCTCACGAGCACCGGGCGCACCGGGCACGCCGAGTCCGTCCGTGTCGTGTACGACCCGTCCGTCGTGTCGCTCGACCAGCTCCTCGACGTGTTCTTCACCGTCGCTCACGATCCGACGCAGCTCAATCGGCAGGGACCCGACGTGGGGCCCCAGTACCGCTCGGCGATCTTCACGACGAGCGAGGAGCAGGCCGCCGAGGTTCGCGCCTACATCGAGAAGCTCGAGCGCTCGCACGAGTACTCGAAGCCGATCGTGACCCGGGTCAATCCGCTGGAGGGCTTTTACCCGGCCGAGGACTACCACCAGGATTACCTGATCCGCCATCCGAACTCGCTGTACATCCGGATCAACGACGTCCCCAAGGTCCGGCACCTCGAGAAGGACTATCCGCAGCTGTGGCGGGACGAGACGGCGCCGTGGAAAGCGCCGGAGGGGTCCAACGCTGACTGACGATTTCGCCCTCGACGAGGCAGGTGGCGACGACCACGTCGACTCCTCCGCCTTCGTCGCCTGTCCCTACTGCGGGGCCGGGGTCGAGCTGATTCTCGATCCTGCCGGCGGCTCCGTGCAGAGCTACGTCGAAGACTGCGAAGTGTGCTGCCGGCCCTGGCAGGTGATGGTGCGTTGGGACGCGTCCGGGACGGCCCACGTCGAGGCCCGGACGGACCAGGGCTAGCCCGCGCGGGCAGGCACGAAGAGCTCGCCGCGCCGCACGTACACTCGCCAGCACAACCCCACGGATCTTATACTCCCTCCGCGCCCCCGGTCATCAGAGAGAGTACGAAATGCATTCTCCGATCCGGCGCGGCGTCCCGACCGCGGTGCTCACCCTGGCGCTCCTGCCACTCCTAATCGCCTGCGGCGGCGAAGGCTCCAGTTCCAGCGCCGCACCCGCCTTCACCCGCACCGACAGCGCCGGGGTCACCCTCGCCGTCACGACGTACGCCGAGCCCGTCCCCGAAGTCGGATGGACGATCGACGACGCCTCGCAGATCCGCTACGGCGAGTCGGGCGGCGACGAGGTCCTGTTCCAGTGGATCCGTAACGCCACGCGGTTGCCGGACGGCCGGGTCGTGGCGCTCGACGGACGGTCTTCCGAGCTCTACGTGTTCAGCGCCACGGGGGAGCTCAAGGCGACCGCAGGGGGCGAGGGCGATGGGCCCAGCGAGCTCAAGCGGCCGTCCGGGGTCCAGGTCATCGGCGGCGACACGATCGTGGTGTTCGATACGAGCCACCGGCGGCTGAGCCTCTTCGACACGAACGGAGGCTTTCTCGACGAAGAGCGATTGGAGGCGGCGGGCAGCGGCGAGGACGCGCCGCGGCTGGTCGTGTACGGGATGATCGACGCGGTGGGGGATACGGTGACGCTGCGTAGTGACGGGTACTACATGAGCTCGTCGACCAGCATGGACGAGGACTACGTATTCGAGAGTCCGACGCTCCGCTACGCCACGGACGGCACGCTGGTGGACGAAGTGGCGGAGCCCATGGGCGTTCGGTTCTACAAGACTCCCGACGGTCCGCGGACGCGGCTGTTCGAGAACATGCGCCGGATCGAGGGGCGCGACGGACTGGTCTACATCGGCGATTGGGACCGCTATGAAGTGCGAGTGTACCAGCCGCCGCAGGGCCTGATCCGGATCGAACGCCTGGAACGCCCGAGGCGGCCGGTTACGGACGAGCTCATGGAGCAGTTTCGGGCGGCCGTGGTCGAGCAGATCGACGATCCGGAGCGACGTCGGCGGATCCTCGAGGAATTCCTCGACAAGTCGCCGGTGGCCGATTCGATGTCATGGGTCGGCAGCCTGATCCCCGATGCGCTCGGCAACGTCTGGGTCACCGAGTTCGGGCTGCCAGGCAGCGACTCGGCAGCCGTCGGCGTGTTCTCGGCGGAAGGCGAGTGGCTGGGCCATGTGCGCGGGCTCCCCGGCTTCCGCCCCCTCGAGATCGGCGCGGACTACATCCTCGGGGTGTTCACCGACGAGCTCGACGTTCCGCACCTCGTGTCGTACGACCTCGTCCGCGAGCCGCCCGCGATGGAGACGGCGGCGGACTAGGCCTGGCCGCCCGACGGGGTCACGGGACCCACGGCTGTCCGGCTTCGCCCATTTTCGCCCCCTCCGCCTCCAGCTGCTCGCGGCGCTTCACGATCTCCGCGAAGCGCGGGTCGTCGCGGTAGGGATCGAAGATAGGGCTCAGGCGCAGGGTAGCCGCGGTGAAGGCCTCCCCCGGATGGTCGATCATCTGGTCCAGGAGCGAGAACCCGGCGTCGATCTCGCCGATCCGGCCGTAGCCGTCCACCACGACCGCGGCGAAGTCCGGAACGATCATGTGGTCGTCGAAGCGCCGGAGCTGGCGGTCGGCCTCGCGGAGCAGCGGAAGCGCCTCTTCCCGGCGGCCCGCCGCGGCGAGGAAGCTGCCGCGCACGGCCTCGGGTCCACCGGCCAGCGTCACGGTGGACGGCGAGACCAACGCGACGATGCTGTCGGCGATCGCGCTAGCCGCCGCGGTATCCCCCATCGCGACCAGCGCGTCCTGCCGCCACCCGCTGGCGAGTAACTCCAGGTTGAAGGCCGCACCGGTATCGACGGTGCGCCCGATCTCCAGCAGGCGGTCCCAGTCCCGATCCATGCCCGCCAGCCGTGCGAGCGCGACGGCTTCCTCGCTGACGCGCAGGTCGAGGCGGAGCTCGCCGGCGAGACGGCGTGCCCGGTCGGTGTTGCCGTCTCGATAGAAAGTGACCGCGACCTTGTAGCTTCGCGCCCTGGAATTGGCGGGATCGAGCGACAGGGAGCGTTCGATCACCTCGTCGGCCGCCGCGTAGGCGCCCTGGTAGACCAGGACCTCGAACAGGGTCTCGAGCCGGATCGGATTTCGTGGGTCGAGCTGGACCGCTTTCTTCATCATCCGCGTGGATCCGGCAAAGTCGCCCTGTCGCCGGAGGATGAGACCGACCGCCCACACCGCAGCGGCGTCGGAGGGCGCCTGGCGTTCCGCGGCGCGGAAGGCCGACAGCGCCGCGTCGAAGTTGCGCTGCACGTAATACTCGTAGTAGCCCCGCGCCAGGTGGGCTTCGACGCTGTTCGGAGCGAGCTCCTGAGTCCGCTCCATGGCGGCGCGCGCCGCCGTGCCGTCCGTGTCTCCGACGAACGCGCGTCTCGCATCTACCCGCGCGAGCTGCGACCAGGCCGCGACGTAGGTGGAATCGAGCTCGACGGCCTGCGCGAAGGCGTCCCGGGACGGCAGGAGCTCCGACACTCCGCCGCGGGATTCGATCGACAGGCCGCGGTAGTACCACTGCTGCGCGACCGAATTGCCCGTCGGGACCATCGCGTCGAGGGCGGCGTCCTCCTCGGGCGTCAGCTGCGCTTGAAGCGCGTCCACGACCTCGCGCGAGATCTCCGACTGGATGTCGAACAGGTTCTCCGGCGTCACGTCCTCGTCGAACTGTTTCGACCACATCTGCTGGTCCGTCGCCCCGTCCACGAGCCGGACGTTGACCCGGACGCGCGACCCGGAGCTCTGCACCGAGCCCTCGAGCAGGTACTGGACGCCCAACTCCTTCGCGATCTCGGACAGGCTCTTGTCCGTTCCCGCGTACTCCTGGACGGAGGTGCTGGACGTCACGCGCAGCGCGGCGATGCGGGAGAGCTGCGAGAGCAGGTCCTCGTGGATGCCGAGCGCGATGACCCCGTTGTCCTCGTCGCCGTTCATGTTGCGGAAGGGAAGCGCGGCGACGGTCTCGAAGCCGGCGGCCTGCGCCTGCGACACGAGGAGGTTCGGCGAGCCCGCTTCCCCGTGGTCGGCGCCCATCCACCAGCCGGTGCCGAACAGGAGGATCATCGCGGCCAGCGCGAGCAGGCCCGACGGCAGGCGGCGGTGTGCCGGCTCGGCGACGATGTCGCGGATCTCTTCGGGAGCGGCCGGCGCCGTGCGCTTCACGCCCTCGGGCGTCGCCTCGAACGCCCAGGCGAGCACGACGGCGAACGGGAAGCCGATGAGTACGAGTGCGAGGACGAGTCGCGTGGTCCAGTCCGGCAGCTCGAGCACCGGGAACACGATGTCGACGACCTGGAGCACGACGAAGGCCGCGGCCCCGTAGACGGCCATAACGCGGAATACCCGCCGGCGCTTCATCTCGGCGAAGAACGACTGGAGCGACGACGGCTGACGGTTCATGGGCCGGAAGATCGCGTGCGTGCGCGCCGCGAGGCAAGCACTACTTGCCGGAAAACGGCGAGCGCTGCCCTCACCACCGGCCCAAGATCCCCACCTCGTGGAACATGTAGACGAGCTGGGTGAGAAAGGCGACGGCCGCCGCCGGGAGGTGCAGTCGACGCGAGGTCGCCGTCAGGCCGACGAGGGCGCTGGCGACGAACGCCGAGAACTGAAGGACGTAGGCGGGGCGGAGGAGCCAGGCTTCCCCTTTCAGCGCCGTATCCACTACGTCGATGGCCTGGACGAGCAGGAACATGCCGAAGATCCACTTCCGGCCGTCGACGAGGTATGCGAAGCTGTCGTCCAGGCCCTCCATCTCGCCGGGGACGAGCAGCACGGTCACCGCGAACAGTACGATCGCGTATCCGACGACGAACAGGTAGAGGCCGAACGACCACTCGGCGATCACGTCCTGGAACTTGAACTCCCACCACCAGAACGACAGCAGCCAGGTGAACAGGAAGCCGACCCAAAGCAGGTAGGTCGCCTCGATGCGGATCGGCGGTCCGTGGCCCCGCAGCCGTGGTACGGCGCGGCCGAAGGCGGCGAGGATGTGGGTGATGGCGAGGCCGACGATGATCGAGACCAGCACCATCACGTATTCGAACGGCTCCATGCGGCCTCCTGGAAGGGCGTGCGGCCACGAGGTGACCTGTCCAGGCCGTATCGTTGCCTCGGGCGCCCGTTCGGGGCAAGAATGCACCATGCTCGACACCATACCGTTCACCTACGTCGCTCCGAGCTCGATCCATGGCGAGGGGTTGTTCGCCGAGGTCGACTTCCGGGCGGGGCAGATTCTCGGGACGCTCGACGGGCAGGTGGTCCGCCATGCCGACCATCCCGAGGTGTTCGACGAGGAGTGGAACGCGATCTCCGACGATCTCTTCCTCGTGCGGGGGCTGCCCACGAAGTACGGCAAGATCAACCATGACCCCGATCCCAACTGCTTCATCGACGAGGGCGACATGTCGATCCGGGCCGCCCGGGCGATCGCATCGGACGAGGAGCTGACGCTCGATTACCTGGCCCGGCCACTCCCGGCGGCCTTCCTCGCACTCGGCCGCAATGCCTACCTGCGGGAGACGGAGTAGGTGGGCGCCGCTGGCGACACTGCACGGGTCGATTTCGCCCTCATCCAGCCGCTCGTCTACCCGACGGAGAGCTGGGTACGACTCCGCCGTTCGCTGGCCGAGCTGATCCGGCCCGGGGGCACGCTTCCCCCCGGGCTC
>JASFRN010000032.1:0-26274 GCA_050114915.1 Gemmatimonadales bacterium | reverse complement strand
GGCCGGCCCGAGCCGATCGGAGCTCGGACGCAGCCACCACCTCGAATCGGCGCCAGCGGAGTCCGGCGCCCCGCCGCGACCCTCGGCCTCGTCCCGAACCGAAACCGCCAGCCGCTCTCGATTCGCCTGGCCCTGCGATACGACGCAGCGGCCGTTAGCGCCGCTCTCGAGCCTCACGACCAGCTCGATCGCCTGGCCGCGGCGCTCCGCGCTCACCCACGCGATCTCCGAGCCGGCGAGGAACTGAAACAGATCGAGGTGATGCGACGCCAGGTCGTCGATCGGATCGCGCACTCCGGCGACCGGGTCCCAGGCGGCCGGGAGCGCGTGGAATTCCGAGTCGAACTCGAGCGCCGAGCGGTCGACCGGTTCGAGCAGCTCGCGCAGACGCACGACCGCCGGGAGTCGGCGGCGATTGAACCCCACCATCACGGGCCGTCCCGCCTCGGCGGCGGCGTCGGCGATGCGCCGGGCGCCGACGAGATCGGGCGCGAGCGGTTTCTCGACGAGGACGGCGAGTGAATGGCGGAGCGCCGCCTCCGCGATGGGGGCGTGCACCTCGGGCGGCGCCGCGACGACCACGGCGTCGAGCTCGCACCGGGTCAGCATCTCCTCGACGTCCGCGAAGTCCGGAGCGCCCGCGGCCCGGGCAACCAGCGCCCGGCGCCCGGTGTTCGGGTCGGACACCGCGGCCAGGCCGGCCCCCGGCACGCGGCCGAAGGCCGGCAGGTAGATGCGTTCGGCGGCACGGCCGCAGCCGACGAGACCGACGCGCAGCGGATCGGGCGTGACGCGGCTCATGGTCGCTCCTTCAGCGGGGTCTCGGGATCGGGAATGCCGTCTCGCACGCCGCGCCGGAAACCGACGGCCCAGGCGACGAGCCCGGGAAACACGATCGGCGTCAGCAGGACGACCCGCGCGAGCCCGGCGGGATGCCATCGCGCCGTGATCCGCACGATGTAAAGCCAGCGCCAGGCGGCGAACGGGAGCACGGCGAGCCACGAGCGGCCGAGACGCATCTGCACGTCGCCGACGCGGAGCCGCAGCCGACCCCGCCACTCGCCGAGGAGGAGGTTGTGCTCGAGCATCGCCCGCCACCCGGTGCGGCCGAGGTGGGCGACCCGCATTTGAGGCACGAAACGCAGACCCTCGGGCCACTTCCGGCGCATCTCGCGGCTGAGCACGAGGTCTTCGCCGAGCCGCTCGTCGATGAAGCCACCCGCCGCCTCGAAGTCGGCGGTTCGGAGAGCGACGTTGCAGGTCGGAAAGTGCGTGGCCGGCCCGGCGGGTCGGGTGGGCGGGAATTCCGCGAACTGCTGCAGGTTGTCGGCGACGGCGATCGCCCGGTCGGGACGGGCGTGCAGGATCGGTCCGCCGACCATGCGGGCTCCGGCCTCGAGGGCCCGGTGCGCCGCGTCGAGCCAACCGGGCGACGGGACGCAGTCCGCGTCCGTGAACGCGAGGATCCTGCCGCGAGCCGCCTCCACGCCGAGGTTGCGTGCGGGGCCCGGTCCGAGCCCCTCGGCGCTGCGCACCAGCCGGACGAACGCGTAGCGGGCGGCCACTGCGGCCACTCGGTCGTCGGCCGCGGCGTCCACCACGACGACCTCGAAGGTGGCGCCGGCTTCCTGGTCGGCGAGCCCCTCCAGGCAGTCGGCCAGGAGGCCGGCGTGTCCGCGGCAGGGTACGACGACGGACACGTCGGGGCTGCCGAACCCGGCGACGGGCCGATTCACGGGCTGATCTCCGTCCTGACGGGTCGGCGAGCGGGGGAGGTCGACGTGCCCAGGTGGCGCCGAATCAGCAGGAGGAGCCAGCCGGCGATGAACAGCTCGGTCGCGAGGGTCGTCCAGGCGGCGCCGATCGGTCCGGCCAGCGGGATCGCGACGGCGTTGGCTACCAGGTTCAGGACGGCGGCGGCAGCCAGGATGCGCAGCGTCGGACGCTCCAGGTGGAGCGCGTAGGCGACGAACGAGGCGACGAAACCGACGTACAGTGGAGCCGCCGTCAGATACAGCACGCGCAGGATGGGAACGGCGTCCAGGTAGCGCGATCCCCAGATGAGGGGCACGAGCAGTCCGGCGAGAGCCGTCACGACGAGCGTCGCGACCAGCCCGAGCGCACCGACGCCGAAAACCAGCCGGCGTACGAGCCGACGAAGCGCCGCCCAATCCTCGCGGACCACGAGGCGGGCCGCGATCGGAAAGAAGATCAGGTTCAGGGGCCGGACGGCGACGCGTGACACTTCGAGAAGCTTGTAGGCCGACTCGTAGTTCGCCACGCCGGGGGCGGTGCCGAGGAAGAAGATCATCACCGTGTCGATCTTGAACTGGACGAGGCCGAGCACGGCGAGGAGGAAGAACGGCCACGACTCGCGGGCGATCTCCAGCGCCGCGGCCGGATCCCAGCGCATCCCGAACCGGCCCACCCGCAGACGCATCACCAGGGCGGCCGCCCCGAGGGCGACGAGGTTGGCCCCCACGTAGCCGGCGAGGATCTCGGGCAGCGAGGCTCCCGCGCGCACCCCGAAGACCACGACCGCGAGCAGCACGACGTGGCCCGTCGCCGCGGTCACGAAGCGCAGCTTCATCCGGCGCAGTCCCACGAAGGTCGCCCCGAAGCTGAAGTAGAGATCGCCGATCAGCGTGTAGGCCGCCGTGAGCGTCATCACCGCGAGAACGTCCGGGCGGAGCAGGGCGGTGAGGGCGACGAGCGTTGCGAAGGAGAGCGCCAGGAGCGGCAGGCGCAGCGCCAGGACCCGCGACAGCACGTCTCTGGCCGCGTCGGGGCGCTCCGCCGCCGTGCGCACGAGGTACTTGCTGGTCCCGAGCTCGGCGGGCATCGCGAACATCGCCGACACGGCGGCGGCGAAGAAGTACTCGCCCATCCGAGCCTTGTCGAGGTACCTCGCCAGGAGCACGATGACGACGTAGCCCACCAGCTTCTGTACCAGTTCGACCGATACGGCGAGTCCGAGATCGGTGCGGATCTTCCCGCGGTTCACGCCGCGCTCCCGCTCCCGTTCGAGCGCGCGACGCCGGCGAGGATGCGACCCTCCATCTCCGAAAAGGGCTCCAGGCCCAGCATCCCGAGCGCCGTGGGGGCGATGTCGAGGATGTCGCCCTGCAGAATCTCGCCCCCGGAGACGCCGGGGCCGGCGGCCAGCAGCCAGCCCTGCGTCCGATGATTGCCGCTTCGTCCGTCGGGTGGGCGTCCCGGGTCCGGCCAGGCGATCGTGCCGAAGCGCGGAGAGGCGACGGAACGCCGGGTGAGCACCGAGGTCGGGGTCCAGTCGACGAGCAGATCGGGCAGCCAATCTCGTCGCGGTCCGGGGGGAAACAGGTGGTCCGCGCGCTCGACGCCCCGGACGAGCGGCTCGCCGGTGTCCGCATCTACGAAACTGCGCAGCCCTTCCGCGATTTCCGCGCACAGGGCGTCGTACTCGGTACCCGGCTCGACGATGCCGTTCGCCTCACGCCCCCGGAGGTTGATCCGCACGTAGCCCTGGAGGTCCGCGACCGGGCAGAAGGCCCGCGTGGTCGACCAGTCGAGTCCGCCCGTGCGCCAGAACGACGTCAGGCGATCCTGGAGGACGACCGGAAGGCGCCGTTTCACCTCGTTGCGCACGGCCAGCGGCACGAGGGCGCGTGCCCGCTGGAGCAGGCCCATCGTCCGGTTCTTCTTGCCGTCTCCGGCGCCTTCACCGGCCAGGATCCGGCGCACCATCTCGCCGAGGACCTGCGTGTGGCAGGTGTTCGGGCCCATACCGTGGAGCGCGAACACGAGCACGGCGGCCTCCGGCCCGGCGACTTCGACCAGGCGGCCGATTCCCCGGTCGATCGTCACGTAGATGTCGCGAAGCGCCGTCCGGAGCTCATGGCCCGACTCGTCGTCCGGGGGCGGAGCGGCCGGGTCGATCCACAGCTTGTGGCCGCCCCGATGCGTCGCCGAATAGCAGGCGAGGCACAGGTCCCACGACTCGCGCCCGGCCAGGAGCTCCGCCGCGTCGGTCACGGCCTCGGTCGCGTGCTCGAGCTCGTCGCGGACCTCGAGCAGGCGTTCGACGGAGAACGGCCGGTGGACCTCGTCCTTCAACGGCGGCGGTCCGATCGTTCGATCGATCTCGTCCAGCAGCTCGGCGGGGTACGTGCTCGGCGGCCCGAGGCGGTCGTGCGTGGCCCACCCGTTGAGCTCCACGCCGTCGAACGGCTCGGGGGGGAACACAAAAGGCACGTCCACCGCGACCACCCGCCGCTCGGCGCCGAGGCGGCGCCAGAACGGCGGGTCGGGGAAATCCTCGCGGCCGGGGCGTACCGCCTCCATACGCCGCGGATCCCACATCAGGTAGTGGTAGAGCCCGTGCGTCTGCGGGCCCGTGCCGGTGTAGAAGGTCGGCCACGGCGATCCGACCAGCCAGCGGGCCGACGAGCTCAACCGGCCGTATGCGCCCCGGTCCTTCAGGCGCGCCAGGTTCGGCAACGTGCCGTCCTCCGTCCACGCCTCGACGAGCCGGGCTTCGGCCGCGTCGATACCGATCATCAGCACCCGTCCGCCGCGACCCGTCGTCACGGCTCCACCTCGAACACCGGGAGGGGCCGGCCGTCGAACTCTTCGGGCACCGGGCAGCCCAGGAGGTCGAGCGCCGTGGCGGAAAGGTCCGCGACCGTGGCGTCTCCGACGAGCGTTCCGGATCGAACGCCCGCCCCGCCGGCAACGAACCAGCCGGCGCCGCGGTGGTGGC
The DNA here is from genome assembly GCA_050114915.1 of Gemmatimonadales bacterium. GTDB lineage: Bacteria > Gemmatimonadota > Gemmatimonadetes > Palauibacterales > Palauibacteraceae > JARFPW01. Next base: position 21,533 of record JASFRN010000032.1, on the reverse strand, counting down.
CGCTCTGGCCGTCCGTCGCGAAGCCGGGCTTCGGCCAGGCGACCGTTCCGAAGCGGGGTGACGAGACGGCGGGCACGTCCGCCGCGGGACGATCGGTCCAGTGTACGACGAGGTCGGGCAGCCGCCGCCGCACCTGCGGGGCGATGCCGGACATCAGCTCCTCGGGCGTCGATACGGCGTATATCGCCGGCTCGCCCGTGTCGGAGAACACGAACGACGAGAGCCCCTCGCGGATCTCGGCCAGGAGCTCGTCGAACTCCCGGCCCGGCTCGACGATGCCCTGCGCTTCACGGCCGGCCAGGTTCACGCGGACGAACCCTTCCCGGTCGGGAAGGAGGCAGAAGGCTCTGGTGACGCTCCAGTCCGCGGCGCTCGATCGGCGCCAGAACAGGGTGAGCCAGTCCTGCACGGCGGCCGGCAGGCGTCGCTTCACGGCGCTGCGCCACTCCACCGGGACAGCTTCGCGCAGACGCTTGAGCAGGCTCGGCCGATCGGCCTCGCCCTCGTCCTCGGGCGGACCGCCGGCCAGCACCCGGTCGAGCATCTCCGGCAAGATCGCGCCGAGTCCGGTGTTGGCGCCCATCCCGTGGAGCGCGAACACGAGGCATGCCGTGTCGGGGCCCGCGGCCTCCAGCAGACGGCCGATCGCCCGGTCGCTCTCGACGTACAGGGCCTTCAGCGCCTCTCCCAGCTCGTCGGCCTCTTCCGCGCTCATCGTTCCGCGCACGTTGGTGGAGTCCCACAGCTGGTGGCCGCCCGAATGGGTGGCCGACAGCGAGATCAGGAACAGGTCCCACGGCTCGCGCTCGATGAGGGTCGCGGCCATCTCGGTGGCCCGATGGCTCGCATCGACGAGCGTATCACGCACCTCGAAGTACTTCCGCACCGGAAGCAGGCCCGGGCCGTAGCCCTCGATCGGCGCCTCGCCGAACTCCCGCTGTACCTGATCCAGCCACTCCGGCGGCAGCGTGAACGTGGGCACCAGCTTGTAGTGGCCGGCCCAGCCGTGCAGCTCGAGACCTTCGAACTCTTCGGCCGGATACACGTAAGGCACGTCGAGCACGATCGAGCGCAGTCCGCACTCGCGCGCCGCCCGCCGCCAGAAGGGCGGGAGATCCGGCAGCTCGGGGCCCGGCCGGACGTAGGACAGATCGTCCGGGTCCCACAGCAGATAGTTGTAGATTCCGTTGCGCGCCGGACCGATGCCGGCGACGAACGTCGGCCAGGCCGCGGCGTTCAGGAACTGCGCGGGACTCTCGAGCCGTCCGCTGGCGCCGCGCTCGCGCAGCCGCTCGAGATTCGGCAACGAGCCGTCCGCGATCCAGCGCTCCACCAGGGTTGCCTCGGCGGCGTCCATCGCGATCATGATCAGGCGCCGTCGTGTCGTTTCGCTCAAAAAGCCCCCTCGTGATGTGCGGGTCTGCAGACATGGAATATCGAAGCCTCGGTCGGACCGGACTGCGCGTTTCGCGCATCGGGCTCGGCTCGGGCGGCCCCAGTCGGCTCGGACAGGCGGCCGGTCGGTCCCCGGACGAGATGGCGAGCCTCGTGCACGGGGCCCGCGATCTCGGGATCAACCTGTTCGACACGGCGCCCGGCTACGGCGAGGCGGAGACGATCCTCGGTCGAGCCCTGGCCGGAGAGCCGCGGGAAGAACTGGTCATCCTCACCAAGACCCGGCCGAAACTCGCCTGGGGCCCGCTGGCCGGCGTGCGTCTGCGCCGCAGCGTGGAGCGGAGCCTGCGGCGGCTCCGCATCGAGACGCTGGACGTGCTGCAGTTCCACTCGGTGGCGCCCGGCGAGCTCGACGGCGTCATCGACCGGCTGCTGCCGGTAGCCGAGCGCCTGCGCGAGCGGGGCCTCGTCCGCCACATCGGACTGACCGAGGCGTACCGGAACGATCCCGGCCACGTGACGGTGCGGCGAGCGCTGGCCTCGGAGCGCTTCGACGTCGTGATGGCGGGTGTGCACCTGCTCGACCAGAGCGCGGCGGCCTCCGTGTTCGGGCAACTCGACGCCTCGGGCGTCGGCGGCCTGGCGATGTTCGTGGTGCGCCGCTTGCTGCGCGACGACGATAGCCTGCGCCGAGCCCTCGAGCGCCTCGCCGCGGCCGGGCACGTACCGGCCGGCCTGGCCGCCGCCGAGGCGCCTCTCGCGGCGATCCTCGGCCGACCCGTCTCGTCGGTGCCGCGACTGGCCTACCGATACGCGGCGAGCCTGGCGGGGGTCGACGCGGTTCTCACCGGGGCATCGCGCGCCGAGCACTTGCGCGCGAACGTCGATGCCGTGCTGGCACCCCCGCTCCCGGCGGCCGAGATCGAAGCGCTGCGGGCCGCGTTCGGTGCGATTCCCGGCCCGGTCTTCGCCTGAGCTGCCGGCCGGGGCCGCCAGAGGGAGGGACGACATCGGCAGTCGCGCGATCATCGAGCCGGTCCCTCGTCGGCGGAGTGGCGATCGAACACGCCGCGTACCCAGGATCCGAGCCGGCGCGGATCTTCGCGCAGACCGGTGACGATTCGGCCCGCGACACGCACCGGCAGGCGCAGGGCGAACGCCAGCCGTTCGCCGGCGGTGGCGTGCTTCCGCATCAGCCGCAGCCAGTTGGACACCTTCGCCGATTCGCGCTCGTCGATCGGACCACGTCCCAGCACGCCTCCCACGTGCTCGACCACGGCCGCCGGCTCGTAGACGATCGTGTAGCCGGCACGGCGCACGCGGAGCGCCAGGTCGACGTCTTCCCAGGCGGGGGGAAAGAACGCCTCGTCGAACTCGCCCACCTCGTCGAGCACCGTTCGCCGCGCGAGCACCGCGAAACCGGAGCAGGCGACGAGCTCCCGCCGCTCGTCGTGCTGTCCCTGGTCGATCTCGCCCGCTCCCACGGGGGTCACGAGGGCCCGCCCGAAGTCGATCCGCAGCTCGCCGGCGAGGTGGAGCCGGCGCTCGGCAAGCGACTGGTACGCCTTCGGCACCACGAGGCCGACGTCGGGGTCGGCTTCGGCGGCGGCGCGCAGCGCGCCCAGCGTGCCGGGCTCGACGAAGGCGTCGTTGTCCAGGAAGAGGTAATAGGCGAACGGCGGTCCGGCCCCCGCACGGCGGATCCCGGCGTTGCGCGCCGCGGCCGGGCCGGTGCGATTCTCGAGCGCCACGACGTCGACGTCGGGATGGCGCCGTCGGACCATCTCGACCGAATCGTCGCTCGAGGCGTCGTCGACCACGATCGTCCGCGCACATGGCGGCTCGAGCCGCGCCAGGTGCCGCAGGCAGCGGTCGAGGTAGTCCCGCTTGTCACGGTTCACGACGATCGCGACGGTGGTCGTCTCCATCTCAGGTCGCAGCCCCGTTCGACAGCTGCTCGCGGTACAGGGCCTCGTGACGGTCCGCGATCGACGCCCACGACAGGTCGCGCTCGAGGCGGCGTCGGGCCCGTCCGCCGAGGGCGTCGATCTCGGCCGGGTTCGCGGCGAGCTTCTGAAGGACGTCACGCAGCTCGGCGGGTCGTCCGGGCGACACGAGCACGCCGGCGTCGCCGACCACCTCGGCGCAACCCGTGCCGCGGCTCGTGACCACCGCCAGCCCCGCCGCCATCGCCTCCATCAGCGAGACCGGAAAATTCTCGGCGGAAGAGGGCAGAACGAAGATCTGCGACGTCTCGAACAGTGTCGTCAGCTCCGACGACCGGTTGTCCAACCAGCCGTGGAAGATCACGGGAGTGGCGGATCCCTCCGCCTGGCGACGCAGCGTTTCGAGGTATGGTCCGTCTCCGACCACGTGGACTTCGAACGGGAGCGGCGTGTCCGTCACGGCCGCGAGGAGGTCCTGGACGCCCTTTCGCTTCAGCAGCCGGCTCACGGCGAGGATCTTCGCTGCGCGCGGACGATCGAGGCGGTAGCGGCCGGTCTCGAAGCCGTACGGGATGATCGTGGTCGGGAGCCGGGCGTTCCGGGCGTGCACGAGCTCTTCGATCGATCGGCTCGGACACACGATCAGGGCGGCGTCCCGGGTCACGCCGTGCCAGAGCGGCGCCGATACGAGATGCGCGAGGCGCAGCCGGTGTGGGTTGTAGCCGGGAACGTCGGAGCCGTGCGCCGTGAGCACGTACGGAAGTCCGGTGCGCCGGGCGATCCAGCGGGCGTTGATGCCGCCGGGGAGCAGGAAGTGGGCGTGCAGCACGTCGAACTCGACGCGGCCGGTCAGCTCCAGCAGGACGGGACGTGCCCGCGCGAGATAGAGGCCGGCCTCGGGCACGGTGCAGTGGAACTTGCTCCGCCGGATGCAGGGAATCCGATGCACGGCGACGCCATCGACGGTCTCCCGAAGAGGCGCGCCTCCGTAGCGCATCGTGACCACGTGCACCTGGTGGCCTCGCTCGGCCAGCTCGCGGCTGAGCCCGTAGGCCACTCTGCTCCCACCACCGCCGATGGGAGGATACTCGTAACTGAGCTGCAGGATGTTCAAGCCCGCGCTTCCCCTCGTAGAGACGAATTCCGTCGAGTTCCCACCGGACGGAGACGATCCGCGTCTCCCGGGCAACTGGCGGGCCATGATGCAAATGTGCGGCCGGAGGGGCGCAGGCGCGACGGGGGTGGGCGACCGGCCGGTGCCTCGCGGGATGGAGCGGGCGGACGCGAGACTTTGCACATCATGGAGATTTGTGGTCGCGCGTCCGCTCGGTGAGGATCTGATAACTATCTGCCAGTCAATTGGTTACGAATGCACGAGTCCATCGGTATGCACCTTGCAGCCATGGCCGTCGAGCCACCGCGCGGATTGCACCCGCACCGCGCCACGCACCGGGAAGTGCGGAGAAATCAGTCTGACGGGCAGGAAAAGACCATGAACGGACCACGCGACATCGCCCGGTTCTCGGCCGGGCTGGCGATCCTGGCCCTCGCGTTGCCGGCCTCGGCGTCGGCGCAGGAGGGCGGGCCGCTGTTGAAAAGCGACCTCGTACGGATGATGACGGCCTCCAACTACACGGCGACCGAAATGGCCGCCATCGTCCGGATGAACTGCGTAGGCTTCGAGCCGACGACGCGAGATCGTCGACAGCTGGGCAATCTGCCGAACGCGGACGTCGTGCTGGCGGAGGTCGACCGCTGCATGTCACGCCCGCGTTCGGCGGGAGCCGTACAGGCGGCCGCACAGACTGCCGCCGCTGAGCCGACGTCCGAGCGGGCGCCCCCGCGGCCGCGGCGCCGGAACATCGATCTCGGCAATCTCGACATCACGTCCAACCTGTCGGTCGCTCCGGAGCTCGAGCGTCCGGGTGGGGCGGACGCGACGACGAAGCTGACCCCGCCCACGGTGGAGCGACGGGCCGTGGCGGAGACGCCGCCCCAGCTCACCAACTGGAAAGAGGTATCCGCGGCGTTCCTCCGTGCATATCGCCCGAACGTCCGGCAGCCCGGCACGGTGCTGCTGTGGCTGCGTGTCGGTCCCGACGGTCGCGTGGCGGAGAGTCGCGTGAAGCGGGCGACCGGCGACCCGGCGATGGCCGACGCGGCCCTGCAGGTGACCGACATGATGGTGTTCGAGCCGGCCACCATGCGAGATCGTCCGGTCGAGAGCTGGACGGAGCTTCCGATCAACTTCAGCTCGAAGTAGCCGCCTGGCGGTGACAGACGGGGGCGGGTCGATTACGATCCATGCGACACCGAAGCGCTCGGTGATGCGCCGGTCGGTCGATCCGTCCCCGCTGGAGGTACTGCTTGGAGCCCACGCGACGGCCCCCGCAATCAGGCGGTGACAGCCGGGCCGTGATCGCCTGGTGCTTCTACGACTGGGCCAACTCGGCCTTCAACACCCTCATCATCACCTTCGTCTACGTCGCGTACTTCACGAAGACGTTCACGCCGACACCCGACGAAGGCGTCGCCCTGTGGGGACGGGCCATCTCGATCAGCGCCGTTCTGATCGCCGTTCTTTCTCCCATCGTCGGCGCTCTGGCCGATCGCAGCGGCCGTCGCAAGCTCTATCTCGTCGTGTCCACGTGGACGTGCGTCGCCTTCACCGCCGCCCTCGCCTTCGTGGCGCCCGACGGACGCGGCGCGGTGTTCACGGCACTCGCCTTCGTCGTGATCGCCAACGTCGCGTTCGAGATCGGCGTCGTGTTCTACAACGCCTACCTGCCCGAGCTGGTCCCCGAGAGCCGCATCGGGCGTATTTCGGGCTGGGCCTGGGGTCTCGGCTACCTGGGGGGGCTCGTGGCGCTGGGGCTCGCGCTCGTCGCCCTTGTGCGGCCGGAGGTGCCCTGGTTCGGCGTCTCGACGGCCGGAGGGTTCAACTATCGGGCGACGACCCTCCTCGTGGCCGGGTGGTTCTTCCTGTTCAGCCTGCCGATGCTCCTCTGGGTTCGAACGCCGCCGAGTCGTGCCCGCGCCGATGCCGGCACGGGCATGCGAGGCGCCTTCAAGGAAATCGGCCGCACCTTTCGCAACCTGGGCCGCTACCGACAGATCGTACGATTTCTCCTCGCCCGGCTCATCTACAACGACGGCCTCGTCACCGTATTCGCCTTCGGTGGCGCCTACGCGGCGGGGGTGTTCGGGATGAGTCTCGACGAGGTGATCGTATTCGGAATCGGACTCAACGTCTCGGCCGGACTGGGAGCGCTCGTATTCGGCGTCGTCGACGATCGGATCGGCGGCAAACGCACGATCCTGATCACGCTGGTCGCACTCGTCGCGGCCTCGCTGGTCGCGGTGGCCGCTCCCAACCGGACCTGGCTGTGGATTGCCGGGATCGCGCTGGGTCTGTTCGTAGGGCCCAATCAGTCGGCGAGTCGCTCGTTGATGGGGCGCTTCGTGCCCGAGCACAGCAAGACCGAGTTCTTCGGCTTCTTCGCGTTCTCCGGCAAGGCGACCTCGTTTCTCGGGCCGCTCGCGCTCGCCGAGATGACGGCTCGTTTCGGCATGCGCGCAGGCGTCTCGACAGTTGTGGCGTTCTTCATCGTCGGCGGCCTGATCCTGCTATCGGTCGACGAGGCCGAGGGCATGGCACAGGCCGCGTTGCCCGAACCGACTACCTGACAGGAGGCCGGGATGGCACGTAGCACATTCCTCGCACGGATGATCGGAGCCGCGACGCTGGACGTGGCCACGTACGAAGAGGTGGAGCACGACACCGACGCGACGCTGCAGGCGGCCGGCGTGGTGGCCGTCGCCGCGGTGGTCCAGGGGCTCGTCTCACCGGCGGGTGTCATATCCGGCGTGGTCGGTGCGTTACTTGGTTGGTTGGCCTACGCGGGGTTGACCTACTTCATCGGCACCAGGCTCTTCGGGGGGACCGCGACGTGGGGCGAGTTGCTGCGGACACTCGGGTTTGCGTATACGGTGGCCCTGTTCTCGATCCTCGCCCTCATCCCCTTCCTCGGCATCCTGGTCGGACTCGCGGTGTTCGTGTGGGGCATCGCCGCCGGCGTGGTGGCGATCCGCCAGGCACTGGACGTCTCGACGGGACAGGCGATCGTCACCGGGTTGCTCGGATGGGTGGCGATGTTCGTCGTGTACATGCTGTTGCCCGGTATCTGATGTCCGCCCGCCGGCGCGTCAGGGTGGTGGCCTTCCTCGCGGCGCTCTCCCTCGTCGCGCCGGCGGCTGCTTGGGCCCAGACGACCGGCCGGATCAGCGGTCGCGTCGAGGACGCCACGACCGGACAGCCGCTGGCCGGCGCACGGGTGGCGGTCGAGGCCCAGGGCAAGACGGCCGAGACGACCGAGCAGGGCCGTTTCGTCATCGCGGGCCTTCCGGCCGGCGAGGTGGATCTCAGCGTCGAGCTTCTCGGCTACCAGTCCCTCCGCTTGGAAGGCGTCGGCGTGCGCGCCGGACGCGCCGCGGAGCTCGTGCTCGCCCTCGAGCCCACGCAGATCGAAATCGAGCCGCTGGTCGTCGATGCCGACCGGATCCCGCTCATCGAGCCGGAGGTCGCCCGGACCCGAGAGGTGTTGACGGGCGAGGTGCTGCGAGAGCTGCCCGTAACGCGCGTCGGCGAGGCTGTCGAGCTCTCCACCGGTGTGTCCGATGGGCACTTCCGCGGCGGGCAGGTGGGCCAGGAAGCCTACGTGATCGACGGATTCGCCGTGAAGAACCAGGTCGAATCCACGACGGGCGGTGCCTCGATAGAACTCGCCCCGACGTCGCTCGAAGAGCTGGAAGTCGTGACGGGCGGTTTCAGCGCGGAGTACGGTTCTGCCCTTTCGGGCGTCGTCAGCTATACGACTCGCCGCGGTTCCGAGGAGCGGTGGGAAGGCGAGGCCAGCCTGCGAAGCGACCACGTCGCCCCGGCGTCCGCCTCGACGGGGCTCGCGTCGCTGGACGTCAACGGGGGTGGTCCGCTGCCGTTCCTCGGTGAGCGTGCGACGCTGTTCGCGGATCTTCAGCTCGAGGGTCTGAACGACGCCGATCCGCGGGCCCGCGGACTCACCTGCCTGCGGCCCGGCGACGGCGGCGCAGCGCTGGATGCGCAGATAGAGGCGCTCCAGAACGACCCGGCGGCCACGCACCTGTACTGTCCGTACGAACGAGACGGGCTGCCGGGGCAGCTAGGCGACCGGCTGATCGGCTTCCTCCGGCTCGACCGGCCCGCCCTCGGCGGGCTGTTCACCGCCACCCTGCTGCACAACCGCTTCCAGCGCGAGCTGTACACGCAGGAGCTGAAGTACAGCGCCGACAGCCGGCTGGCGCAGCGGAACAAGGCGACGCTGGGCACCCTGACGTTCGACGTCGGCGGGCAGACGGGCAGCGGCGCGGATCGGCTGACCCTGCGGCTGGCCGCGCAGCGCATCGACCGCTACCTGGGGGCGATCGACCTGGGGGCGTTCGGCCAGCGCTCGACGGTCGCCGGGTTCGGCCTGTCGGACTTCGAGTTCCTCGGAGAGGACTACGTGCGCAGTCCGATCGAGGACCAGATCGAGAACCCGCAGCCCGTTCCGGGCTACGAGACGCCGGACGGGCTCCGCAACTCGCCGTTCGGGCCAGCCGGCGAAGGCCTGTTCATCACCGAGGGCACGTCGGGCATCGCGAACTGGAGCCGCTCGGACATGCTGGGCGCCGATCTCGTCGGCGAGAAGTTCCTCGCCAACGGCAACAGCTTCCGGGCCGGTCTGACGGGGAAGCTGTATCGGGTCGAGATCTACGAGCGCACCCGGGCCTACCTCGCGGGCTCGTCGCCGAACTACGCCCGCTTCTATCCGAGCCAGGTGGCCGGCTTCACCGAGGCCAGCATTCGCCCCGAAGAGCTGTTCACGGTGACGGCCGGCCTGCGGATCGAGGGGTTCCGGAACGGACTCGAGTTCCGGCCGGTGCCGGGTGACTTCCTGGCCCCGGCGGTGACCACCGACTGGAAGTGGCACTTCGGGCCCCACCTCGGCTTCGCCGGCGCGATTCGTAATTCGGCGGGGCGCACCGCGTTCAAGGTGAATTACGCCCGCATGGCGCAGCCGCCCGACTTCCAGTTCTTCATCGACAACACGATCGGCGACTCGCTGCGGACCGACATCCGCCGGCAGGGCAACCCGAACCTGGCGTTCGAGGAAGGGAGCACGATCGAGGCCGGCGTCAGCCATTTGTTCCTGGAGCGTATCGGCATCGAGATCGTCGGCTTTCACAAGGAGCTCGGCAACCTCGTGACGGGTAACGTACAGCTCGTGGGCACGGCGCCGGGACAGTTCACGACGGGGGACAAGGGCACGGTAAACGGTATCGAGCTTTCGGCCCTCGCCCGCTGGCCGAACGTATTCGCCCGCGTCGGCTACTCGCTGCAGAAGGCCGAGGGACTGACCTCCGGCGCCTTCGCCGACACGAGCTCGACCGAACCAGGACAGCCGGAGCCCGTTCCGCTGGCGTTCGATCGGCGCCATACCATCGACTTGACGTTGCTGCTCGGCCGGGCCGCCCGCGCCGCCGCGAACGCGCCCGGCGGCTTGCCGGTGGGCGCGGTGCTCACGGCCCGTGTCCGGAGCGGCTACCCGCTGTACCCGCTGCAGGTGGTGGATGAAGACGGCCGCACCAACCCGATCGGTCGCCTGCCATGGACCGCGCTCGTCGACCTCGCCGCGACGTGGGAGCTGCCGGGTCTGCCGGGCTGCGAGCGGTGCGGGGTGCGCCTGGTCGCGGAGGTCAAGAACCTGCTGGACCGCGAGAACCTGATCGCCCTGCGGCGCGAGACCGGCACGATCGCACCCTCGCTGGGGACACTCCAGGACCAGGCGTCCGCGCCGGTCAGCAGCGAGTTCCCCATTCCACGCGAGTCCTCGCGGTATTCGCCGAGCGTCGACCTCGACGGGGACGGCCTCATCTCCGGCGAGGAGTTCGCGACGGCCCGATTCGCCGCCGTGCTCGACCGGAACGACCCGTCGTTGTACTACGGGCCGCCACGGCAGTTGCGCGTCGGCGTCGAGGTGACGTTCTGATGCCGGGCGCGCGCGTCGCCGCGGAACGGGGCTTCCTGCTGACCTTCCTCGTCGCGCTCGCGTCCGGCTGCCGGGACGCGCCCGAGCTGTTCGATCCCCCGGAGCTCGAGCCTCTCGGGCCGCCGCCGTACCAGCTCACCTTCGATACGGGCCGGGACGTGTCGCCGAGCTGGTCGGCCTCGGGCGATTCGGTCATCTACGTGACGGAGGACCTGCTTCCTCCCCCGCCGCCGGCCGCCGGCGAGCCGCGCGGCGATTCTCTGCGGATTGGCCGGCCGCTGCGGGTGATCCACTGGCAGGGCGGGGTGGCGTCGAAGGTCCTGCCGAACCTGCAGACGGGAGAACGCGGCACGGTCGCCATCGACTTCGCCGCCCAGGCGAGCGACGGACGGATCGCCGCGTTCACCCTGCTGCCGCCGCTCGACCCGCGCCTGTGCGGGAACACCGTGACGGAGTGCACGCCCGCGCTCGACCCGGCAGCGCAGGACGACGAGCCTCCAAGGTTGTCGACCGGAGTCCTGCGAGTACGAGAGCCCGGGACGGCGTCGGGGCCCGGAGCCGACGCGCAGCTCGTGGTCGAGTTCCCCGGCCGGACCTTCGACACGTCGGAGCAACCGCTGGGCCTCGACGGGTTGTGGCGCGTCGACGTCTTTCCGTTCCAGCGCCGGTTCAGCCAGACGCGGCGAGCGCCGCTGCGCGTCGCCTGGACCCCCGACGGCGACCGGGTCGCGTACAGCGACGGCGTGTCGCTGCGCACCTGGAATCCCGATACCGGCGAGACCGCGATGATCCCGGGAACCGATGACGGAATCAACCCCGCCTGGAGCCCGAACGGCCAGTGGATCGCGTTCGAGCGTTTCGAGCGCGGGGCGCTCAGCGAAGCGACGTGCACGCACCGCCAGGCGCCGTTCCCCGGCGACCCGAATCCAGGGCCGGTGCTCTGCGTCGAGCAGCACCGCAGCTGGCCACTGGTCGCCCACACGCTGGCCCTGATCCACCCGGACGGCACCGGGTTGCGCATCCTGCCGGAGGGATCGCGTCCGGCGTGGAGCGGCGACGGAAGGCGCGTGTTCTACGAAGCCGGTAGCCGCATCTGGTCCGTGGCGATCGACGGAACCGACGCGCGACCCGTACCGGACACCGAAGACGGCTACATGCCGGCGCCCTCGCCCGACGGGTCGTCGCTGGCCTTCGCCCGCATCGACACGCTCACCGCGCTCTCGGACATCTGGATCGTGGGCCTCGAGCCATGACGCCGAGCGGACGCCGGAGACCGACGACGTCGCGGGTTCGCACCGGGCTGCGGATCGCGATTCCGGTAGTGGCGGCCGCCGTGCTCGCCGCGACGGTCGTGGTCGCCTGTGGCGACCCGATCGCCGTGGTGGGCGACGTGCCGGGCATCATGCGGATCGTGGCCGGCGTCGCGAACAACGGCGGCGAGACGGAGGAAGCGCTGGCGACCGACAGCCGAATCGGGAACCCCGCCGGCCTGGCGATCGCGCCGAGCGGAGAGCTGTTCGTCGTCGAGACCGCGAACGCCCGCGTGTCGGCGGTGGCCTCGAACGGGGCGTTCCGGGTGCTGCGGGCGGACCGATTCTGCTCGGCCGACCCCTGTCTCGACATGCCCACCGACGCGGCGCTGGGGCCCGACGGCCTGCTGCTCGTCGCCGACGTGCGAGGACGCCGCATATGGCAGTTCGACCCGGAGGCGGGCACGGCACAGGTGGTCGCCGGCACCGGCGTCTCGGCAGCCGCGGCCGACGGCACGCCCGCCACCGAGGCGTCGATCCAGGATCCGCGCGGCGTGGCGGTCGACGCCGACGGGATCGTCTACTTCAGCGAGCGCACCGGGCACCGCATCCGCTACATCGACGGAGCCGGCAACCTGCAGACGCTGGCAGGCACCGGCGTGCCGGGATTCTCCGGGGACGGCGGCCAGGCGGCGGCGGCCCAGCTGAACACCCCGGGCGGCCTCGGCATCGGGGCCGGTATCCTCTACGTGGCGGACTCGGGGAACGACCGGGTCCGCGCGATCGATCTCGACGCGGGGACGATCGAGACGGTGGCCGGCAGCGGGGTGCGCGGCTACACGGGTGACGGCATCGACGCGACGGCCAGCGCCCTGAACTTCCCGGAGGACGTCACCGCCACCCAGGACGGCCGGCGCATCTTCATCGCGGACACGGGCAATCACCGTGTGCGCCACGTTCCCCTCGCAACGGGACTGATCGAGACGTACGCCGGCAACGGCGACCCGGCGTTCACGGGCGATCAGCGCGATGCCGGCGCCGTCGGCCTCGACGCTCCCTCGGGCGTGACGACGGGACCTTTCGGTTTCCTGTTCGTGTCCGATCCGGGCCACGACGTGGTCTGGCGGGTCGTCCTCGGATTCTGAGCCGATGAGACGGGCCAGCGGGACTTTCGTGGTCGTCGTCGCCGTCGCCGCGGTGGCCGGCGCATGTCGCGACGCGCCGGCGACGTTCCAGGCACCGGAACTCACGCCGCTGGGTCCGGCACCTTACCAGCTCACCTACGATCCCGGACTCGAGGTAGCCCCGACCTGGTCGGCCTCCGGCGACGAGGTGATCTACCTGGCCCGTAGCGTCCGCGTACAAACCGTCCCCGTGGTCGTGACCTGTCCGCCGAGCTGCAGTCCGTCCCGTCCCGGTGCTCCGGTCGATACCGTGTTCGTCGACGATACGCTGCGCACGGAGGGTGTCGTACGGGCGATCCCGCGCGAGGGGGGCGCCGCGCGTCGGCTCCTTCCGACCCTGCAGACGTCGTCGGCCTCCATCGCGTTCGACGCGGTCGCCGCCGCGAGCGACGGTCGGGTGGCGTTGCTGACGATCCGTCCCCTGCTGGACGCGACACTGTGCGCCGGCGGCGTGTCGGCCTGCGATTCGACGCTCGCGTCCGCCATGTCGCGTCCGCGCCTGGACGGAGCGTTCCTGCGGGTTCGGGAGACCGGCGCCCTCACCCAGCCCGAGCAGGACCCGCAGCTCGAGGTCACCTTTCCGGGACGCGCGTTCGATACCGGCCAGCATCCATATGGTCTACCCGGCGTGTGGCTGGTCGACCGCCACCCGTTCCAGCAGCGATTCAACGAGACGCGTCGAGCCCCGGTTCGCCTGTCATGGGACCCGGCCGGGAAACGAGTCGTGTTCAGCGACGGCGTGGGCCTGAAGATCTGGGACCCCGCGGCCGGCACGGTGACGCAGATTCCCGGAGCCGACGACGGGATCGATCCCGCCTGGAGCCCCTCGGGCCAGTGGATCGCGTTCGAGCGCTTCGGACGGGGTCCGGTGGTCGAGGAGACCTGCGAACACCGGCTGATTCCCGACGACGAGACGCAACCACTCGGCACGGTGATCTGCGTCGAGCAGCGGCGCACGTGGCCGATCGCCGACCGCTCGCTCGCCCTGATCCGGCCCGACGGCACCGATCTGCAGCTGCTTCCGGAGGGTTCGCGCCCCGCCTGGGGTCCTGACGACGGGCGTCTGTATTACCAGTCCGGGGGCAGGATCTGGTCCGTGTCGGCCGACGGAGACGACCCGCAGCCGGTTCCCGATACCGAGAACGGGAGCGACCCGGCCGTGTCGCCCGACGGACGCTGGCTCGCTTTCTCCCGCCGCACGCCGGGGGCTTCCGATTCGAACATCTGGATCGTCCAGCTGTCCGATCGCTGACCGGCCGGGCGAAACATCCATCCAGCTTGTGTCGGCCACGGTTGTTCGTACCTTCAGCGTCCGGCGTCCGCCTGGAGGGCGGTGCGTCGCTGGCCCGGATCTTCCTGCGCATTCCGCGATAACGGAGAATGAGCGAATCACATCAGGCGGACGGCTATAACGCCGGCTACGCCGACCAGCTGGTTGAACGCCGCCTGCGCGACCGCGGCATCGTACCCCCCTCGTTGCTGGACGCCGATCTGAACGGCGGATCGGCCGAGGCCGTGCTTGCGCAGATCGCCGCGCCGACGGAAGCTGCCGCGGCGCCCGTCTCGACCCATCTCCTGCACACGGCGATGGCGGCCGGGGCGCTGGCGGAGGACTTCCGCACCCACGGCCATCTCCTCGTTCCCGTCGATCCGCTCGGATCCGAGCCGCCGGGGCATCCGTCGCTCACGCTCGAGTTCCACGGCGTGACCGAAGCCGATCTGGCGCAGGTGCCTGCCGCGGCGATCGGTCTCGAGCGCCTGGGCCGCACGGCCCTCGACGTGGTCGAGTCGCTGCGCGCCATCTACTGCGGCCGCATCGGCTACGAGCTCGACCACATGGACGACGTGGAGCAGTGGAACTGGCTCGTCGAATACATCGAGTCGGGACGCCACCTCGAGCCGATGGTGCCCGAGATGAAGATCCGGGTGCTCGAGGTGCTGACGGAAGTCGAGGGTTTCGAGCATTTCCTGCATCGGGCCTTCCTCGGTCAGAAGCGGTTCTCGATCGAGGGCCTCGACATGATGATCCCGATGCTCGGCCGGGCGGCGCGACTGGCGGCCGAGGGCGGGGCGAAGAAGATCTTCCTCGGCATGGCGCACCGCGGCCGCCTCGCGGTGCTCTCCCGGCTCGTGGGTCGGCCGTACGAGTCGATCATCGCCGATTTCGAAGGCGAGCACGAGCAGGGCCTGCAGACCACCGTCCCGGGGTCCGGCGACGTGAAGTACCATCTCGGCGCCCGGCAGATGGTCGAGACGTCGGCGGGCGAGATCGAGGCCGTCCTGGCGCCCAACCCGAGCCATCTCGAGCACGTGAACCCCGTGGTTGAGGGCATGGCGCGCGCGGCGCGCGAGCATCTCGTCCAGGAAGGCGCCCCGACCGGCAACGGGAACGCGATCCGGTTCGACGAGGAGCACGGCACCGGCGTGCTGCCCGTGCTGATCCACGGCGACGCCGCGTTCATCGGACAGGGCGTCGTGGCCGAGACCCTGAACCTGTGCCGCCTGCGCGGCTACGAGACGGGCGGCACCCTGCACATCGTGGCCAACAACCAGCTCGGGTTCACGACCGATCCGAACGACGGGCGGTCGACCCGTTACGCCAGCGATCTGGCCCTCGCGTTCCGCGTGCCGATCCTGCACGTGAACGCGGACGACCCGGAGGCGTGCCTGGCGGCGATACAGCTGGGCATGGACTACCGGACGGCGTTCGGCCAGGACATCGTGATCGACCTGGTGGGATATAGGCGGTACGGGCACAACGAGGGCGACGAACCGTCCTATACGCAGCCGGACATGTACGAGCTGATCGACGACCACCCGACGGTTCGCGACCTGTGGGTCGACCGCCTCGTGGCGGACGGCACGATCGAGCGCTCGGCGGCCGAGAAGATGGCCGACGAGTTCGACGAGCAGATGCAGGCGGCGCGGCGCCAGGTGACCGAACAGCTGGCGGCGACCGAGGAAGAGGACGGCGAGACGAGTCGCACCAGCATCATGGAGCTGGGGCCGACGAAGCTCGCCGATCCGGCGGAGGTCGTCACCGCCGTATCGCGCGACGAGCTCGAGCGGATCAACGAGGCCCTGCACACGTGGCCGGCCGACTTCCACGTCTTTCCGAAGCTCGGGCGCCAGCTCGAGCGCCGGAAGAGCCAGATCGACGCGGGCTTCGACTGGGCGCACGGCGAAGCGCTGGCCTTCGGCAGCCTGCTCGAGGTGGGCGTGCCCATTCGTCTCAGCGGCGAGGACACGCAGCGCGGCACGTTCAGCCAGCGCCACGCCGTGCTGCACGACGTGGAGACCGGCGGCGAGTACATCCCCCTGGCGAACCTCTCGCGGGAGCAGGCGTCGTTCCAGGTGTGGAACAGCCCGCTGTCGGAGGTCGCCTGCCTCGGGTTCGAGTACGGCTACAGCGTCTTCTCGCCCGACGCGCTGGTGCTCTGGGAAGCCCAGTTCGGCGACTTCGCCAACGTCGGCCAGGCGATCATCGACCAGTTCATCGTCTCCGGCCGCTCGAAGTGGGGACTCGAGTCCCGGCTCGTCCTGCTGCTGCCGCACGGCTACGAGGGACAGGGGCCCGAGCACTCGAGCGCCCGGCTCGAGCGCTTCCTGAACCTCGGCGCCGAAGGGAACATCCGGGTCGCCAACTGCACGACGCCGGCCCAGTACTTCCACCTGCTGCGTTTGCAGGCGCTGCGGGCCGACCGGCGGCCGCTGGTTGTGATGTCGCCGAAGAGTCTGCTGCGCCACCCGGCGGCGCGCTCGACGCTGAGCGAGCTCACCGAAGGCGCGTTCCATCCGGTGCTCCCGGGAGCGCGCGACGTCGGTGCGGAGGCTGTCACCCGGCTCGTCCTGTGCTCCGGGAAGGTGTACTACGATTTGGTGGGCTCCGAGGCCTGGGAGTCGGCCGATTCGGTGGACGTCGCGCGCATCGAGCTGCTCTACCCGTTCCCGACCGCGGAGCTGCGTGGGCTGCTCGACGGCTACCCGGCGCTCGAAGAGGTCGTATGGCTGCAGGAAGAGCCGGAGAACATGGGGGCCTGGCGGTATCTGCGGGCACGGCTCGCCGAGCTCACCGGCGAAGGCCGCGAACTCCGGCTCGTCGCCCGCCCCGAGCGGGCGAGCCCGGCGGCCGGAACCGCGACCGCCCACGGCCGCGAACAGCAGGAGCTGATCGAGGAGGCGCTCTCCCGCTGACGGCGCGGCGGAACCGACCGTCGAGGATTACGGTTACATTGGCGAACGCGGCATTGCACTCTGCGATGCCGGATGGCGTATGCGAGACGGGGGTTCACGGGTACCGATGAAGCCGAGTTGCGAGCGGGCGCTGGAGCTGTTGTGGGCGGCCCGCGCGTCCGAGGCCGCCGAGGGCGCCGAAGAGACGCCGGAGCTGGCGGAAGCCCGTCGGCACCTGGCGGCATGCCCGCCGTGCCGGGCGTTTCTACGGCGCGACGGCGTGCTCGCGGCCCGGCTGCGCGATCTGCGCCTGTGCGGCGCCACCCCATGCCCCGAGGCCGTTCGAGCCGCGTTGGCCCGGGAGCTCGAGGACGAGGAGCTGTTCAGGCCCGGCGAGGGACTCGTCGGCGCCCGCGGTTCCCGCAAGCGCCGGTGGCCGCCGTGGGCCGAAGGCGTGCTCGCCGCCGCCGCGGCGACCATCCTCATCGCCGGCGGCCTGACCCTCTCTCAGCGGCTCGACACCGGTCTGCCCGACGAGGCGTTCATCGACGATTTCCAGCGCACGGCGCTCCCGGAAATCGCACGGCGCGACGTGCCGCACGCGGAGGTCGAGGCTTTCTATCGGGCGCAGTTCCATGGCGACGGTCCCGCGCTGATGCTGGACGCGCCGGTCACGAAGGTGGCCGTGTGTGACCTGGAAGGGCGGATGGGGGCCTACACGGAATACGAGATGGAGGGAGAACGCCTCGTTTTCTACCAGGTGCCGCGGAACGGGAAGAGCGTCGATGGAGATCTACGCTCGATGCGCGAAGGCAACCTGAACGTCGCCCGGTGGAGTGACGCCCGATACGACTACGCGCTCATCGCGCGCAACATGCCGCGCGAGCACCTCGAGCAGATCGCCAGCCGCGCCTCGACCTGAGGCGCGCGTTCAGGGACCCTTCGTGCGCTCTCCGACGAACAGCGGCTCGTGGATGGGCAGCTTCGGCGTGAGGCTCGCGTACACCGAGTAGCAGAGGCCGAACAGGCCGAGGAACCCGAGCGAGATCGAGATCTCGGGCCAGCCGAACGGAATCCCCTCGCCGTGCCACGTCGACGGCACCACGAGCATGTACCGTTCGAGCAGGAATCCGACCAGGATGATCAACCCGACGAACGAGAGCCAGCGCGGGTTCATCTTCGGGCGCCGCCCGAGCAGCAGCAGGAAGGGCAGGAAGAACACGAGCGCCATCTGCGCCCACAGCAGGACGCCGAATCCGTTCACGGTGCGCTGCTCGAAGAAGATCGTCTCGCGACCCATGTTGCCGTACCAGATCGGCAGGAACTGCGAGAACCAGATGTACGCCCAGAAGATCGTGAAGGCGAACATCAGCTTCCCGAGATCGTGGAACTCCCACTTGCCCCATACGTCGTCGAGGTTGTGGCGGATCCGATACCGGTGGGCGAGGACCGCGACCATCGAGAGCATGCAGAGCCAGCCCGCAAACAGGTAGATCCCGCCCCAGATCACGCTGATGAAGTTGCGCATCAGCGACATCGTCAGGTCGAACGACATCAGGCTGAAGACGACCGCCCACAGGAGGATGAGGGCCGGAGCCAGCCAGCCAGCGATCCGGCGCGTCCGGGCGATCTCTTCGTCGTCGCCGCGCCAGCCGCGCGTGCACATCCCCATGACTTTCGCCCGCCAGCCCGTGTGGTGCTCGGCAATCTGCCGGGCGTCGGGCCGCAGGGAGAGACGCATGAAGTAGAAGCTCACGACGTAGAGGATGGCCAACAGGATTGCGTTGCGCACGAACACGTCGTCGTGGTTCACCCAGGCGCGGTTCAGGTGACCGGAAAAGCCCGGGTCCATCCAGGGGAAGATGTAGCCGGCCCCCCAGTACATGGCCACGAACACGGCGAGCGAGATCGGAAGGAACGCGCCGGCCGGCTCGGCCACGCGGATGAACGGCTTGCCCCAGTGTCCCTTGGCCGCGGTGAGCACGGCGCCGAAGCACACGCCGGCCTCGGCGATCGCGGTCCAGTACAGGAAGTTGAACCAGATCGCCTGCCAGGTTCGTACCGGCATGCTCCCGATCGAAGTGAACACCCCGGCGACGCCGATCAGGATCGCCAGCAGCCACAGCCCCATGGCCAGGCCGCTGACCCGTCCCGAGATCGTGCCGAGGACGCGTTCCGGCGACAGGTTCGTCGATTCAGCGCTCAAGGGTTCCCCTGCAATTTTCTGACGTAGTTCACGAGATACCAGCGCTCCTCGGGCGGGACGCGTCGATAAGAGGGCATCACGCCGCGACCGTTGGCGATCATTCCGTAGATGTAGCCGTCGGTCAGGCCCATGGCCCGCTCCGACGTGAGGTTCATGGTCGGCAGGGCGGGGAGGCGGTTCTCGCCCACCACCGGACCGTCGCCCACTCCGGTCGGCCCGTGGCACATGATGCAGTAGCTCTGGAACAGTTCGTGGCCGCGGTTCAGGACGGCGTCGTCCATCCGGCCGGCCAGCGGGTTCTGGAGCGAGTCGGACGAGACGAGATCGAGCGTACGCTTCGCGCCGAGCGGGACCGCGCCCTCGGCCGGCAGGCGGCCGGTCGTCTCGTAGGTCTCGACCGACGGCTGCCGATACATCGTGGCGAACCACGGCACTCGCTTGACCTGGTCGTCGCAGCCGCCGAGCCCCAGGAGGAGCAGGGCGACGGCGCCCATCAGGAGTCTGCGGCTCACGCGCCCACCTCCGTGTCGATCGACACGGCGCCCGCCTCGCGCAGGAGCCCTTCGACTTCGCCGGCGCCCGCGTCGCGGACGTAGATGCCGTACTGGTCGACCGAGAACTCCGGTCGATAGCCGGGCGACATCTTCTTGCGGCTCCTGTGCGTCAGGTAGAGCAGCCCGCCGAACCCGAACAGGCCGGTGAGCAGGATCGTCAGCTCGAACATGATCACGAAGTAGGCCGGCCAGGACATGATCGGCTTCCCCTGGGTGATCAGCGGATAGGCGTAGGACGTGAGGCCGGTCAGCGCGATCGCGGTGACGAATCCGCTGATCCCTCCGATCAGCGCCCAGCGGCGTATCGGGCTCGTGACGATTCCCATCGCCTCCTCGAGCTCGGCATACGGGATGGGCGAGAAGACCTCGAAGTCCTCGTGCCCCGCCTCGCGCAGTCGCCGGATCCCGTCGATCGTGGCGCCGACGCGGTCGTATTGTGCGAGAATTCCACTCATTTAGGAGCCTGATGATGAACTGGAGTAAGCCGCGTTGCGAGCGCCACAGGGCCAGATCCAAGGCGTCGCGCCGAAGGCATAGTTGATACTACGTCGAGGCGCGGCAACGCAGGAAATGGCCCTGTGCCGTCGCAACCCTCTGGGCGAGTGGCGGTTACGCATCTAATCGTTCGTCTCTCCTTCTCGCCGTAGCTCTGCTACGACTCGTCGTCGTTCCTTCGCTGAGCCGCGTAAGCGCCACTCGCGCGGCCCACTCGAGTTCATCATCAGGCTCCTCAGTGCCCGTGCTCCTGCTGATGGGCTATGTGTTCCTTGACTTCGGCGATGCTGATGGTCGGCAGCGACTTCGTGAACAGCAGGAACCAGAAGAAGAACCACGCGAAGCTGCCGATGAGGATCGAGATCTCCACCCAGCTCGGTACGTAGATCCCCCAGCCGCCCGGCTCGTACTCGTGGGCGAGCGAGGTGACGATGATCACGAAGCGCTCGTACCACATTCCGATGTTCACGAACACCGAGACGACGAACAGTGCCGCGAGGCTGCCGCGGATCTTCTTGAACCAGAGGCTCATGGGGATGACGACGTTGCAGAACACCATCACCCAGTACGGCCCCGTGTAGAAGCCCATGGCGCGCCAGCGGAAGCTCTCGATCTCGATCGGGTCCTGCGACCACCACGCGACGAAGAACTCCATCGCGTAGGCGTAGCCGACGATCAGCGACGTCAGCAACAGGAGCTTCGCCATGTTGTCGAAGTGGTACTTCGTGATGTAGTCGTCGAGCCCGAAGGCCCAGCGCAGCGGGATCAGCAGCGTGATCACCATCGCGATGCCGCTGAAGATCGCGCCGGCCACGAAGTAGGGGGCGAAGATCGTCGAGTGCCAGCCCGGCACGATGCCCATCGCGAAGTCCCACGACACGACGCTGTGAACCGAGAGCACCAGCGGCGTGGCGATCCCGGCCAGGTAAAGATAGAGCCGCCGGTAGTGCGCCCAGTCGCGCACCGAGCCCTGCCATCCGAGCGACAGGGCGCCGTAGATCTTCTTGCGCAGCCCGGTGAACTTGTCGCGCAGTCCGGCGATGTCGGGAATCAGCCCGAGATACCAGAACACGAGGCTGATCGTGAAGTAGGTGCCGATCGCGAACATGTCCCACACGAGCGGCGAACGGAAGTTGGGCCAGATCAGTCGCGTCGAGGGGTACGGGATGAGGTAGTAGAAGTACCAGACGCGGCCGAGGTGGATGAGCGGGAACAGGCCCGCGGTCATGACGGCGAAGATCGTCATCGCCTCGGCGGCGCGGT
>JASFRN010000031.1:0-26542 GCA_050114915.1 Gemmatimonadales bacterium | reverse complement strand
GAACCCGTTCCCGGTCGAGTGCGTGGTGCGTGGATTCATCACCGGCTCCGCATGGCGCGAGTACCGCCGCTCCGGGACGCTGGCCGGTGAGCCGCTTCCCGAGGGACTCGTCGAAGCGCAGGAGCTCGATCCGCCGATCTTCTCCCCTGCGACGAAGGCCGAGGAGGGGCACGACGAGAACATCACGTTCGAGGAGATGAAGCGGATCGTCGGCACGAAGGTGGCCGAGCATCTGCGGCAGGTGAGCCTCGACCTCTACACCTTCGCCCGCGAGCACGCGCGGAAGCAGGGGATCATCATCGCCGACACGAAATTCGAGTTCGGGACCGCCGCCTCTGGCGAGGTCGTCGTGATCGACGAGGTGCTGACTCCCGACTCCTCGCGCTTCTGGCCCGCCTCGGAGTACGCGCCGGGCGCGACGCCGCCTTCGCTCGACAAGCAGCCGGTGCGCGACTACCTGCAGGGCCTGGTCGACGACGGGGAGTGGGACAAGCAACCGCCGGCCCCCGACCTGCCCGACGACGTCGTGGCTTCCACGACCGCCCGCTACCGGGAGGCCTACGCGCGTATCACCGGGAGCGAGCTCCCGGACTTCGGCAACTGACGTGGAGGCGACTATCCACTACGCGGTGCAGGTACGAATCACGCCCCGCCCGGGAATTCTCGACCCCGAGGGCGAGACGATCGGGCGGGCGCTGGGCACCCTCGGCTACGAGGGCGTGAGCGACGTCCGGGCCGGACGCCTGGTCACGCTTCGCCTGGACGCCGACAGCGCCGACGAAGCGCGGTCGATGGCGGCGGAGATGTGCGAACGGCTGATCGCCAATCCGATCATCGAGGACTACGAGGTGCAGGTCGAGGAGGCGGGCTGATGCGCTTCGCGATCGTGCGCTTCCCGGGCTCGAACTGCGATGCGGACTGTGAGCGGGCCATCGTCGAGGGGATCGGGCACGAAGCGGTTTACGCCTGGCACAAGGACACGAAGCTCGGCGACGTCGACGCCGTCCTGTTGCCGGGGGGCTTTTCGTACGGCGACCACCTTCGGGCGGGCGCCATCGCCCGGTTCAGCCCGATCATGCCCGCGGTGGTCGAGTTCGCCGGCGCCGGGAAGCCCGTGATCGGCATCTGCAACGGATTCCAGGTGTTGTGCGAAGCGCACCTGCTGCCCGGCGCGCTGATCCGAAACCGGGATCTTCGCTTCCGGCACGTGGACGTGATCCTGCGCGTCGAGAGGACCGACACCGTCCTGACGGTGGCCTGCGCCCCCGGCCAGCGCCTGCGCATGCCGATCGCCCATGGCGAGGGTCAGTTCGTGGCCGACGCAGACACGCTGGCCGAGCTCGAAACGCAGGGCCGCGTCGTGTTCCGGTACGTGGACCCGAGCGGAGAGGCGACGGAGGCCGCGAACCCGAACGGCTCTCAGCACAACATCGCGGGCATCTGCAACGAGGCTGGCAACGTGGTCGGTCTGATGCCCCATCCCGAGCGGGCGATCTCTCCCCTGCTCGGCTCGGCGGACGGCCTGGCGCTGTTCCGCTCCCTCGAGATGGCGGCGCGCGGGAAAGTGGCCGCCGAATGAGCGAGTCGGCCGGCACCGCCACCCGTCCAGCCCCCGAAATCACGCCGGCGGTCGTCGCCGAGCACGGCCTGTCGGAGGCGGAGTACGAACGAATCCTGGGCATCATGGGTCGCGAGCTCACGATCGAGGAGCTCGGCGTGTTCTCCGCCATGTGGTCCGAGCACTGCGGCTACAAGAACTCCCGCCCGCTCCTCCGGACGCTGCCCACCGAGGGAGAGCTCCTCGTGCAGGGACCCGGTGAGAACGCCGGCGTGATCGACGCGGGCGAGGGCTGGGGCGTGGCCTTCAAGGTCGAGTCGCACAACCACCCCTCGGCCGTCGAGCCCTACCAGGGGGCGGCCACCGGCGTCGGCGGGATCCTGCGTGACGTGTTCACGATGGGGGCCCGCCCGATCGCCGTCCTCGACAGTCTCCGCTTCGGCTCGCTCGACTCGCCGCGCTCCCGCTATCTGCTCGATGGGGTCGTGCGCGGTATCGGCGACTACGGGAATTGCGTCGGCGTGCCGACCGTCGGCGGAGAAACGGTATTCGACCCGGTGTACGAGAGGAATCCGCTCGTCAATGCGATGTGCGTCGGCGTGCTTCGCCTCGAGCACCTGATGCGGGGTCGCGCGGACGGAGTCGGAAACCCGGTGATGGCCGTCGGCGCCCGCACCGGACGTGACGGAATCCACGGGGCCACGTTCGCGTCCGCCGATCTCGACGAGGGGAGCGACAGCCGCCCCCAGGTGCAGGTCGGGGACCCGTTCACCGAGAAGCTGCTGCTGGAAGCGACACTGGAGCTCATCGAGCGCGACCTTCTCATCGGCATCCAGGACATGGGCGCGGCGGGACTCACCTCGAGCGCCACCGAGATGGCGGCCCGGTCCGGTTCCGGAATCGACATCGACGTGGACCTCCTTCCGGTGCGCGAAACCGGGATGACCGCTTACGAAATGCTGCTCTCCGAGTCGCAGGAGCGCATGCTGCTGGTGGCCCGCCCCGACCGGGTCGACGACGTGCGCGAGGTTCTCGGCCGCTGGGACTTGCAGGCGGCCGTCATCGGCCACGTGACCGACGATGGGCAGTTCCGGGTCCGGCGGGGCGAAGACGTCGTGTGCGAGATTCCGGTGCGGCCCCTGGTCGACGAATGTCCCACGTACACGCGCGAGGGCGTCGAAGACCCCGCCGTACGAGCGCTGCGGGAGCGCGACCTCACGCCGATGCTCGAGCTCGACGACGAGGCGGCGACCGACGCGCTCCTCGCCCTGCTCGACTCGCCGTCGATCGGCTCGAAGGCGTGGATCTACGAGCAGTACGACGCGAGCGTCCAGACCAATACGGCGTTCGGGCCCGGCTCCGACGCGGCGCTCCTCCGGCTGGCCGATACGGGCCGTGGCATCGCCGTCTCGATCGACGGCAACGGCCGATACGTCTACCTCGAGCCCCGCGTCGGCGCACGCATCGCCGTATGCGAGGCAGCCCGCAACGTCGCCTGCTCCGGGGCGCGGCCGGTCGCGATCACCAACTGCCTGAACTTCGGCAACCCGCTCGGTCCCGCCGTCTACTACCAGCTCCGCGAAGCCGTGGCCGGGATCGGTGAGGCCTGCCGGGCGCTCGGGACCCCCGTGTCGGGCGGCAACGTGTCCCTCTACAACGAGACTCCCTCCGGACCCGTATACCCGACGCCGGTCATCGGAATGGTCGGGGTCATCGAGGAGATCGAGCGGCGCGTGCCGACGGGGTTCGCCGCGGAGGCCGCCGACGACGAGATCGTGCTCATCGGCCGCACGCGAGAGGAGATCGGCGGGTCCGAGTACCTGGCCGTCGTCCACGATCTCGTGGCGGGCGCCCCCCCGTCGATCGACCTCGAGGAGGCCGGCCACCTGGTGGAGCTGCTGGTCGCGGCCGCCGAGCGCGGGCTGCTGCGCAGCGCGCATGATTGCTCCGACGGCGGCGCCGCCGTCGCCCTCGCCGAGGCGGCCCTGCTGGCCGCGGACGGACCGCGGGGCCTGGCGGCGCGTTTGCCCGACGACGTAGCACCGGCCGCCGCCCTGTTCGGAGAATCCCAGAATCGGGTCGTCGTCACCTGCCGGACGGCCGATCTCCCGGCCCTCGGAGACCTGTGCTCGGCACGGGGCCTGCAAATGCACCACATTGGCCACGTGGGCGCTCCCGGCGGCCGTTTCCGCCTCTCGACCGGGACTCTGACGATCGACGTTCCGATCTCCCGGCTCCGCGAAGCGCGCGACGGCGCCCTGCCCCGGCGCATGGAGCACGAAGCGGGGCTGACCTCTTGACCACCGACCGCAACTTTCTGCACGGCGACTGATTTGATGACGGATATGATGGACGACACGCACGGAACGACTGCCGAGCCGACCGGCCCACGGCGGCTGCCGACGTGGCGGGACGACGACCGCCTGCGCGACGAATGCGGGGTGGTGGCGGTGAGCGGTTCGCCGGCCGCCGCGCATCTCACCTCGCTCGGTCTCTACGCACTCCAGCACCGGGGCCAGGAGAGTTGCGGGATCGTCTCGATCGACGCGGCCGGCGAAGCGCACGCCCACCGGGCGATGGGCCTGGTGTCCGACGTGTTCGACGACGCGACGCTGGCTCGCCTCCCCGGCTCCGCGGCGCTCGGGCACACTCGCTACTCCACGGCCGGGAGCTCCAGCCTGCGCAACGCGCAGCCGGTGGTCGTCAACTATCGGTACGGCGCGATGGCGATCGCCCACAACGGAACGCTGACGAACGCCGGGCAGCTCAGGCGGCAGCTCACCGAGGAAGGCGCGATTTTCCAGACGGACAGCGACTCCGAAGCCGTGATCCACCTCGTCGCCCGCTCCCGGCGCGCCGAGCCGGATCAGCAGATCGACGACGCCCTGTCGCAGCTCGCCGGCGCGTTCTCGATGGTCGTGTCCATCGGCGACACCGTCTACGCCGTGCGGGACGCCCGGGGCTTCCGCCCCCTCGTGCTCGGCCGCATGGGCGAGGCCGCCGTGGTGGCCTCCGAGACCTGCGCCCTCGACATCATGGGCGCCGAGTACGTGCGCGAGATCGAGCCTGGCGAGGTCCTGCGGATCCGCGACGGGCGGGTGTGCGCGTTGCGCCCGCTCGAACCCGCACCGCGCTCGCCGTGCCTGTTCGAGCTCGTCTATTTCGCCCGCCCGGACTCGCGAGTGTACGGCTGCTCCGTGGACGCCGCGCGACGCGCCTTCGGCCGCCAGCTCGCCCGCGAGCACGCGGTCGAAGCCGACTGCGTATTCGCCGTCCCGGACTCGTCCAACTCCGCCGCGCTGGGGTATGCCGAGGAATCCGGCATTCCGTTCGAACTCGCCCTGATTCGCAACCACTACGTCGGGCGCACGTTCATCCATCCGAGCCAGGCCACGCGCGACTTCAAGGTGCGGGTCAAGTACAACCCGGTGCGCGACCTGATCGACGGCCGGCGCTGCGTGGTGGTCGACGACTCCCTGGTGCGAGGCACGACGAGCCGCGGGCTCGTCGCGCTGCTGCGGGAGAACGGGGCGCGCGAGATCCACTTCCGGGTCGCGTCGCCGCCGATCATCTCGCCCTGTTACTACGGAATCGACATGCCGACGAAGGAAGAGTTGATCGGCGCCCGCTATTCGGTCCCCCAGATCGCCGAACACCTCGGCGTCGATTCGCTCGGCTACCTGTCCCTCGAGGGCATGGCGGAAGCCGTGGGCCACTCCGGGCCGTTCTGCGACGCCTGCTGGACCGGGAACTACCCGGCGCCGCTCGTCGACCGCGAGTCGGGACTCGCCATTGCCGGAGCGAGGGATTGACGATGGAAGGATCCGTCGACGGCACCGTTCGGAAGTACGTCTACGTGTTCGGCCGCGGCCACGCCGACGGCGCGGCCCGCCAGAAGAAGCTCCTCGGGGGCAAGGGCGCCAACCTGGCCGAAATGACCAATCTCGGCATCCCGGTGCCCCCCGGCTTCACGATCACGACCGACGTGTGTCGCCAGCACCTGATGAGCCACGCGATGCCGGACGGGGTCGAGGACGCCGTCTCCGAGGCGCTGGAGCGACTGGAGGGCTTCACCGGAAAGCGGTTCGGCGACGACGAGGATCCGCTCCTCGTGTCGGTCCGCTCGGGCGCGGCGATCTCGATGCCCGGCATGATGGACACGATCCTCAACCTCGGGCTCACCGAGCGATCCGTTCGGGGGCTGGCCCGGGCGTCGGGCGACGAACGATTCGCGTGGGATTCCTACCGGCGCTTCCTGCAGATGTACGGCGAAGTCGTCCTCGGGGTCGACCACCGCCTGTTCGAGTGGCGGCTGACGAAACACCGCGAGGCGGCCGGCGTCGACGAAGACAGCCAGCTGTCGGCCGCGCACCTCCAGGAGCTGGTCGAGGAATATCGGGGCGTCATCGACGATCACGGTTCCGATCCGTTCCCGGACGACCCGCGCGGCCAGTTGTGGGGAGCCATCCATGCCGTGTTCGAGAGCTGGCGCACGCCGCGGGCCATCGCCTACCGGAAGACGTACGGCATCGCGCACGACCTGGGCACCGCCGTGAACGTCCAGGCGATGGTGTACGGGAACCGCGGCCGCAACAGCGGCACGGGCGTCGCCTTCACCCGCAACCCCGCCACCGGCGAGAAGAAGCTGTACGGCGAATTCCTGGTGAACGCGCAGGGCGAGGACGTCGTGGCCGGGATCCGCGACCCGTTGTCGATCGACGAGATGGAGGAGCACCTGCCCGGCGCGGCCGAGCAGCTCGTCGACACGGCCGGCCGGCTCGAAGCGCACTACAAGGACATGCAGGACCTCGAATTCACCGTCGAGGACGGGGAGCTGTACCTGCTTCAGACGCGCACGGGAAAGCGCACCGCCCGCGCCGCAGTCCGGATCGCGGTCGAGATGGCCGGCGAAGGCGAGATCGAGCGGGACGAGGCGGTTCTGCGGGTAGCCCCGGCACGGCTCGAGGAAGTCCTGCACCCGACGGTCGATCCGGCCGCGGAATTCACTCCGCTCGCCGTCGGGAACCCGGCCTCCCCGGGCGCCGTGACGGGCCGCCTGGTGCTCAGCGCCCACGAAGCGATCGAGGCGCACGCGGCGGGCGACCCCGTCATCCTGGTGCGCGAAGAGACCTCGCCCGACGACTTCGAGGGGATGGTCGCCGCCCGGGGAATCGTCACCTGTCGGGGCGGGCGTTCGAGCCACGCCGCCGTCGTGGCCCGCGGCATGGGCAAGTGCTGCGTGGTCGGCACGAAGTCCCTGCAGATCGACGAGGAAGCCGGGACGATCGCCGCCAACGGGAGGACCCTGAAGCGCGGCGACTGGCTGACGGTCGACGGGGCCTCCGGCGAGGTGATCGCGGGCCGCATCCCCACGATCCAGCCGGAGCCCGACGAGTACTTCGAGCGCCTCATGGGCTGGGCCGACGAGATCCGTCGCCTGCGCGTGCGTGCGAACGCCGACACGCCGGCCGACGCGGAGACCGCCCGCCGGCACGGCGCGGAGGGCATCGGGCTCTGCCGCACCGAGCACATGTTTTTCGGCGACGAGCGCATCGACACGGTGCGCGAGATGATCCTCGCCCGCGACGCGGAGGGACGTCAGCGCGCGCTGGAGCGGCTCCTGCCGATGCAACGGGACGACTTCATAGGGATCTTCCGGGCGATGGACGGGCTGCCCGTCACGATTCGCCTGCTCGACCCGCCGCTGCACGAGTTCCTCCCGGGTGAAGACGAAGAGATCGATCGCCTGGCGCGCGCCACGGATCGCACCGTGGCGGAGATCCGGGCCGAGGTCGACCGGATCAGCGAAGCGAACCCGATGCTCGGGAACCGGGGCTGCCGGCTCGCGTTCGAGCGCCCGGACCTGACCCGTATGCAAGTTCGGGCCATCCTCGAAGCCGCGCTGGCCGTACAGGCGGACGGAGGGCGGCCACGGCCGGAGATCATGGTCCCGCTCGTGGGCCACGTGGCGGAATTCGAGCGACAGCGCGGGCTGATCATCGAGACGGCCCGCCACGTGTTCGACGACGCGGGCGATCGCATCGACTTCCAGATCGGCACGATGATCGAGCTGCCGCGCGCCTGCCTGACGGCGGGCGAGATCGCCGGTTCCGCCGAGTTCTTCTCCTTCGGCACCAACGATCTCACGCAGACCACCCTCGGGATCTCCCGCGACGACTCGGGATCCTTCCTCCCGGGTTACGTCGACGCGGGCATCTACGCCGAAGACCCGTTCCAGAGCATCGACGCGGACGGCGTCGGCCGGCTCATGCGGCTCGCCGTCGAAGAAGGCCGGGAACGCCGGCCGGAGCTGAAGATCGGCATCTGCGGCGAACACGGCGGCGATCCCGCATCCGTCCGACTGTGCGAGGAGATGGGGCTCGATTACGTGTCCTGCTCGCCCTTCCGGGTGCCCGTCGCGCGCCTCGCGGCGGCCCATGCGATGCTCGCGACACCGGCCGACGCGGGCCAGCCGATGGACGACGCGACGTAACGTCGGCGGCGCGCTTCGGTAACATCCGCGCAACGCGTGACGTGGCTACGTTGCGCTTCCCCGAGCACCCCCCCACATTGGCCTCGACTGCGGGCCCTTCGGGCGCGTGACATAACCATCGAATGGTCGGCCGGCGGACGTGCCTAACGTCCTCCGGGTGTCAGAGTATCAGCCTGCCAGGAGTCGTCGATGAGACTGTATTCCTTCGTTCGCAGCGGCGTCCTCGCCGCCCTCACCCTGTGCCTCGCGGCCAGCCCGATGTTCGCCCAGGCGACCACCGGCGCCGCGGCCGGGGTGATAACGCAACCCGACGGTACGCCGATCAGCGGCGCCTCCGTCGCGTTCACGTATCAACCCACCAACTACACGAGCACCGCGACCACGAACGATCTCGGCGCGTTCCGCCTGCAGGGCCTCGAGCCCGGCGGTCCGTATCGGGTCGAAGTGAGCAGCCTCGGTTACCGCAGCGCCGTCCGTGAGAACGTGACGATCACGCTGGGTCAGACATATCGGCTGTCGCTGACGCTGGAGCCGACCGCGGTCGAGCTCGAGGCGCTGCTCGTCGAGACCGACGCGCTGGCGTCGCAGTTCTCGCCGTCGACGCAGGGCGCGGCCACGACGATCGGGCAGCAGCAGCTGGAGAGCCTGCCGGCCCTCGATCGCCGGTTCGAGAACCTCGCCCGCCTGACGCCGCAGATCGTGTCGACCGACACGAACGAGGGCCTCGGCCTGAGCGTGGTCGGTCAGAACAACCGGTTCAACACCATCCAGATCGACGGCGCCACCGTGAACGACCGGTTCGGCCTCGGCGCCACGGGAACGGCCGGCGGCCAGGCCCGCGGCAAGCCGATCGGCTACGACGCGGTGAAGGAGTTCCAGGTACTGCTGTCGCCGTACGACGTGCGCCAGGGCAACTTCACCGGCGCTCTGATCAACGCGGTCACGAAGAACGGGACCAACGAGTTCCACGGCACCGCCTTCGGCCTGTTCCGCAACCAGGGCCTCGCGGGCGATCCGCTGGGCCAGACGGAGTTCAAGAAGTGGCAGTACGGCGCCTCGCTCGGCGGCCCGATCGCCCGGGACAAGGCGTTCTTCTTCGTCAACGCCGAGATCCAGACCTCCAGCCGCCCGGCTTCCGGACCATACGCCGGCGCGCCCGCGGAGGTCTCCGGTCTCGTCCCCGACGCCTCCGACCTGAGCGCGATGAACGCGGCGCTGCAGGCGTACGGCCTGTCGGCGGGTGACGCCAACGCGGTGACGAACAACAACCCGCTGGTCAACATCACGGCGCGCTCGGACATCAACCTGAACGCGCAGAACCGTCTCGTCGTCCGCTACTCGTTCAACCGGGCCGAAGACGACGTGTTCAGCCGCAGCTCGTCGACCGGGAACCCGGACTTCCGGTTCGTGAACAACGGCTACCAGTTCGTCAGCAAGAGCCACAACCCGTCGGTGCAGCTGTTCACGAACTTCCAGAACGGCAACTCCAACGAGTTCCGGCTCAGCTACAACCGGATCCGCGACGCGCGCGATCCGAACGTGCTCGAGCCGAACGTGACGGTGGAGGGCTTCGATACGAGCATCGGCTGCCCCGACCCGAGCTGCTCGTACGGGATCCAGACCGGCGCCGAGCAGTTCTCTCAGGGCAACCGCCTGAACCAGGACATCTGGGAGATCACGAACAACTTCACGTTCGCCCCGATGGGCAACCACACCTTCACGGTCGGCGCCCGCGCCGAGCTCTACAAGGTGTACAACCTGTTCGCCCAGTCGTCCTACGGCGTGTACACGTTCCCCGACCTCGCCGCGTTCCAGGACGGCAGCGCCGGCAGCGCGCAGTCGTACACCGTGAGCGCCAAGATCGACGGCGGTCCGGTTCCGGCGGCGGAGTTCAACAGCCAGCAGTTCGGCCTGTACGCGCAGGATCAGTGGCAGGCGTCGGAGAACTTCAGCTTGAATATCGGCCTGCGGGCGGACATCCCGGTGTTCAGCGACCAGCCGATGTACGCGAGCCAGGTGAACACGGACTTCGGCAACCCCGAGGTCCCGTCGGGCCAGATCATGCTGAACCCGCGGCTCGGGTTTAACTGGGATCTGACTACGGACACCGAGCAGCAGCTGCGTGGCGGCATCGGCATGTTCACCGGGAACCCGGCGTACGTGTGGATGTCCAACGCCTATTCCAACAACGGAACGGGCATCTCGATCCTCAGCTGCGGTTCCACGAACCCCAACGGCCTCGCGCCGGCGTTCAACCCGGACATCGAGAACCAGCCGCTCACCTGTGCGCCGGGTACGGCCGCGGGCGGCGGCACGGTCGGAATCGGCGACGGCAGCTTCCTCGGCGAGATCGACCTGATCGGGCAGGACACCAAGTTCCCGCGGGTGCTGCGGGCCAACCTGGCCTACGACCGGCGGATCAGCGAGGACCTGCTGTTCACCGTCGAGGGGATCTACAATCGCGGGATCAACGATTACTTCATCGTGAACCGCAACCTCGGCAACAACGGGGTCGGCGAGTCCGTCACGACGGACGACCAGGGCCGCGTGCTGTACGGGAACACCAACGGCACCGACGGCTACGGGATCCCGAACTACTACCGCCCCGACGTCTACGGGACGGGCAGCGTCGGCGTGTTCGAGCTGCTGAACACGAACAACAACTACTCCTACAACGTGACGGCCAGCCTGCAGAAGCTGATCGGCGACGACCTGAAGCTCACCGGGGCCTACACGTACTCGAAGGCGAAGGACGTGCAGAGCTTCACCTCGAGCCGGGCGACGTCGAACTGGCGCTTCGGCCGGATGAACGCGGGCGACCAGCTGGTCGACAACGCGACGACCTCGTCGTTCGACCGCACGCACAAGGTCACGCTCTCGGGGACGTACACGTTGCCGTTCTCCGAGGACTACCCGACGGACATCTCCCTGATCTACATCGGGAACTCGGGGCTGCCGTTCACCTACATCAGCGGCGGCTTCAGCGGACGGGGCGACCTGAACGCGGACGGTATCGTGTTCAACGACCCGCTGTACGTGATCAACGGGCCGAGCGATCCGGGCATGAAGTGGTCGTCGCCCGAGGACGCGCAGGCCTACGACGCGCTGATCGCGGCCCAGCCCTGCCTGGCGGACCAGCGTGGCCAGATCACCGAGCGGAACGTCTGCCGCAATCCGTGGCAGAACTTCCTCGACATGTCGATCTCGCAGGGCTTCCCCGAGTTCTCGGGTGGCCAGCGGATCAAGCTCGAGCTCGGCGTCTACAACGTTCTCAATCTGCTCAACAGCGACTGGGGCGTGATCGAGACGGCCGGCGGCGGCGTGTTCGACTCGCACGCGATCGCGTTCGTGTCGGGCCAGGACGACGTCACCGGCGATCCGGAGTTCGTCTACCTCGGGCCGGAAGCGAATCCCGACGAGGGCATCACGCTGAAGGATGCGCTGTACGATCCGAACGGCGACCCGCGGAGCTCCTGGCAGCTGCAGCTGCAGCTCCGGTACGAGTTCTGATCACCGGGTAGAGGCGCTTCCCTTCGGGGAAGACACGAAAAAGGGGGCTCTCTCGGGAGCCCCCTTTTTTTCATCCCGGTCCCGCAGTGCGGGCGCGCCCGGCGTCAGCCCGCGTCGCCGCCCAGGTACTCGCCGACCATCTCGATCCAGCGCTCGTTGCCCATGAACAGCGGCGTCCGCTGGTGCAGGGCCTCGGGCTGCAGGCGGAGGATGTCTTCGCGGCCGTTCGTCGCCCGGCCGCCGGCGTGCTCGCAGATGAACGACAGCGGCGCCGCCTCGTAGAGGAGACGCAGCTTCCCGTCGGGGTTCTTCTGGTCGCCCGGGTACATGAACACGCCGCCGTACAGCAGCGTACGGTGGAAGTCCGCCACCATCGAGCCCACGTAGCGCTGCGAAAACGGCTGGCCATCGGACGCCCCCCCGCGAAGCGCCTGCACGAGCTCCTGCTGGGGACGGGACCAGCCGTCGAAGTTACCCTCGTTGACGCTGTAGATGCGCTTGCCCGGCTCCGGGATCTTGATCTCCGCGTGCGACAGCAGGAATTCCCCGATCGACGGGTCGAGCGTGAAGCCGTGCACGCCGTTGCCGGTGCTGTACACGAGCACCGTCGAGGAGCCGTACATCACGTAGCCGGCCGCGATCTGCCGGTATCCGGGCTGCAGCACGTCCTCCAGGGTGCCGTCCCGGCCGTCCGTCACGCGCCGGTGGACCGAGAAGATCGTGCCGATCGAGATGTTGGCGTCGATGTTGGACGACCCGTCGAGGGGGTCGAACAGGAGCACGTACTCGCCGGTCGGGAAGCGCTCGGGGATCGGGATCAGCTCCTCGGCCTCCTCCGAGCCCATCACGCACAGCTGGCCGCCGTGGTCCATCGCGTTCACCATGACGTCGTGCGCGTACTCGTCGAGCTTCCGCACCTGCTCGCCGTGCACGTTCTCCTTGCCCGCCATGCCGAGTATGTCGACGAGGCCCGCCTTGCTCACCTCGCGGTGGATGAGCTTCGCGGCAAGCGTGATGTCGTACAGAATGCTCGTGAGATTGCCGGTCGCGACCGGGTGTCGTCGCTCCTGCTCGAGGATGAACCGGCTCAGCGTAACGACATATCGATCCACGGTGTCCTCCGGTCGAGTTGGTCCGTTGGTCTTATCCGTCGTGTCCACGCCGCGGCCGGCGCCCGGCTCGCGGACGGTAGGAGCCCGTGGCGGGGCCCGTCAAGCACGGGGTCCCGACGCGGGCCGCCTCCCTGGCGAGCCCGGTTCCCGCCAGGTCGACTCGCCGCGGACGCGCCACAGGCCGCCCGCCGCGATCTCTATGCACATCGTTCCCTGCCGATCCGTACGCCAGATACGTGCCGAGCCGAGCGCCGCGAGCCGCTCCAGCACGGCGGCGTGCGGATGGCCGTAGCGATTCCCCGCCCCGGCACTGATCACCGCGATCGCCGGACGGACGGCCTGCAGGAACGCCGGTCCGCTCGAAGTACGGCTTCCGTGGTGCCCGACCTTCAGCACGTCCGCGCGCAGCGATTCGGCGGGCCACGCCGCGAGCAGCTCGGCTTCCTCGCGCATCGTCGCGTCGCCGGTGTTCACGTAGTGGAAGCGGCCGCCCAGCGTCAGGCGGAAGGCGAGGCTCGTCGCATTCGCCCCGGGCTCACGCTCGGCCACGTCTCCGCTCCCGCCCGGGGGACCCAGCACGGTCAGGACCGCATCATCGATCCGCATGCGATCCCCCGCCGAGGCGGGGAGCCAGGCAACGCCGGCCGCGTCGACCTCCGCCAGGAAGCGCGCATATCCCGAGCTTGGCACCGGATCGCCACTATCGAGCAAGCGCTCCACCTCGATCTCCGTGAGCAGTCCCGCCAGGCCGCCCAGGTGGTCCAGGTCCGGGTGCGACAGCACCGCGAGCTCGACGCGACGGGCCCCGTGGCGCCGCATGAATGGGTGCACGACCGAGCGTCCGGCGTTCCAGTCGCCCCAGGCAGGTCCCCCGTCGAACACGAGCCAACGACCGCCACCGGTGCGCAGGACCGCCGCGTCACCCTGCCCGACGCTCAGCGTGCAGAGCAGCGCCGGCCCGCGGACGAGCGAGGCGAGGAGGGGAATCGTACCCGCGGAGGCTACCGCCAGGCACAGGGGTGGAAGAGCGGCTCGAGCTCGACCGCTCGCCACGGTACGACGCACGGCTTCCAGCGCCAGCAGCCAGGCGATCCACCCGGCGACGGACGGCGCGGCCACGGCGCTGTGGCCGCCGGGAAGCCGTGAGAACGCCTCGGCCACGGCCTGGAGCGCACGCAGGGCGCCGGTCGCGATATCGGCGGCGGGAATGGACAGGGGTGAAGGCAGCGCGAGCGTCGCCACGAGGGACCCCAACCCGACGCCTACCAGCGGTCCGGCCACGAAGTGCGAGAGCAACGACACCGGGGTCACCTGTCCGAAGTGATATGCCGTCAGGGGCGTCGTGAACAGGAGCGCGCCGGCGCTCGCGGCGACGGCTCGCACGACGGTGCCCCGCGACCCGCGCCCACCCGGCAACGCCCGCGCGAGCCTGAGGCCCGCCAGCAGTCCCGCGAACCCGCAGAAGCTGAGCTGGAGGCCGGGCGCCAGCAGATCACCGGGCTCGCGCAGGAGCGCGATCAGCAGGGCCGCGCCGAGCAACTCGCCCTGGCGTACCGGCCAGCCCCGGTGGCGCGCCCACACGTAGCCCCCGAACACGACGAGCGCGCGGCAGGCGGCGGGGGGCGCGCCGATCAGCAGGACGTAGCCGACCGCCAGGCACAGCGTGGCCGGGAGGCGGCGCCTCGCGCCGAGAAGTGGAGTCAGGAGGACCGCCAGGCCGCCGGCCAGCAGGCCGACGTGCATGCCCGAGATGGCCAGGAGGTGCGCCAGGCCCGCCGCGACGAAGCGGCGATGCAGCGCCGGCCCGAGGTCGTCCCGCTCCGCGAGCAGCAGAGCGAGGGCCATCGGGGCCACGTCGGCCGGCAATCGCCCGACCAGGCGTTCGGCGGCGCCGGAGCGGAGCCGGGCGAGCGACGGCCCTCCCGGGCCTTCGAGCCACGTGCCGGAGCCGGTGAGCATTCCGTACCGCTCGGGCGCCGGGGCCCAGCCCGCCGCGCCCTCGAACCGCATCCACACGCCCGCCAGCCGGACGCGCGCGCCGGCCGGCGGCGCGGACCCGGCCAGCGTGACCCGTGCGAGGAGCCGCGGCATGCGACACGTGCGCCCCTCCGTCCGCAGGACCGCGTCGCGCAACCGCAGGCGCATGCGGCCCCTTCCGGCGGCCCCCGCCCGCCCCGCCAGCTCGCCCGTCACCGTCAGGGAGTCGCCGCTGCGCAGCCCGGCCGTGCACGCCCTTTTGCGCCGCTCGCCCGCCGAACCGCCGAGGAGGGCCCCCAGCAACAGGCCGGCGCCGAGGAGCGCGGCGACGTCCCCCGGGCGGCGGCCACGTCTCGACCCGGCGCCACCCCGGCGCGCTCGGCCAATGGCGACGGCGATCGCGAGGAGAAGAGCGAGAAGGCATGGCAGGACGGCGAGCGCCGTCGAGCGGAGACCCGCGGCCGCACCGGCCGCGCAGGCCGCGGCCAGGCCGAGCAGTGGGCCCGGTGCGGAGACGGTACGTGGGGCGCGGCCGGGGGCCGCCGCGGCTCAGGCCTCGTCCACCGCCGAATCGGGATTCGCCGCGCGATCGGACGCCGGGGGCGGCGCGTCGCGCCCGAGGGCCTCGCGGTAGCGCTTCAGCATGCGTGCCGTTCGCATTTCGGCTTTCAGGCTGGCGAGGAACAGCGTCAGCATGCCGAGCAGAAACGCGACGAACACGATCACGGGCAGCGAGACCGACCCGAAACGCACGATGCCCAGGTTGACCGGCACGCGCACCGCGCCGTTCAGCCACGCGAACAGCGCGGCCGCGAGCGCGAGACCGCCACCGACGAGCAGCCTCTCACGCAGTCCGTTCATGCCACCCTCTCGCCGCGGAACGTGGCGCCGGAGGTCGAGACGAGCCGCACCCGCTCGTACCGCCCGACCTCGGCGAGCTCGCCCGGGAACGCCACGACCTTGTTGTGGGGAGTGCGGCCCAGCACGTCGCCGTCCGACCGCGCCTCTCGCTCGATCAACACCTCGCGCACCTGCCCGATCTCGGACCGCGCGATCTCGCGCTGAATATCCCGGTGCAGGCCGATGAGCCGCTCGAGGCGTTCCCCGGACACGTCTTCGTCGACGAAATCTCCGGCTGGAAGCCGCGTGGCCGGGGTGCCGTCGCGCGGCGAGTAGCGGTACATGAAGGCGTCGTCGAACCTGACCCGTCGCATCAGCTCCAGCGTGGCCTCGAAGTCCTCCTCCGTCTCGCCGGGAAAACCGACGATCACGTCGGTGCTCAACGCGATTCCCGGCACGCCGGCGCGCACCCGCTCCACGGTCTCGAGGAACTCCGCCGTCGTGTACCGTCGGACCATCCTCTTCAGCATCCGGTCCGATCCCGACTGCACGGGCAGGTGCAGCTGCGGGCAGACCGCGGGCTCGGAGGCGATGACCTCGATGAGCCCGCGGGTGACGTCGTTCGGATGCGGTGACGTGAAGCGTACCCGCCGAACACCCTCGACGCGCGCGACGGCGCGCAGGAGGCGGGCGAAGTCCCAGTCGCCGAGGCGATAGGAGTTCACCGTCTGGCCGAGCAGCGTGACCTCCGTGAAGCCCGCCTCGACGGCATCGGCCACCTCGGCCAGCACGGCGGCGGGCTCGCGGTTCTTCTCGGGGCCCCGAACGTAAGGCACGATGCAGAACGTGCACCGGTGGTCGCAGCCGCGCTGGACCGTGACCCAGGCGGTGACGCCCTCCCGGCGCACCGTGGCGAGATCCTCGTAGTTCTCGTCCGCATCGAGCGCCAGGAGGAGCTGCCCGCGGGCCACGTCGCCGAGCCGGATGTCATCGATCATCCGGCCGATGTCGCGGTACGCGTCGGGGCCGGCCACGACATCGACGCCGGACGTCGACGCGAGCAGATCGCCGCCGAGGCGCTGGGCCATGCATCCGGTGACCGCGAGCACTAGCTCCGGGTTCGCCTCGCGATGGCGCTGCAACTGCCCGATCCGCCCGCGTACGCGCTGCTCCGCGTGTTCCCGGATCGCGCAGGTGTTCACGATGATGACGTCGGCGACCGAGGGATCGTCGACCGTCACGTAACCCCGCTCGGCCAGGACCCCCGCCATGAGCTCGGAATCACCGAGGTTCATCTGGCAGCCGTACGTCTCGATGAACGCACGTCGGGTCAGCGGCCGTGGCGTGGCCGCGGCGGCCGATCCCGCGCTCTCCGCCACGCCCGCGCCGCTCCCGGCGCGCCTCAACTCTATCAGTCGTTCCGCCATCGTGTTCTCCAGGTACGCCGCGCCCTCAACGGGACGCCATCTTCGCTACGGCCGGAACCTACGGCCCCGCCGCTGCCGGACGCTACCGATCCGCCGATTGCTCACCCGCCGGTGGGCGGCTAGCGTGGCGGATGCCCTGCCTAGAACACGTCCCGTGCCGCGGGATGCGCATCCCGGTCGAGATCCGCGGCAGCTCGTCCGATCCGCTGCTCTTCCTTCCGGGGATGGGCGTTCATCCGCGTCATTACGCCCCGGGGCTCGATCGTCTGTCTCGCCACTTCACGGTCCTGGCCCCCGACCTTTCGTTCGGGTCGCATTCACGCCTGCCGGCCGAGTACGCCGGGTACCTGGCGTGCGTCGAGTCCGTGGCGGCCCGACTGGCTCCCGACGCGCCGCGGGCGGGGCATTCGCTGGGCGGTCTCCTGGCGCTGCAGGGCGACCGGCCGGCCGTCGCGCTGTCCCCGCTCATCCCGCTGCCGCTGGGCTGGGCCGGGCAAGTCTGGAGGGCCGTGCGGCTGCAGCTGCGAGAGCTCGCCGGACTCGAGGGGCCGCGGGGCGTGCGGTGGGCCCTCACGATGCTGGGGAACTACGCCGCGATGGCGCTCACGGCGCCCGGCAAGCTGTTCCCCGCCCTCTCATGCACTCACACCGGGTCCGCGGTGACGTTTCACCCCAGGGCCCCCGCGCTGCGGCTGGTCCTCGGCCGCTTCGACCACCTGTACCGGCACGCGGAGTATCGGCGGTTCGTGGACTCCGTGGGCGTACCTCGGGACGCGGTGCGCTGGCTGCCGCACGGACACGACTGGCCGGCGACGCGGCCGGACCTGCTGGAGGCGGAGGTGCTGGCGGGCGTGCGGGAAGCGCAGGCGGCGCGAGGTGCGGCCGGGTCGCTCAGTCCTGGAACAGCGACAGGCTGAGCGACACCCGCCGGAAGCTCTCTTCGACGCCCGACGCGGCCAGGTCGCCTCGAGAGCCGAGCTCGAACGCGACGTCGATCCGGGCCCGGTCCTCGGCCACGCGGACCCCGAGACCGAACGTCGCCGCCCGTTCGGACAGCTGCTCCGTTCCCGCCGGGTGGAACGGCAGGTCGGTGCGACGCACGCCGAACCGGAGGGGCACGTCGGCGCCCAGCAACCGCGTGCCGGTGAGCTCGGCCCCGACGCCCACCCACGTGACGTCTGACGCCTCGTAGTCGGCAAAGCCGACCTCGGAGCCGTCCCAACCCTTCCATCCGCCGGCCGCCGTCACCAGCAGGCGCTCGGAAACCTGCGCGCTGGCACCGGCCTCGAAGCCGACCGGCATGTCGAACTTTCGCGTGAGCGCGATGCCGTCGATGGAGTCCCTCTGCGCCGTCAGGGTATTTTCGATCGACACGTCGCCGCCCAGGTGAATGCGATCGGTGAGCGCCGCGGTCAGGCCGAAGCGCAGGCGCGAGCCCGAGTACGCCCAGTCCCCCGCACCGCCCGCCGAGCCGATCGTGCCCGCATCGCCCGCGATGTCGCTCTCGAAATCGCGGCGGAAGCGTTGCTGGAGGCGGCCCGTGATGATCGAATACTCCGCGCCTACGCTCAACCGCCCGAGCCGCCGGGCGGCCGTGAGGTTCACCGAGCTGACGCCGCCGTCGTGCGTACGCTGTTCCGTGTACGGGAAGGTGCCCGCGCCGGACACGAGCGTATCCGTGAACGCGACCTGCCAGTCCTGGTCGAACTCCGGCGCGAACGACACGCCGATCGCCCAACCGTCGAACGGAACCGCGCCGCGGAGCACACCCAGGCGGCTGCGACCGGTGCTGGCGTCGGCTTCCGCGCCCTTCACCGTCACTCCCTCCGGCGCATACGTGATTCCGAGCACCGGCTGGTCGAACAGGGCGATATCGGCCGGGTTCCGCGCCGACAGGCTGCCGTCGGGCAGGCCGAGTCCCGTGCCCCCCAGCGCGGCGGCGCGCGCATCGATCGACGGCACCGGGAGTCCGAGCCCGACCGAATTCGCGGGCGTCTGCGCCTCGGCCCGCGCGGCCGCGAACAGACACCCTGCCACGACGATCGCCAGGATCCCTGCCACCCGGCTTCCCCAGCGTCCACGACGTTCGCCGCTCCGCATCTTCGGTCGCATCGTCGTCATGGCAGGTCGAACTGGGTCGTGGGAGTGATCAGCAGCCGCAGGCGCGGAGCTCGAACCGGGTCCGTAACGTCACCGTACTCCCAGAAGGAGAGGCCGTCGCCCTCCGGCAAGGAGCGAATTCCGAGATTGATGTCCGGCATCGAGTCGGGCTCCGCCTGCGCCCACAGGCGTATGAGGTTCGTCACCGGGATCTCGAGGACGCCGCCGTCCCCCATGTCCTCCGGAACGATCTGTGCACTCGTGTCGAAGTTGCTGCCGACCGGCGTCTTGGGTCCGAAGGCGATCGGGTCGGTCAGCAGGCTGAAGCCGCTGGCCAGCAACGTGTCCGCCGTGGCGAACGGCGCGGCGGGCACCCCGACGGACGTGAGCAGCAAGGTCGCCCGGTTGATGCGCGAGCCCCGGAGCTTCACCCCCTGCACGGATTCCGGCAGCCGGAAGTTCACATAGGTTCGCGCGGCCGGCAGCCCGCCAACCCGCAGAACTCCGCCCGGCGGTGGCGTCTCGGGGTCGAAGATGAACGTCCGCGGCGCGGGCGACCGAAGCGTATTCAGCAGCGTGTCGCGGCCGACGGGCTTCGTATCGAACGCGAGCACGACCTGCTTGAAGGTCAGTGACGTGCCCCCGCTCTCGGCCACCAGGGCGAGCCCCGGTTCTCCGTCGTCGGCGAACCACGCCTGGAGAAGCGAATCGGAGGGAACGTCGAACGGGAGGAATACGGTATCGGCCTCCAGCGAGGCGACCTCCAGCGTACCCAGCGCCTGGCCCAGGTCGCCGCCCGGGGTCGTCCAGGGCTCCCCGTCGGCGGCGTTCGACCACGACGCCTCCCGGTCGTCGAAGCCGCGGGTCAGTGAGTATGCGGTGAGTTGAGCGCCCGCCTCGGGAATCGTGGACGCGAGCGTGTCGATCACCAGGCGCAGCGATGCGTTGTCGTAGCGCTCGACGGCGATGCGCTGGTCGTCGAGAAACACCGAGTCGGGCAATGTCGAGAACCGCACCAGCACGCGCGATTCGAGATCGGCGCTGTTCGACACCAGGCGGATGCCGCTCGTCGAAGGCAGGGCGTAGCCGCTGTAGGTCGTGTCGGTCCAGGCCGGAAGATCGGCGGCCGACAGGACGATCTCCACGGTCTCGCTCGCCTGGCCGCCCGGGGCCGAGTCGGGGTCGACGCCGGTGAGTTGGTCCTCGGTGCAGCCCGCGAGCGCGATCAGCCCGACGAGAGCCGGGCCGGCGACGACACGCTGGATGACCGATGCGGGCCGGATCACGCCGTCTCTCCGCCGGTCGCGAGCTCGAACGTGGCGGGCAGGAGCTCCGCCAGCCGCCAGCCCGTCTCTTCGCCGGACAGCCCGCGGCTCACGATCCGCAGTTCCGGTGCGAATTCGGCCAGCGCCTGGCGGCACATACCGCATGGCGCCACCGGCTCCGCGGCATCGGAAACGAGGTAGAGGCGCGTGAATCGCGTCGCTCCGTCGGCCACCGCGCTGCCCAGCGCGACGCGTTCGGCGCACATGGTCACCGGGAACGAGGCGTTCTCGATGTTGCACCCGGAGTAGGTCCGGCCGTCCGCCGCCTCGAGCGCCGCTCCGACGCGAAAGCGCGAGTATGGCGCGTGCGCCGCGTCGAGGACCGCCTCCGCGGCCTCGCGAAGCGGCGTCCAGCTGTCGTCCGGCTCCAGGCTCATCGTCAAGCGTCTCCGTCCAGTCCGATTTTCGGTACCCGGGTGCTCCACCCGGTCAAGATCTCGTAGGCGATCGTGCCGCACGCGGCGGCGAGCTCCTCGGGCGTGATCTCGCCGGCGCCGTCGCGGCCCAGAACCGTCGCCGCGTCGCCGGGCTCGACGTCGTCACGTCCCGTGACGTCCACCACCGTCGTGTCCATCGTCACGACGCCGCGAAACGGCGCCGGCCGGCCGTGGATCAGCGCCCGGCCCTTGCCGCTCAGACACCGCGGCAAGCCGTCGGCGTATCCGATGCCGATCGTGGCCAGGCGGGCCGGGCTCGAGGCGGTCCACGTCGCGCCGTAGCTGACCGTGCTCCCCGCATCCACGTCGCGTACGGTCAGCACGCGCGCCCGGACGGCCGCCACCGGCTGCGGTCGGCGGCCGCAGACCTCGACTCCGTACAGCCATACGCCCGGCCGCACGACGTCCGCCACCACGCCGGGATACTCCATAGCCGCCGCACTGTTCGCGGCGTGCACGAGACCGGGGT
This sequence comes from Gemmatimonadales bacterium, assembly GCA_050114915.1. GTDB lineage: Bacteria > Gemmatimonadota > Gemmatimonadetes > Palauibacterales > Palauibacteraceae > JARFPW01. The sequence continues at coordinate 5,294 of JASFRN010000031.1, read as the reverse complement.
CCACGCCGACTTCCCGCAGGGCGTCGACGGCGGCTTCGAACCGTCGCCACTGCTCCCGCGTGGCCGCCTCGTCGGTCTCGGCCGAGTGGAAGTGCGTGAACACACTGCCGATCCCGCCGCCCCCGCGGCCACCGGCGTCGCTCAGCATCCGCGCGATCCGATCCGGCCATCCGTCCGGTCCCGTGCTCCACGGGAAGCCGAACCGTCCCATCCCGGTGTCGATCTCCACGTGGACCTGGAGGCCGGCCTCGAGGCACGTGGCCAGCGCCGAGAGATTCCCGACGACCGGCTCGCAGCACGCCGAGACCAGCCCGGCGACATCCGCCGGCAGTGTCGGCGTGAACACGACGATCCGGCCGTCCCAGCCGTCGTCCCTCACGCCGCGCGCCTCCTCGAGCGTCGCGACGCCGAAGCCATACGGCCCCAGGGGGGCGAGCGCGCGGACCGCCAGCGTGGCGCCGATTCCGTACGCGTCTGCCTTCACCATGGGGAGCGTCCGGCACCCGGCGGGGATACGTTGGGTGACGGCGTCGTAGTTGGCTCTCAGCGCGCGGCAGTCGACCTCCATCCAGGCTCGCCGCGTCGGTTCGATTGGCATGGTTTTCAAGCGGGCTAGTATACCGGGCCCCATACGGAGGAGCAACAGATTTCCCACGATTCACCGCAGGAATTCGGGCACATGGAACGCAGCCGCGACGGCGACGGCGCGCTCGGGCGCGCACTCGCCCTCGTGCGGCATCTGAGGGAGCACTGTGACTGGGACGCCCGCCAGACGCCCGCCTCCCTGCTCCCCTATCTGCTGGAGGAGGCGCACGAGACGGCCGACGCGGTCCGGCGCGACGACGACGTGGAGCTGCGGGCCGAGCTCGGCGACCTGCTGCTGAACATCGCCTTCCAGGTCGTGCTCGCCGAGGAGCGCGGGGCGTTCGACGCGGCCGACGTGGTGCGGACCCTGGAAGCGAAGATGGTGGCCAGGCATCCGCACGTGTACGGCGATGCGACGGAGGCGCCGGACTGGGAGACTCTGAAGGCCGCCGAGCGGGCGCGCGCAACCTCGGAGAACGGTGACGCTCCGACGACCCCGGACGGTCCGGACGGTGATCGCGATCCCCTGGCAGGCATCCCCGGCGGCCTCGAGCCGTTGAGCCGCGCGCTGCGCGTGCAGGAGCGCGCCGCGGGAATCGGCTTCGACTGGCCGGACGTGTCGGGTGCGATGGCCAAGCTCCGCGAGGAAATCAAGGAGCTGGAATCTCTGGTGGGGGAAGACTCCGACGGACGGGTCGCCTCGCCGTCCTCGGCCGGCACGCCCCCCGATCCTGCCGTGATCGAGGAAGCCGGGGACCTGCTGTTCGCGGTGGTCAACGTATGCCGCCTCGCCGGCGCGCATCCCCTGACCGCCCTCGACGGGGCGACCTCCAAGTTCTCCCGCCGCTTCCGCGCCGTGATTCGGCGCGCACGGGCGCAAGGACTCGACCCGGCCACTGCCGGCCTGGCGGCGCTCGACGCAATATGGGACGAGGTGAAAGCGGAGGAGCGGAACGCACCGACGACCTGACGTGGCCGGCTCGGTCGCGCACCGCGGTTGGACCGGGGATACCCCCCGGACGTCAGCGATTCAGCAGGCGCGTCTCCCGCTGTCCCTTTCGGACGGCGCTGCCCACCACGACTCCGAACGCGATGGCCGTGCCCGCGCCGAGCACGGGAAGGAGCGCGACCACCGGGGATATGGCGAGCGTCGTTCCGATCCCGGCCAGCCAGGGGGCGGACGGCTTCTGGGCGGCGTCCACGAAGCGCAGGCGATCCCGCACGAAGTCGCGGACTTTCATATAGCTGATTCCCATGCCGGCGCCGGCGGCGGCGAGGAAGAGGAATTCGATCATGGTACGGCCTCCTTTCGTCCGTACCGTACGCCGTACGCCCGGAGAAAGTTGCAGCGCCGGCCGGGCTCGCGTCGTGTACGCCGCCGCGCGCCGCCATCGGTGGCGCGCCGGAGCTCGCCGCCGTCCGGCTCACACTGCCTATATTCTACTATAGGTGCTACGGTGTAAGCCTCGTCATCATACGTGGATATGGTATCGCTTCGCGGAGGTGATCGAGTCCACAGATCCAGCTCACCGTCCGCTCCAGCCCCAGCCCGAAGCCGCTATGCGGGAAAGAGCCGTACCGGCGAATGTCCAGGTACCAGTCGTAGGCCTCCTCCGGGAGACCTTCCTCGCGGATGCGGGCGAGCAGGCGGTCGTAGTCGTCTTCACGCTGGCTGCCGCCGATGATCTCACCGTAGCCCTCGGGAGCCAGGAGGTCGTTGCACTTCACGGTCCTCGGGTCCTCGGGGTTCTCCTTCATGTAGAAGGCCTTGGCCTGCTTCGGGTAGTCGTAGACGAACAGCGGCTTCGCCCGGCCCTCGGTGAGAATCGTCTCGTCCTCGGCGCCGAGATCCGCGCCCCATTCGATTCCGCTGCCCCGCTCCTGCAGATACGCGACGGCCTCCGAGTAGCTCATGCGGTCGAAGGGCGCCGTGATCGCCTCGAGTTTCCCCACGTCCCGCTCCAGCACCGCGAGCTCGGCGCGGCGCCGTTCGAGCACGCGCGCCACGATGGCCGCCACGAACTCCTCCTGCAGGGCCATATTGCCCTCGCTGTCGAGCCACGCGACCTCGGGCTCCACCATCCAGAACTCGGTGAGGTGGCGACGGGTCTTCGATTTCTCGGCCCGGAACGTCGGCCCGAAGCAGTACACTTTCCCCAGCGCCGCCGCCGCGGGCTCCAGGTAGAGCTGCCCGGTCTGCGCCAGGTACGCCTTCCCGAGATCGAAGTACTCGGTCTCGAACAGCGTGCCGGCGGACTCCCCGATCGACCCCGTCAGGATGGGCGTGTCGATGAGCGTGAAATCACGTTCGTGGAAGAACTCGCGGATCGCGAACACGGTCTCGTCGCGAATGCGCAGGATCGCCGCCTGCCGCTCGTGGCGCAGCCACAGGTGTCGTTGGTTGAGCAGGAAGTCGATGCCGTGCTCTTTCGGTTGGATCGGGTAGTCCGACGAGGAGCCCACGATCCGCAGGGCGGACGCGCCGATCTCGACGCCGCCCGGCGAGCGGGGGTCTTCCTTCACCACGCCCGTCACCTCGACGCTCGTCTCGTAGTCCACCGCGCCCACCGCGGCCCAGGACGCCTCGTCCAGTTCGTTCTGCACGCACACGACCTGGACGTCGCCCGTTCCGTCGCGGACGACGAGGAAGGCGATCTTCCCGCTGGAGCGATGCTGGCGAATCCAGCCCCGCAGGGTGACGGTCTGGCCGGCCTGCTCGGCGAGATGGCGAATTTCCGGGTTGTTCATCGGCGTCATGACGGGTTCGAGGCGACGGATGCGTGGGCGCCGAAGCTACGCAAGGTGCGGTGACACCGTCAACGCACCCGCCCGCCGGCGCTCAGCCGATCCCGAAGCGGCTCTCGCGCTCCGCGTAGCGCTCCGCGATCACGCGGGAGAATCGGCGGTGCGGACCGCGGGACAGCTCGGGGTCTTCGTCGACGAGCCCGCGCGCCCGCCGCCGCGCGTCCTCCAGCAGGTCGAGATCGGACGACAGGTCCGCGAACCGCAGGCCCGGTACGCCATGCTGCTCCGGACCGAAGAGATCTCCCTGTCCGCGGAGGCGCAGGTCTTCCTGCGCGATCCGAAAACCGTCCGTCGTCGCCGCGAAGGCACGCAGGCGCTCCGGCGGCTCGTCGCCGGCATGGAAGGCGATGCACCAGCTCTGCTCGGCGCCGCGGCCCACGCGACCGCGCAGCTGGTGGAGCTGCGCCAGACCGAAGCGCTCGGCGTGCTCCACGATCATCACGGTGGCGTTCGGCACGTCGATCCCGACCTCGATGACCGTGGTCGCCACCAGCACGTCCACGTCGCCCGCGAGGAAGGCGCGCATCACCTCGTCCCGCTCCGTACCCGACATACGGCCGTGCAGGAGCTCGACACGCCGCTCGTCGAACCGGGCCTGCAGCTCTTCGTGCCCCGCCGTGGCCGCCGCCACATCGATCGCGTCGGACTCCTCGATCAGCGGATAGACGACGTAAGCCTGTCGCCCCTCGTCCAGTCGCTCGCCCAGCCAGTCGAGGGCGGCCGCGCGGGCGCCGTATGGCCGTACCGCCGTCACGACCGGGCGGCGGCCCGGCGGCATCTCGTCGAGCGTGCTCACGTCCAGGTCGCCATACAGCGCGAGCGCGAGAGACCGCGGGATCGGAGTCGCCGACATCACGAGGACGTCCGCTTCGCTCCCCGTCTCGGCGAGGGCACGACGCTGATCGACGCCGAACCGGTGCTGTTCGTCGATCACCACGACCCCGGCGCGCTCGAATTCCACGGCATCCTGAATGAGCGCCTGGGTGCCCACGACCACGCGCGTCTCTCCCGTGCGCAGCGATTCGAGCACGGCGCCACGTTGGGCGGCCGTCAGGGCTCCGGTCAGGCGCTGCACGTCCACGCCGAGCGGCTCGAACCAGTCCGCCAGCGTGGACGTGTGCTGTTCGGCCAGCAGTTCGGTGGGTGCCATCAGAACGGCCTGGGTGCGGTTCTCCAGCGCCTTCAGCATCGCGGCGGCGGCCACGACCGTCTTGCCGCTCCCCACGTCCCCGTGCAACAGACGGTACATGCGGGCGGACCCGCTCATGTCGGCCTCGATCTCCTCCCACACCCGGCGCTGGGCCGCGGTGAGCGCGAAGGGCAATTCGGCGAGGAAGCGCTCCGACAGCCGCGGCGCCGCGGAGTGGGCGAGGCCGGGCTCCGCCTTCCGGGCGGCACGGGCCCGGGCGTGGAGCAGCTGCAGGAAGAACAGCTCCTCGTAGGCGAGACGCCGCCGCGCCGGCTCCACCTCCGCGAGTGTGTTCGGTCGGTGAAGAGCCACGATCGCCTCGGGCAGCGTCGGCAGCCCGAGCTCCTCCAGCCACGCCGCCGGAAAGGGCTCCGCCTCGGCCAGCTCGGGGAGCAGGGATTCCAGGTTGTCGTCCACGATCCGCCGGATCTGCTTGTGCCCGAGACCCTCCGTCGCGGGATAGACGGGAAACACGAGCCCTCCGGCGACCGCGCCACCGTCGGTGCCCTCCGGCGCCGCCCCGGTTTCCTCCTCGTCCTCCGAGGAGAGTACCGTGAATTCCCGGGGGCGGAGCTGTGGCCCGTGGTAGAACCCGACCGTTCCGGTCACCAGCAGGAGGTCTCCTTTGCGGACCTGGCGCTCCAGCCACGGCTGGCCGGGCCAGGCGCATTCGATCACCCCGGAGCGGTCGCGCAGCACGGCCCGGAAGATCCGC
>JASFRN010000030.1:0-27309 GCA_050114915.1 Gemmatimonadales bacterium | reverse complement strand
CGCCGCGCGGTCGAGATCGAGCGACCGGGCCGCGAAGTACGCGAACAGGGCCGCCAGCCAGGTGTGCAGCACGAAGGTCCACCCGATCGCGCGGAACAGGGGCATCGCGAAGTAAAGCGCCGTCGTCGGGTAGAACACCGGTCCGGGCAGAATCGCCACGTAAGGGACGCCCCCGAACACGTACGGGTTCCAGAGGGGAACACCGCGCCCTGCCTCGATCTCGCGCACCCCGAATTGGCGGAGCTGCCAGGACTGGTCGATCATCTCCTGGCCGAACAGCATCACGTGGCCGTCGAAGACGAACCCGCGATACAACCACGCCGTCACGACGGCCGCGGCGAGCGCGTACCACGCGAGAGTGGGGCCCGGGAGCTTTCTGTTCATGCGGATACCGGCTCCGATGCGGCGGGTGCTCGGCACGTCCTGCGGTCGGCACCGAAGGTAGCGAGACGCCGCCGGGGCGGGTAGCGCGCCGGGCGGATCGTCAGGGGGCCAGCTCGCCTGCTCTCGCGGTGCGTGCTCGATCGTACGCGCGGGACGTGGCCTCGAGCACGCCCGGCCATCCGAACGCGGTGGCGGCGTGCGCCCTGCCTTGCCGCGCGAGCCGCCGGGCGAACTCCGGCGCTTCCACCAGGCGCTCGATCGCCGCGGCGAGGGCCTCGGGATCGCCCGGCGGCACCAGCAGCCCCGTCTCCTCGTGGCGAACGATGTCCGGGATCCCGCCGATGTCGCTGCCGATCACCGGTCGCTCGAACCGGAGTGCTTCGAGCAGAACGACGCCCAGGCCTTCCGTATCGCCCTTGGTGTCGCGGACGGCGGGGAGCACGAAGATGTCGGCCCGCTCGTACTCGTCGCGCAGCTGCTCGGCCGACACGTGACCGAGCAGTCGCACCGCCTCGAGGCCCTGGTGCCGAATCGCGGTGCGGATCTCCTTCTCCCATTCGCCGGTTCCGACGATGCGGAGCTCCACCGGCCGCGAGAAATGACCCGCCCCGAGCGCCCGTACGAGCACCTCGACGCCTTTACGCTCCACGAGCCGGCCGACGAACAGGATGCGCACGGGCGTTCGGGTGACATCCGCCAGCGCCGCTCGAACCGGGGGGGCTCCGTCGTCGTCGGGCATCGCCGCTCCGTAGGGAATCACGGGGACGGGTCGATCGACCAACGATCGGACCGCATCCGCCGTCGCGGTCGAAATCGCCGTCACCTCGTCCGCGGTGCGGGCCGTCCAGCGCAGGAACGGCATCAACGGGGCGAGCCGGGAGCGCACCCAGTGGATCTCGACGCTGTAGTACGAGCAGACGAGCGCCGTGCGACCGCCGGACGCCTGGCGCAAGGCGGCGCCCAGGATGGCATGGGGCATCGGCCAGTGAACGTGGACGACATCGGGAGGTGGACGGGAACTCCCGACCCGGCGAGCCGCGAGGATGCCGCCCGCCAGGTAGGGCGGCACCATCAGCCCCCAGGCGGGGCGGTTACGCAACCGATCGGGAACCGTCTCGTCGTGCGTCAGCTCTTCGAGCCCCCGGGGTCCGTAGCGGAAACGATGCACGGGCACCGGGAGGCCGGAGTCGTCGGGACCGCCGCGATATGCCGGCGCGAGGACGGAGGCGTCGAGACCGGCCTCTCGCTGCCTGCGTACCAGCTCCACGAGCCACGGCGTGATCGGGTCCTCCGGGTGCCGCGGGAACGCGGTCACCACGTGGATCACCCGCGCCGAGGCGCTCATCGCCGTCGGGGTCTCAGCCGTCGGAGCGAGACGGCTCGTCGCGGGGAGCCTCCGCGGCCGGGGCCCGCGAACCGCGCACCTCGCGCCGCAGCTCTTCGACTTCCGCCCGCAGGCCGGCGACGAGCTCCGCGATCAAACCGGCCACGAACAGCAGGCCGCCGAGGAGGACGAGCAGCAGGACGAGCGTGAGGAGCGGGCGGAATCCGACGCCGACGACGAATCGGAGGTAGAGAGCGACGAGACCCGTGAGGGCGCCCAGGCCGAACAGTGCCAGGCCCGTGAGTCCGAAGAACAGCATCGGCTTGCGGCTGAACACGAGTTGGAACCACACGCTCAACAGGTCCAGCGTGCCGACCAGGATGCGGCCGCTGCCGCGGTACTTGGACTCGCCGTGTCGTCGTTCGTGCAGCTCGATGTCGATCTCGCCGATCCGATAGCCGTTGGCGTGCGCCAGCACGACGAGGTAACGGTGCCAGTCCTCGCGGAGCCGCAGGTCGGTCAGCACCTCGCGGCGGAAGGCCTTCATCGAATTCAGGTCGTGCACGGGGACCCGGAAGATCCACCGCGACAGCCCGTTGTAGATCGACGACACGAAGCGCTTCGGGTAGCGGCCGATCTTCCGCCCGGTCACGACGTCGTTCCCGGCTGCGATCGCGTCGAGGAATCGCGGGATCTCGTCGGTGGCGTGCTGCAGGTCGGCGTCGAACAGGACGAGCACCGGCGCTTCGGTGGCGCGCGCGGCCGTCACGATCGCTGACGTCTTACCGCGATTCGCGCGATGCCGGAGGATCTTCACCCGGGACATGCTCGCGGCGTCGGCCGCCCGCCGGGCGGCGCCCGCCGTATCGTCGTTCGACCCGTCGTCGACGAGGACGATCTCACCGTCGAGGCCGTGCCGCTGGAACGTGTCCGCGAGCTCCGCGAACAGATCGGGCATGTTGTCGGCCTCGTCGAAAGCGGGCACGATCACCGCGAACTCGGGGCGGGCGGCGGACGGTCGAGCGAGTGGCGATGCCGCCTCCCGCGGAGCGGCGGGGGCGGGTTGCGGGGCACGGGACGGGCCGGCGCCGTCCGCCGCGGTCATACGCGCTTGCGCATCCGGGCGGACAGTATGCCGAGCTGGTCTCGGTACTTGGCGACCGTCCGCCGCGCGATCTGCACCCCCTCCGCCTTCAATCGATCGACGATCGCCTGGTCGGTCAGCGGCTTCTGCGGATCCTCGTCGGCGACGAGCTTCTCGATCCGCGCGCGGATGCCACGGGCCGAGACGTCCTCGCCGTAGTCCGTCGACAATCCGCTGGAGAAGAAGTACTTCAGATGCAGCACACCGCGCGGGGTCTGGGCGTACTTGTCGTTCGTCACCCGGGAGACCGTCGACTCGTGCATGTCGATGTGCTCGGCCACTTCGCGCAGGGTCAGCGGGCGCAGGTGCTCGACACCCTTTTCGAAGAACTCACGCTGCCGGTCGACGATGAAGTTCATCACCTTGAGCATCGTCTGGCGGCGCTGCTCGATCGCCTGGATCATCCACTGGGCGCTGTTGAGCTTCTTGGCGATGAATGCCTTGTTGTCGCCCTTGAACTTGTTCTTGTCGCGGGCGACTTCGCGGTAGGCGCGCGACAGCTTCAGCCGCGGCAGCGACGAGTCGTTGTGGAACACGTAGTACTCTCCGTCGATCTTGTCGACGATGAGGTCGGGCGTGACGTAATTGTCGCTCATGTCCGCGTACTTGAGGCCCGGCTTCGGGTCGAGCTTCGCGATTTCGTCCGCCGCGTCCTGGACCTCCTTGGCCGAGATCCCGTGCTCCTTCGACAGCTCGCTCCACCGGTGACTGACCAGCTGGTCGAAGTGGTCCCGCACGAGCCGGTACGGGAGCCCGTCCGTCTCGTCGCGCTCCTGCAACTGGATGAGCAGGGTTTCCTGGAGATCGCGGGCCGCGACGCCGCTCGGCGAGAACTTCTGGATCACGCGCAGCATCCGCTCCGCGTCGTCCAGGGTGTACGGGTCGATTTCTTCCCAGATCTCCGGCTGATCGTCCTCGAGGTGGCTGTTCAGCGCCTCCACGGCTTCCTCGAGGTCGCAGGTGAGGAAGCCCTCGCGGTCGACGTTGCCGATGATCTCCTCGCCCAGATAATGATCGCGCGGCTCGAGCTTCAGGAGGTTCAACTGCTCGCGCAGGTGGTCCCACAGGTCGGGCGGGGCCGCGGGCGTCGGCATGAACGTGCGGTCGTCGCTGCCACCATACTGCTGGCGGCGGCCGCCCGCGTCGAAACCGTTGAGAAGGATCTCTTCCCAGTCGATCTCGTCCTCTTCCTCCTCGACCTCGTCCTTCTGCTCCTCCGGCAGCTCGTCGGCCGGCTCCGTGAGCTCGAGGAAGGGGTTCACGAGCAGCTCCTGCTTCAGGTGCTGCTGAAGGTCCATCAGGGGCATGTAGAGCAGGTCCATCGCCTGGTAGAGGCGTGGATTGATCTTCGTCTCCTGCTTCATGCCGAGGCTCTGTCCGAGCCCGCGTCTCAGCTCACTCATATCCGACCGTCATTCGTGTCTCGGGGTGCGCGAAATCCGACGAACTGGGTGAAATATACGGCCCTCGGGGCCTGCCGTGCGAGGGCGTGGCACATTCATTGCTAGAAACGTGCCGGATGGCGAGGGCCTAGAGCCGGAAGTCCATGCCAAGGTAGAGTTTACGGGCTTCCGGGTCCTCCACGAGACGGTCGGCGGGGCCTTCGATGTGGATTTTTCCGTTGAACATCAGGTAGGCGCGGTCGGTGATCTGCAGGGTCTCTCGCACATTGTGGTCGGTGATCAATACGCCGAGACCACGCTCACGCAGCTCGGCGACGATCCGCTGGATGTCGTCCACGGCGATCGGATCGACGCCGGCGAACGGCTCGTCGAGGAGCATGAACTTGGGTCGGGTCGCGAGCGCCCGCGTGATCTCGAGCCGCCGGCGCTCGCCGCCCGACAGCGAGTACGCGACGTTCTTTCGCAGGTGACCGATCGACAGCTCACCCAGCAGCTCCTCGAGCCGCTCCCTCCGTTCTTCTTTCCCGAGGTCCAGGGTCTCGAGGATCGCCATGACGTTCTGCTCCACCGTCAGCTTCCGGAAGATCGACGGCTCCTGGGACAGGTAGCCGATCCCCGCTCGGGCGCGCTCGTACATCGGGACCTTCGTGAGATCGCGGTCGTCCAGGTGCACGCTTCCCTCGTCGGCCTCGAGCAGACCGACGATCATGTAGAACGTCGTCGTCTTCCCCGCTCCGTTAGGGCCGAGCAAGCCGACGATCTCGCCCTGGCGCACCTCGAGATCGACGCCGTCGACCACGCGGCGCTTCCCGAAGCTCTTCACCAGTCCTTCGGCGCGCAGGATACTCATGGCCGCCTCCCGGGAAGCGATCCGGCGCCCGCGGGGGCGGAGGCCGCGCTGTTCGGGCGCGGCCGGTCCGTCGGCTCCAGGTAGACCCCGATCGCCTGCTTGGCGACCACCGACTCCGGGTCTCCCCGTGAGAAGGTGATGTCGATCGACGATCCGACGATGTAGTTGCGCGACGGGCGGGCGCTCCGTGCGCTGTCACGCACCGCGGAGAAGTAGGAGCGGGCGTTTCCCGAGGCGAGCAACCGACGTATACGGGTACGCGGGCTGCCGGCAACGCCCGCCTCCGCGCCCGGGCCGGCAGCGCCCGCCTCCAGCCAGCCGCGGATGCTGTCTCCCGCGATCCAGCTCGAAGAATCTGAAAGCTGCGGTTCGGGCTCCACCAGCGCGGCCGTCGTGTCGCGACCCTGCGCGAGCTGAAAGGTGCGAGCCGTCCCCACGGCGGTCACGGAGTCCGGATCGCCCGCCGTGAACGCCACGTCGAGCGAGTCGCCGGCGATCAAGAACTCCGTGGCCGCCGCGAGCGAACGCCCGTCGCCGAAAGCTTCGATGCGGTGCACGTCGTCTCCCTCCCACTGCACGACGATCTCGTCCGCCTCCAGCTCGACCGTCTCGCCCTCGCCCCGGGCGGAGCCGAACGCGTGCAGCCTGTCGAGCGCCCCGCCGGAGAAGCCGGCGTGCAGGCTGTCGCCTTCCAGGCGCATCGTGCGTGCCGTGACGACCGGCCGCCCGTACAGGCGGCCGAGCGCCGGGTGAAACACGGCGCTGTCGGCGGTGGCGTCGAAATCGCTCCGCCGAATCACCACGTCGCCCCGGCCGATCGACAGAGTGTCGCCGACGAACTCCGCCTCGTCCGCGTCCACCTCGATGGGCTCGCCACCGTCGCCGGGCGGCATCGTCATGTGGGGGCGCCCGGTCGCGAGCGTGCGCCCACCCCCCGACCCGGCGCGGTAGAAGCTGGCCCGGGGACTGCGCAATCGGAAGCGGTTGGCCAGACGAAAGAGCTCCACGTCGCCCTGCGCGACTATCTGGCCGCTGGGCTCGTAGTACGTGAGTCGGTTCGCGGACAGGGTTCGCGTGGTGTCGCGATACGACACCCGGCCGATCATCTCGGCCCGTTCGTCGCTCTCGTAGTACACGGCGCTGTCCCCCGTCATCACGGCGCCCCCGCAGCGCAGGGTCACCGTGCCGCCACCGAGATGCGTGGTGTAGGCCCTCCCCCCCTGCGCCGCGGCCCCCGGCGCCTCGACGGTAGTCCGCCGCGCCGCGTTGATCCGCAGGTCGCAACGCTCCTGGCCGGTGGCCGACCGGGGCGCCAGCGCGACGAGCGGCAGCCCGGCCCAGGCCACGAGGAGACGCGCCGTCCGAGGCGTCACTGCGGCACCTCGACGTCCGGAGTGGTGACGCTGTAGTCCTCGCTGGAGATTCTCCGCAGCCCCGGATCGGTCACCAGTCCCCTGCCTCGCTCGGTGGTTCCGTCCGGGCGTGTCAGCGTCCACGCGCCCGGCGCGCGCAGCTCGTCGGCCGCGGCCGTGTACGTCAACGAATCGGTCTGGAGTCGCGACGGCGGGCCCGCCGCGAGGCCACCGCGCAGGTCGACGTCGCCCCGCACGGTCATGTCCCCCGTCGCGAGATCGTACACCCCGGATTCGGAGGTGAGCACGCCCCGGTCCTCGCCCGCCTCGTCGAAGAAGCGGATCTCGAGCTGGCGCAATTGAATCTCGGACGCGTCCTCGAACGTGAGCGCGGTGTCCGCCTGCAGGACGCCCCGGCGCACGCCGTCGCGGGTCAGGTACTGCTCCACTCCCACCATCACCTGGTCCGCCCCGCCGTCGAAGATCGACGGTTCGGCCTGCGTGGAGGCGGCCTGGTCGGAGCAGGCCCCGAACAGGAGGGACAGCCCGCATGCGGCTGCACGGAGAAGGCCCGGCAGGCCGAGGCCCGATGCCGACGTCGAGGCCCCGTTCATCCGAACCCCGCCCGGAGGAGATCGTGCAGGTGAACGAGGCCCAGCAGCTTCCGGTCTGCATCGACCACGGGCAGGGCCATGATGCCGTGGTGTCGAAGCCTTCCCAGGGCCTCGGTGGCCATGACCTCGGCCTCCACCGTATGAGGCTCCCGGTTCATGATCTCGGCCACCTCGTGTTCCATGAAATCGGGGTGGTCGGCGGCGTACCGGGTCAGGTCTCCGGCCGTGACGACTCCGACGAGTCGGCCCTCGCCGTCGACCACGGGGACCGTGCCCCGCTTGTGGGCGATCTCGTGCGTAGCGGCCGCCAGGCCGTCGTCCGGACCGAGGCGGGGCACCACGTCGGGCCCGGTGACCATCACGTCACGCACCCGCCACGTGAGCCGCCGTCCCAGCTCGCCACCCGGATGCAGACGGGCGAAATCTTCGGCGCTGAACTGTCGCAACTCGACGAGCGCCATCGCCAGCGCGTCTCCCATCGCGAGAGCGGCAGTGCTGCTCGCCGTAGGGGCCAGATCGTGGGGGCAAGCTTCCACTTCGACCCCGACGTCCAGCACGAGGTCGGCCTCCCGGGCGAGACGCGAGCCCCTGGCCGCGGTCATCGCGATGATCGGCATCCCGAGCCGTTTCACGGCCGGCAGGAGCTCGGCCAGCTCCGGCGACTCGCCGCTCTTCGAGATCGCGAGGAGGGCGTCGCCCCGGACCAGCATCCCGATGTCCCCGTGCATGCCTTCCGCGGGATGCAGAAAGAGCGCCGGTGTTCCCGTGGAGGAAAAGGTGGAGGCGAGCTTGCGGGCCACGACGCCCGACTTGCCGATGCCGGTGACGACGAGGCGGCCCTCCAGGGCGTGGATCCGTCGTACCGCCGCCAGGAACTCGCCGCCGATCCGCGCCTCGAGCGCGGCGACGCTGGCGCTCTCGATGCGCAGGACCTCGCGGGCCCGCGCCGCGAGACGCTCGTCGCTCACCTCCGCCGGGACGGGAACGTCAGCCACCGTCGCCGTCCCGCCAGCGCCGCCGACACTCCTCCACGTACGCCTCGACGAGGGGCGTCCATTCGCCCCGCGCGTGCAGGAGCGCCTCGGCGAACTCGCGCACGACCCCGGAGCCGCCGGCCCTGGTGCCCGTCCACGCGGCGGTAGCCAGGACTTCCGGGGCCGCGTCCGGTACCGCCGCCGGGAGACCCACCTCACCGAGGACTCCGAGATCCGCCAGGTCGTCCGCCAGAAAGGCGGTCTCGTCCCATGACGCCCCGGCGCGCTCCAGCAGCGCCTCGACGGTCGGCAGCTTGTGGTAGGGATCCACCTGGTGAACCTCCTCGAGCCCCAGATCGGCGGCGCGTGCGCGCACGGCCCGCGAGAGCTTCCCCGATACGACGGCCACGACGATGCCGGCGTGCCTCAGCATGAGGATTCCCACGCCGTCGTGGACGTGAAATCTCCGGGCCTCGAACGGCGTACCCTCTCCGTCGGCCACGTAGATCCCGCCATCGGTGAGGACGCCATCCGCGTCGAGGATGACTACCCGGATACGGCGGGCAAGCTCCGGATCGACGCTCGGCCGCGTCGTCACGCCGACTCCACCGGGCCCCGGGCTGCGCGGATCGCCAGCACGTCGGCCACGAGCCCCTCCAGTCGTTCCAGCGGCAGCATGTTGGCGCCGTCGGAGGGCGCGGAGGCCGGATCGGGATGGACCTCGACGAACAGTCCTTCGGCCCCGGCCGCCACGGCCGCCCGCGCCAACCGTTCGATGTGCTCGGGCTCGCCACCGCTGCGGCGTCCACCGGCTCCACCACCGGGCAGCTGAATCGAGTGGGTGGCGTCGTAGAGAACGCGCGCATCGCAGGCCTCGCGCATCAGCGCGAAGCTCCGCATGTCGACGATCCAGCGCCCGTAGCCGAAGGCCGTGCCCCGTTCCGTCACCGCCAGGTCGGTGGCCCCCGCCGACCGGAGCTTGGCCACCGGGTGCTCCATCTCTTCGGGCGCCATCCACTGGCCCTTCTTGACGTTGATCGCCCGTCCGCTCGCCCCGGCGGCGAGCAGCAGGTCGGTCTGCCGGCAGAGGAAAGCAGGGATCTGCAGGGCGTCGACGTGGAGAGCGAGCTCCGCGACCTGGCCGGACTCGTGCACGTCGGTGAGGACCGGAAGCCCGCTCGCCTCGCGCACACGGGCGAGAGCGGCGGCGCCCGCCTCGAGGCCGGGCCCGCGGGGCGAGCGAAGACTGGTGCGGTTGGCCTTGTCGAACGAGGCCTTGAACACGGCCCGCACGCCGCTCGCCTCGGCCACGCTCGCCACCGCACGGGCGATCTCGAGGTTGAGCTCGTCGTCTTCGAGAACGCAGGGTCCGGCGACGAGCAGGAACCGGTCGCCGCCGAACAGCGGCGCCGCGCCGGTCATCGGCTGCCGGCGGTCTGCCGCTCCGCCACCTCGCCGCTCTCCGCCGCCTCCCCACGGTGGCGCGCCAGGGCCGCGCCGACGAATGCCGCGAACAGAGGGTGCGGGCGCGTCGGGCGCGATTTGAGCTCCGGGTGGAACTGCGTGGCGATGAAGAACGGATGCTCGGGCAGCTCGATGATCTCCACGAGACCGCCGTCCGGCGAGGTCCCCGAGAACGCGAGCCCGGCGTCGCCGAGCTGCTCCCGATAGGCGTTGTTCACCTCGTAGCGGTGCCGGTGGCGCTCGGAGATCTCGACCTCCCCGTAGATCTCCCGCACGCGGCTGCCGTCGGCCAGGTGGCAGGGGTAGGCGCCGAGCCGCATCGTGCCGCCCTTGTCGGTGACCTTGAGCTGGGAGTCGAGCAGCGAGATCACCCGGTGCTCCGCGTCGGGCGCGAATTCGCTCGAGTCGGCGTCGGTCAAGCCGCACACGTTGCGGGCGAATTCGATGATCGCGCATTGCAGTCCCAGGCAGATCCCGAAGAACGGTACGCCGTGCTCGCGCAGCGGCCGGACCGCCTCGACCATGCCCGCGATTCCCCGTCCTCCGAAACCGCCGGGAATCAGCACGCCGTCGTATCGCGTCAGCAGCTCCGCGTCTTCGTCGATCGCTTCGGAGGAGAGCCAGTCGATTTCGACGCCGCAGTCGTGCGCGATCCCTCCGTGGATCAAGGCCTCCTGGATCGACTTGTAGGAATCGACCAGGGACGTGTACTTGCCGACCACCGCGATGCGCACCGAATCCTGCGCCGGGTGCTTGATCCGGTCCACGATCGAGGTCCACGCCGCCAGGTTCGGCTCGGGGGTGTCGAGGCCGAGCAGGTCACAAATCGACCCGTCCAGGCCTTGCTCGTGGTAGCGCAGCGGCACCTCGTAGATCGAGTCGAGGTCTCGCGACTCGATGACGTGGCGCAGCTCGACGTTGCAGAACCGCGCCACCTTCCGGCGTACGTCGTCGGCCAGCGGCCACTCCGTGCGGCAGATCAGCATGTCGGGCTGGATCCCGATCTGCATGAGCTCGCGCACCGAGTGCTGTGTCGGCTTCGTCTTCAGCTCCCCCGCCGCGGCGATGTACGGCACCAGGGTGAGGTGCACGATCATCGAGCGTCCCCGGCCGATGTCCTGCCGGAACTGCCGGATCGCTTCCAGAAAGGGCAGTGACTCGATGTCGCCGACCGTGCCCCCAACCTCGGTGATCACGACGTCGTGGCCCTCGGCGAGACGCCGGATGTAGGACTTGATCTCGTCGGTGACGTGCGGGATCACCTGCACGGTGGCGCCGAGGAAATCCCCCCGCCGTTCCTTCGTGATGATGTTCTGGTAGATCCGGCCGGTCGTGACGTTGTTCGCCTGCGAGAGTGACTCGTCGATGAACCGCTCGTAGTGGCCGAGATCGAGGTCGGTCTCGGCGCCGTCGTCCGTCACATACACCTCGCCGTGCTGGAACGGCGACATCGTGCCCGGATCGACGTTGATGTAGGGATCGAACTTCTGGATCGTCACGGAGAGGCCACGCTCCACGAGCAGCCGACCGATCGAAGCGGCCGCGATTCCCTTCCCCAGCGACGAGACCACGCCGCCGGTGACGAAGATGAAGCGCGTATCCCGCGTGCCGTCGTGTTCAGACATGAGTCTCCCGTTTCTCCTGCGCGGTGTCGGTGGCGCGGAGCAGTCGGTCGGCTCGCGCTATGTCTTCCGGAACGTCGATTCCCGGCGGGCTCGCCGGGACGACGCAAACGTCGATGTCGAGGCCCGCTTCCAGGGCCCGTAACTGCTCGAGGCGCTCTACCTGTTCGAGCGGCGAGGGCGGCAGTGACACCCAGCGCTCCAGCGCGGCCGGCGTGTACGCGTACAACCCCACGTGCCGCAGCCACGGTCCGTCCATCGCGCCCCACTCGGCCGTGCCGTCCCGTGGATGCGGGATCGGCGCACGGCTGAAGTAGAGGGCCCGGCCGTCGCGGGCCCGGGCCACCTTAACGACCGACGGTGCGCGCCACTCTTCTTCGTCCGCGATCGGGACGGCGAGCGTCGATATCTCTCGCGGACCGTCTCTCACCGCCTCCACGGCCGCCTGGACGGCCTCCGCTGCCAGAAACGGTTCGTCGGCCTGGAAGTTCACGATCACGTCCGCCGCGCGTTCGCGCGCGACTTCCGCCACCCGGTCGGTTCCCGAGACGTGATCGGATCGCGTCAGCCGGACCGCTCCGCCGAACGCCTCGACCACCGCGGCGATCTCCTCGCTGTCCGTGGCGACCACCACTTCGTCCACCCCCGCGACGGCGCACGCCGCTCGCCACGACCACTCGATCAAGGGTCGCTCGGCGATGAGCTGCAGGGGTTTACGGGGGATGCGCTCGCTGCCGAGCCTCGCGGGAAGAACGCAGAGGACGGTCATTTGACGCGCGATCGGGAACGCCGGGTCGATCCGTTCACGCCCCGCAATGTAGTGCGCGCCGGAAGCCGGTGTCAAAGCACCGATTCGGCCCGCTTCGCCGCCGGGTCAGAGGTCGCCCGGGAAGCGCAGCGTGGCGTAGACGGCCGGGTCCAGATCGCTCGCTCCCGGGTCCACGGCAACGGCGATCTCGAAGACCAGGAGGCGAACGCCGGCGCTGAGATTCGTCTCGAAGCTCGGCGACTCTCCCTCGTTCCATGCGGCACCGCTGGCCGCCCGCAGGAACAGCCGCGGTGGACCGACGAGGCCCAACCGCAGCCGCTCGACCGGCACGAGGTACGTCACCTGCCCGTACGCGAAGCGCGCGCCTCGTTCGGAGAGCAGCGGCACGCGCGGCAAGGTCGCCAGGCCGCCGGCGGCGGTCCACCGCTGGCGCGGAAGCGCCCCGGAAAGATCGCCCCGTACCAGCCCGAACGCCTCCACGCGATGGGCCGCGAACGCGGGCCCCTCCCAGGCGAACCGTACTTCTCCGAACAGGTAGCTGAAGTCGCCCGCCACCGTCGAGTCGGCGAGCTCGAGCACCGCCCGTGTCCGGAGTCTCGTCTGCGCCGTCCGCTGATTCAGGGCGATTCCGCCCCGCAGCGCTACCGTCTCGCCCTCGTCGACCGGCGGATTGGGCGGGCTGTCATCGGATCCGAACAGCACGAACTGCTCCCGGGCCCCGAGGCTGCGTGCTCTCTCCCACTCCACTTCGACGATCGGGGCCCAGCGGGCCGTCTCCGTGCCGCGCAGGAACAGCGCCACCCGATCCGCCTCGTAATAATTCCGGAAATCGTCGCCGGCCAGGAAGTACGACAGGCTGTTGGCGATGTCGCCCCGGACCCAGTCCTCGTTGCTGCGCGTCACGCGCTCCGCCTCGGCACCGAACTGCAGGCCGGCCGTGGGGAACCATGCCTGGCGGATCGTGCCCTCCACCTTTCCGCGTTCGGTCTTGAGACGAAGCTCGGCCTCGAGCGACGGCTGCCACTCCCAACCCGTGTAACGGGCCGTCGCCCCGAGGCCCAGGGTCCATTCGTCGACCCGCTGGTACACCGGGAAGAGGATTCCGGACAGACCGTGCAGCGTCAGGGCCTCGGGAATCTCCCGCAGCGGCCGAATGCGGATGCGGTCCTCCGTGCGCCGGATCTCGTAGACGTCGTTCGGCCGCCAGAGCAGCTCGCCCCGCACCTCCGCGCGGCTCGACGAGTAGTATCCCCCGCCCAGCGCCAGCAGGTCACCCCCGACCACGGCACCCGGCCGAAGGAAGATGTCGGCGCCCACGCCGGCGACGTCGCCCGTCACCGTACCGGCGATCCGCACGTCGGCGTCGAGGATCAGCAGGTCTCCCTCGACGCGCACGTCCGGTCCGAGAACGGTGTCGGCCGTGAGGAGGGTGAAGTCTCGGCGATCGAGGAACGACTGAAGCCGCCGTTCGGCCGGTCGATCGGCCCGGGCGTCGAACCGGATCTGCTGTGCTCGGAGCGCCTCTCCCGAATCGACGAGCGGTGCGGCGAGCAGGGCTGCGGCCGGGAGCCAGGACATCCCGGCCAACCGGCGCAGCGCGCCGGAGGCGCGACCTTCCCCGGCCGGGCGACGTCCATCTCGTCGACGACTCACCACTCCGTGTCCTTTCCCCAGCGTTCCCATGCCACGACATCCTCTTCCGGACGTCGTTCCGCGAGTCCCGTGAACCCGTCCGCGTAGCCGATGGTCAGCAGCGCCACGACCGGAACGTCCGACGGCACCCCCAGGGCCTCACGCACTCCGGGCTCACGGTATCCGGTGATCCACGCCGCCGCGAGACCGAGGTCGGCCGCCGCCAGCGCCATGCTCTGCACGGCAGCGGCGAGGTCGACCGGATGACTCACCCGTCCGTTGCCTCCGACCAGCGAGTGCACCCGTGCGCAGGCGACGACGATGACGGGGGCCGTGCGGACGAGCGGATTGTTGAACGCCTCGGCGGCCAGCTTGTAGCGCGTCATCGCGTCCTGCACGACGACGAAACGCCAGGGTTGCGACTCCCGGGTCGACGGCGCGTACCGCCCCACGTCGAGAATGCGGGCGAGGGAGGCCGGCGGCACGGGCCGCTCGGCGAAGGCGCGCACCGTCTGCCGGTTGCGCAACAGCTGGAACACCCGTGACAGATGGCTCATCGCGGCCCGGCCGCGCAGGTATGCCACGCGATGTCGAGATTGGCGGGGCGATCAGGCGCGGGGGTGGAAGCGGCGATGTTCCTCGCGCAAATAGGTGCGATCGACGTGCGTGTAGATCTGCGTCGTCGATATGTCGGCATGGCCCAGCATCTCCTGCACCGCCGCGAGGTCGGCGCCGTTCTCGAGCAGGTGTGTGGCGAACGTATGCCGGAAGGTGTGCGGGGTGACGTGCCCGAGGCGAGCGCCGCCGGCCTTCGCCGCGTCCACGTGGCGCCGGACGATCTTCCACGCCCCCGTTCGGCTGAGCGGACGGCCGTGGTGGTTGAGGAACACCGCGCCGCCCGACTCCCCCCGGACGTCCAGTCCCGGCCGCGTGTCCCGAAGATACCGGCGCACCGCGCGGGCCGCACTCCCGCCCATGGGCACCAGGCGCTGCTTGTCGCCCTTGCCGCGCACGACCGCGAGCCCCTCGTCGAGCAGGAGGTCCCGGACCCGCAATCCGATGAGCTCGGAGATCCGGACCCCGCTGCCGTACAGCACCTCCAGCATCGCCCGGTCGCGGTTGGCGAGATCGTCCTCGATCGGTATCGCCTCGAGGATGGCCACGACGCCCTCGTAGGTCAGGACGTGCGGAAGCGGACGGCCGCGGGCCGGCGCTTCGAGTCCCTCGGTCGGATCCGAGTCGACGTGTCCTTCCCCGAGCAGGAAGCGGAAATATGTCCGGAGCACGGAACGGCACCGGGCGAGGGTCGAAGACGCCAGGCCGCGATCGGAGAGCCGGGCCAGGTGCTCCCGCAGGTCCGCCAGAGACAGCCCGGACGGATCGGCCCGTCCGAGCTCGATCGCCGTATCGACCATCCGGCCGCAGTCTCGCAGGTAGGCCTCCACCGTCCGGGCCGACACCCGGCGCTCGAAGCGCAGGTAATCGGCGAACTCTTCGAGGCGAAACGCCGGACGTGCGTCCCGTTCCTTCCCCATCAGCCGTCCTCCCGTCCCGCTTCACCGTCCTCCGACGGATCGGCCGGTTCGGGTTCGTCGGTCGAGACGTCCGGATGGCGCGTCCGCCACCAGAGCGCGGCCAGGAGCATCGCGACGACCAGGGCGATCCCGGCCGCCGTAAGGTTGACCGTCTGCAACGCCTCGACGAGTCGGGGGAGGTTTCGTGACAACAGGACGCCGGCTCCGATGAGCATTCCGTACCAGGCGGCCGTCGCGGCGGCCAGCGGGACCGCGGTACGCCAGAATCCAAGGCGGCTGACGCCCGCGAACGCGGGGACCAGCACGCGAAACACCGGGAAGAAGCGGCTCACCAGCACCGTGAGCGTGCCGTACTCGTCGTAGAAGATCGCCATCCGCTCGAGCTGGGCCGGCCGCAGGAGCCACCTTCCCCAGCGCGTGGAGAACAGCCCTGCGCCGTAGACCCGCGCGGCCGTGTAGACGCCGAGCCCGAGAATCAGGTTCCCCAACCACGCGAACAGGAAGACGAAATCGGCGCGCAGCGTCCCCCGGTCGGCGAGAATCGCGCCCACGAGAACGATCACGTCGGAGGGCACGGGGGGAAAGACGTTTTCGATGGCCGCTCCGGCTGCGATCAGCAGGTAGACGGTCTCCACCGGCACGTGCGATACCAGCCCGAGCAGCTCCTCGAGGCGCTCCAGCACGGGGTGGCCCTATCGGGCGGCGCGGTCGACGAGGGCCACCGCCTGTACGGCGAGTCCCTCCTGCCGGCCGACCCAGCCCATTCCCTCGTTCGTCTTGCCTTTGACGGAGACGGCATCGGGCGCCACGCGCAACAGGGCCGCGATCCGGTCGCGCATGCGCATGGCGTGCGGCTGGATGCGGGGCCGTTCGGCGATCACGGTCACGTCGGCGTTGACGACCCGGTAACCGGCCTCGCCCAGCCGGTCCACGACGGCGGACAGGAGCTGCGAGGAGTCGGCGTCGGCCCACGCGGGGTCCGTATCGGGAAACAGTTCGCCGATGCTGCCCAGCGCCGCGGCCCCGAGCAGCGCGTCGCACAGGGCGTGCAGGACGGCGTCGCCGTCCGAGTGACCCGCCAGGCCCGGCGCATCCGGGATGGAGACCCCGCCGAGGACGAGGCCCCGGGCGTCGGTGAAGCGGTGCGAGTCGTAGCCGGTGCCTGCGCGCATACCGGCCGGGCGTCTCGGCCTCAGGCGGCCGGCCCGGTCCTCCCGAGGATTCGAAGCGCGAGGTGTGCGGCGTTCCGAGAATTGTCGATGCCGACGGTGGCGACCGGAACGCCGGGCGGCATTTGGGCGATCGAGAGCAACGCGTCGATCCCACCGATCGTCCCCGCCGAAATCGGTACGCCGATGACCGGCAGGTGCGTGTGCGCGGCCACCACCCCGGGCAGCGCCGCCGAGAGGCCGGCACCGCAGATCACGACGCCGTATCCGGCATCGGCCGCGCCGGACGCCAGGCCCGCCGTCTTCGTGGGCTCGCGATGAGCGCTGCTCACCACGACGTCGACCTCGACGCCGTATTCCTCGAGTACCCTGACCCCCTTCTCCATCGTCGGGCGGTCGGATTCGGATCCCATCAGTACCAGCACGCGGCTCATTCTTCCTCCCAGCGCTTCACCACCAGCGCCACGTTGTGCCCGCCGAACCCGAACGAGTTCGAGAGGGCCACGTCGATGTCGCGGGTCAGAGCTTCGTTCGGGGCGTAGTTCAGATCGCACTCCGGGTCCGGCGTTTCATAGTTGATCGTCGGGGGCACGATGCCGTCGCGGCACGCGAGCAGGCAGATCGCCGACTCGATGGCGCCCGCCGCGCCGAGGGTGTGCCCGGTCATCGACTTCGTAGAGCTCACCAGCAGGTCGTCGGCGTACTCGCCGAACAGCTCGCGGATCGCCGCCGTCTCCGTGGCGTCGTTGGCGGGCGTGGACGTGCCGTGAGCATTCACGTAGTCGATGTCCCCCACGTCGACGCCCGCGTCGGACAGCGCATTCCGCATCGCCAGCTGCGCGCCGGCGCCGCCGGGGACGGGCGCGGTCATGTGGTAGGCGTCCGCGCTCTGACCGAATCCCGCGAACTCCCCGAGAATCGTGGCCCCGCGCTCCCGGGCATGCGAAAGCGTCTCGAGCACGAGCACGGCCGCTCCCTCGCCCAGCACGAATCCGTCGCGGTCCGCGTCGAACGGCCGGGAGGCCCGGGCAGGATCGTCGTTGCGCTCCGACAGGGCCTTCATCGACGCGAAGCCGGCCATGCACAGGGGCGTGACGGTGCTCTCCGTTCCGCCGGAGATCATCACGTCCGCCTCACCGTTGCGCAGCGAGCGCAACGCGAGCCCCAGCGCGTGCGCGCTCGACGCGCAGGCGGAGACCGTAGCGTAATTCGGCCCGCGCGCTCCGTAGCGCATCGAGATCATCCCCGGCGCCATGTCCGCGATGAACATCGGGATGAAGAACGGGGACACCCGACCCGGGCCGCGTTCGAGCAGCTTCGAGTGCTGAGCTTCGAGGGTGGTGAGGCCACCGATGCCGCTTCCGATGATCACCCCCATCCGATCGGACGGCGTCTCGGCGGTGTGGTCGTCGAGGCCCGCCTGGCGCATCGCCTGGTCGGCGGCCGCCATCGCGAGCTGCAGAAAGCGATCCGCCCGCTTGACCTCTTTTCGATCCATGTACCGCTCGGGATCGAAGTCCTTCACCTCCGCGGCGAACCGCACGGGCTGGTCGGTCGCGTCGAACAGGGTGATCGGCGCCACGCCGCCCCTGCCCGCGCGGAGCGCGGACCACGTGCCCTCGACATCGAGACCGACCGCCGTCAGCAGGCCCATGCCCGTGACGACGACCCGGTTCCGCTCGCTCATGCTGGCAGTCCCCGGCGGATCGGCGTCAGTCCTCGCGCTCGTCGAGATAACGGATCGCGTCGCCGACCGTCAGCATCTTCTCGGCGTCTTCGTCCGGAATCTCCACCTCGAACTCCTCTTCGAACCGCATCACGAGCTCCACGGTGTCGAGTGAGTCCGCTCCGAGGTCTTCGACGAACGCCGCGTCGTCGGTGACCTTTTCCATTTCGACGCCCAGCTCGTCGGCGATGATCTCGCGTACCTTGTCCCCGGTGTCCGACATGTCTCGGTCTCTCCTGTGATAGGGTGCTTGCGCTGCCGCGCGAACGCCTCGCGCGGTTCGTTCAGCCGTGCATCACCATTCCGCCGTCCACGACGAGCACCTGGCCCGTCATGTAGCTGGAAGCCGGTCCGGCGAGAAACCGGACGACCCCGGCCACGTCCTCGGTGCTACCGATGCGGCCGAGCGGAATGCGCTCCGCGAGCTCGGCCTGCGTGGCCTCCCCCAGCTCCGCCGTCATGTCCGTCTCGATGAAGCCGGGAGCCACGACGTTTACGAGCACGCCGCGGGAAGACAGCTCCAGCGCGGCCGACTTGGAGAAGCCGACCAGGCCGGCCTTCGACGCGGCATAGTTGGCCTGCCCGCGGTTCCCCGTCAAGCCTACGACGCTGGCGATATTGATGATACGCCCTGCGCGACGCTTCATCATCCCGCGCGCCACGGCCCGCGTCATGTTGAACGCGCCCCGCAGGTTCGTGTTGAGCACGTCGTTCCAATCCTCGTCCTTGAGCCGGACGAGGACGTTGTCGCGCGTGATCCCCGCGTTGTTCACGAGGATGTCCGGCGGGCCGAGATCGCCCTCGACCGCCTTCGCGAGATCGGTGCACGCCTGGGGATCGCCCACGTCGCAGGCGTATCCCCTCGCCTCGCCCGCGAGGGACGCAGCGGCGGCCTCGGCCCCGTCGATCCCCCGGGAGACGCAGGCGACTCTCGCCCCCGCCTCCGAGAGCGCCGCGGCGATCGCGAGGCCGATCCCCCGCGACGCACCGGTGACGATTGCAACCTGTCCCTCGAGTTCATGCTGCATGGAACGCCTCCACCAGGGCTTCGATGTCTTCCGGCCCGCCCGCCGCCGCCACCGGACGCCGGCGCTCGATACGACGGAGGAGGCCTGTGAGCACCGCGCCGGGCCCGAGCTCGATCCATAGATCCGGCTCGCATTTCTCCATTTCCGCGATCGATTCAACCCAGCGGACCGGCGAGGTCAACTGTTCGACGAGCCGCGCACGGCCTTCGTCTCCTGACCTGACGGAGGAGGCCGAGGCGTTCGCGACGACCGGAAACTCCGGGTCCTGAATCGCCACGTCGGAAAGCGCATCACGCAGTCCGTCCCGGGCCGCCCCCATGAGCGGCGAGTGAAACGCCCCACTCACGTTCAGCGGAACCGCCCGGCGCGCGCCCGCGGCCAGGCACGCCTCGCAGGCGGCCTCCACGGCCGCGACGTCGCCGCTGATCACGATCTGGCCCGGAGCGTTGAAGTTCGCCGGAACGACCGTTCCGGACTCGATCCGCGCGCAGACCCGCACGACGTCCTCCGGCTCGAGGCCGAGAATCGCGGCCATCGTGCCGGTGCGCTCGTCCCCGGCCGCCGCCATCAGCTCGCCACGCCGGCGCACGGTGCGGAGAGCATCGCGAAACGAGAGCCCGCCGGCCGCCAGCCACGTCGTGAACTCGCCGAGCGAGTGTCCGGCTCCGACGACGACGGCGTTTCGCACCTCCTCCGGCAGGCTCCGCCACACGGCGTAGGCATGCAGGAGAATGGCCGGTTGGGCGTTCTCGGTTCGGGTGAGCTCCTCCTCCGGTCCCTCGCGACAGATCCGGCTCAGGGACACGCCGAGGATCTCGTCGGCCTGTTCGAACAGCTCACGCACCGCGGGATCGGCATCGACAAGCTCCGATCCCATACCCACGTGCTGCGAGCCCTGTCCGGGGAACATCGCGGCGATGCGTCGGCTCATGGTGTGGTCACCTCGTGATCGGCGGACGGACGTGTACGGCGCACGACAAATGCCGCGGCCCCGCGGTCGTGCGCGCCCGAACGTGAACCACGTCCGCGGGCGCCGAACCCCCGGGGCCGACTCGCGGCGCCGTCGTCGGGACGGGATCCCGAAACGACGCCTAGAATTCCTCCACGCGGATTACCTCTTCATCGCCGTAGTATCCACAGCCCGGGCACACGTGGTGCGGACGACGCGGGTCGCCGCACCGCGGGCAGGCCTGGGTGGCCGGCGACCGGTTCGCCCGGTGTCCGCCGCGGCGCTTCCGCTTGCGCTGTTTCGAGGTCCGTCTCTTCGGTACCGCCATCGTCATCCGTCCTGTTGTTCTAATTGCCGCCGCAGCGACTCCCAGCGTGGATCACCGTGATCTTCCACGCAGTCGCACTCGCCTTCGTTCAGATCCGCCCCGCAGCGGGGACACAGTCCCCGGCAATCCGACTCGCACACCGGATAGTCCGGCAACGCGAGGATCAGTTCCTCCCGCAGCGCCGGCCCGATCTCGAGCTCTTCCCGGTTCGCATCCAGCGCGTAGAGTCCGGGTCCTTCGTCCCAGCGATCGAGGTCGGGCTCGAACCGCAGGTCGATCGGGATCTCCCGCTCGCGCTCCACCGTGTTCAGGCACCGGCTGCAGGTCTCTCGCAGCGGGGCCGTCAGGGTCCCCGTCAGGCGCACACTGCGATCGCCCGAAGCTTCCGCCGTGACTCGAACCCTCAGCGGACCGGAAAGCTCGAACCCCTCGGGGCCCCAGTCCTCCCGCAACCTCAGCTCCCCGGTGAGCTCGACCGGGCCGTCGTACAGGCGGTCGAGAGAAACAGGGAGCGTCGGCAAGCCCATATCCATAGCAGTCGTGGCGTCGCCTGTCAATTCGCGGCGAGCCAGTCGCAACGGGCGAAAAAGAACGACGCCTCGATATCGGCATTCTCCGGCGAATCGGATGCGTGGATCGCGTTGCGCTCCTTGCTCTCGGCATACAGCGCCCGCACGGTGCCCGGTTCCGCCTCGGCCGGATCCGTGGCGCCGATCGTGCGCCGCAGCTCCGCGACGGCGTCCTCGCGCCGCAAGACCATCGGCATGCAGGGTCCGGAGGTCATGAACGCGACCAGGGAGCCGAAGAACGGACGCTCCCGATGCACCGCGTAGAAGGCCTCCGCTTCGGCTCGCGTCAGGTGCACGATACGCGCGGCCACCGGCTCGAATCCCTGCTGCTCGAGGTGGGCGAGGATCTTCCCCGCCTTGCCGCTCCCGAATGCGTCGGGCTTGATGATCGTCAATGTATGGGTACTGGCCATCTCCTGGTGCCTCCGTGGTTCTCCGCTGAGTGTCGCGATACGCCGCTCAGATCCGATCCCGGATGAGCGACACGAAGTCGGCCGGCCGCTCGGCCACGCCGATCCCGCAGTCCTCGAACGCCTTCATCTTCTCCTTCGCCGTGCCCTCGGACCCGGAGATGATCGCCCCGGCATGGCCCATCCGCCGTCCCGGCGGCGCCGTCTGCCCCGCGATGAAGCCGACGACGGGCTTCGACATCTCGTCGCGGACGAACTCGGCCGCGACCTGCTCGTCCGTGCCGCCGATCTCTCCCATCATCGCGACGGCGATCGTCCCTTCGTCGGCCTCGAACATCCGAAGGCAGTCGACGAAATCCGTGCCGATCAGCGGATCGCCGCCGATGCCCACGCACGTGGACTGGCCGAGTCCGGCCCGGGTGAGCTGATAGACCACTTCGTAGGTGAGTGTTCCGGAGCGGCTCACCACGCCGATCTTGCCCGGCGTGACGATCTGGCCTGGGAGGATCCCGACCTTGCACACGCCCGGCGTGATCAGGCCGGGGCAGTTCGGACCGATGAGTCGCGCGCCCTTCTCTCTCACGTACGGCAGCACCCGGGTCATGTCACCGACCGGGACGCCCTCCGTGATGCAGACGATGAGCCCGATCCCGGCGTCCGCCGCCTCGAAGATCGCATCGGCCGCGAACGCGGCGGGCACGTAGATCACGCTGGTGTTGGCTCCCGTCTCCCGGACGGCGCGATTCATCGTGTCGTACACGGGGACCGAATCGTCGAACGTCTGTCCGCCCTTGCCGGGCGTGACGCCGGCCACGACCCGGGTGTCGTACTCCATCATCTGGCGGGCGTGGAACGAACCGTCGCGGCCCGTGATGCCCTGTACGACCAGTCGGGTGTCTTCATTGATCAGAATGCTCATCAGGCCACCTCCCCGCCGCCGGCGAGGGCGACCGCACGCTCGACGACCTTGTCCATGTCGGTCATCGCGTTGAATCCGTGTTTCTCGAGAATCTGCACCGCCTCGTTTTCGTTCGTCCCGGTCAACCGGATGGCGATCGGGATGCCGATGTCGATGCGGCTCGTGGCCTCGACGATCCCGTTCGCGACGTCGTCGCAACGGGTGATCCCGCCGAAGATGTTGAACAGGATCGACTTCACGTTCGGGTCGCCCGTGATGATCTCGAGCGCCGCGACGACCTTGTCGGGATTCGACGAGCCGCCGATGTCCAGGAAGTTCGCCGGTTCGCCGCCGTAGTACTTCACGAGGTCCATCGTGGCCATGGCCAGCCCGGCTCCGTTCACGCAGCACCCCACGTTCCCGTCGAGCGGGATGTAGGAGAGGCCGGCGTCGCGGGCTTTCGTCTCCGCCGGATCCTCGGCGTCGAGGTCTCGCATCTCCCGGATGGCCGGGAGCCGGAACAGCGCGTTGTCGTCGATGTTCATCTTCGCGTCGATCGCCAGCACCTTCCCCGCGTCGTCGACGATCAGCGGATTGATCTCGGCCAGGGTGGCGCCGGCCGCGACGTAAGCCTCCCAGAGCTGTCCGATGATCTTCGCGGCCTGGCGGACCGTCTTGAAGTCGTCATACAGAGCGAACGCCAGGCCCATCGCCTGGTGCGGAAGCAGGCCGTACCGCGGATCCACCGGAAGCCGGGTGATCGCCTCCGGATTCGTCGCCGCCACTTCCTCGATGTCGACCCCGCCTTCGGAGGAGACCATGAACACGGCCTTCTGCGAAGCACGGTCGAGCACGATGCCTACGTAGGCTTCCGACGCGATCTCGGCCGCGGGAGTCACCAGCACCTTACGGACGGTGAGTCCCTTGATGTCCATGCCGAGGATCGCCTCGGCCGCTGTCCGCGCCGCCGCCGGATCGGCGGCCAGCTTCACGCCGCCCGCCTTTCCGCGGCCACCGACGTGGACCTGGGCCTTCACCACCGTGCGCCCCCCGTATCCGCGGGCCAGCTCTTCGGCCTCCGCGGGGGTTGTCGCCACCTCTCCGGGCGGGACGGGTATCCCATGCTCCCGGAGGATCTGCTTCGCCTGATATTCGTGAATGTTCATGACGACCTTCGGTTGAATTCTTCGTTGGGTACTTCCATACGCCCTGCGTGCATCGCTAGCCGCTCGTGATCGTGGTGCCGGCTCGTCCGTCAACGGCCGCCGGACCGTCCTCGAGGGCCGCGATCACCGCCCGCCGGCCGCCGGCCGCGACGAACTCCACCGCCGCCTCGACCTTCGGCCGCATGCTCCCCGCGCCGCCTCGCAGCTCCGTCCCCGCGAGCAGATCTCGAGCCCCGGCGAGCGTCAGGCGGTCCAACCGCCGCGCCTCCGCCGTGCCCCACCCCTCGTAGACTCCGTCGACATCCGTGAGAATCAGCAACACCTCGGCGCCGATCTCGCGGGCCAGAATCGCCGCCGCCCGGTCCTTGTCGACCACGGCGTCGATGCCCTCGAGTCCCAGCTCCGGATCGCGGTAGGCCGGGATGCCGCCGCCGCCGGCCGCGATGACGATGTCCCCGCGTCCGACCAGGTCCGCGACCATCCGCGACTCGACGATCTCCACCGGTACCGGACTCGGCACGAGGCGGCGTAGATTCCCGTTGCCGTCCTCCTCGACCCGCACGCCCGCGGCGCGCAACGTGGCGGCGGTCTCCGCGTCGAGCGAGCGGCCCACGAACTTCGTCGGCTCCCGGAGCGCCGGGTCGTCCTCGTCGACCCGGGCCTGACAGATCAGCGTCACGACCGGACGCTCGCAACCCTGGCGGGCGAGCGCATTCTCCAGCGACTGCTGGATCATGTAGCCGATCCAACCGGCCGTCCCCGCCACCAGCACGCCGAGCGGCAGCGGGTCGACGAGCGACCGGGCGGCCTCGTTGCGCACCAGGGCGTCGCCGACCTGGGGTCCGTTGCCGTGAACGATGGCGATGCGCCAGCCCGCGGCGGCCAGCGGCACGATCACCTCGAGGCTGTCGCGCGTGTGGCGGAACTGGTTGTGCACCGAGGCCGTCTCGCCCGAAGGCGAGAGCGCGTTGCCGCCGATCGCGACGACGATCGTGCGCGCCGGCCCGGTCACGTCAGCCGTCCAGGCGGGGTACCTCGACCCCTTCTCCGGCCAACGCGTTCGCCACCTCGTCCCGAATGCGCTGGAGTCCCTCCTGCGTATCCGCTTCGAAGCGGACGACGATCACGGGCTGCGTGTTGCTGGCCCGGATCAGCGCCCATCCGTCGTCGAACAGCACGCGGGCGCCGTCGATGTCGATCACCTCGTGCGAGCGCCGGTACCAATCGACCATCTTCGCGACGATCTCGAACTTCCGGTCCTCCGGGCAGTCCACCCGAAGCTCGGGCGTGGACGGGTAACTCGGGATCGTGGCCGCGAGCTCCGCGAGGCTTCGACCGCTCTCCTGCACGAGCTGCGCGAGCCGGGCCGCCGCGTAGATCGCGTCGTCGAACCCGTAGAAGCGATCGGCGAAGCAGATGTGGCCGCTCATCTCGCCGGCCACCGGGGCTCCACCCGCCTTCATCCGCTCCTTGATGAGCGAGTGCCCCGTCTTCCACATGACGGGCACGCCGCCGGCCTTCTCGATCATCTCGGGCAGCGCCTTGGAGCACTTCACGTCGAACACGATCTCGGATCCCGGATGATCCTCCAGGACGTCGAGCGCGTAGAGCAGCAGGAGGTGGTCGCCGCGCACGATCCGTCCGTCTCCGTCCACGGCGCCGATCCGGTCGGCGTCTCCATCGAGGCCGATCCCGAGGTCGGCTCCGCTCTCGCGAACCAGCGCGATCATGTCGACGAGGTTCTCGTCCACCGTGGGATCCGGGTGGTGGTTCGGGAAGGTCCCGTCGGACTCGCAGTACAGGCAGGTGACCTGGATCCCGGCGGCCCGCAGGGCTTCCGGAGCGACCACGCTGCCCGTTCCGTTCCCGCAGTCGAGCACGACGTGCACCGGCCCGTCCACGTGGGCGCGCGCTCCGATCTCCTTCACGTAGCGCCCCAGGATCTCTTCGCGGCTGGTCGTCCCCTCCCCCGCCTCGAAGTCCTCCGCCAGCACGAGCTCGCGCAGCTCCTGGATCGCGTCACCGTATACCGAACCGCCGTCCACGACCATCTTGATGCCGTTGTACTCGGCCGGGTTGTGCGAGCCCGTGATCTGAATCCCACCGTCCGTTTCGAGGGCGACGGTCGCGTAGTAGAGCGTCGGAGTCGGAACCGTGCCGAGCAACACGGCGTCGAGCCCGGCCGCGTTCAAACCACGGCACAGCCGATCGGCGAGCTCCGGCGAGCTCGGCCGGTTGTCGTGGCCCACCGCGATGCGACCCTTCGTGCGCCCCGTCGCGCGACGCCAGCGTGTGGCGTATGCACGTCCGACGGCTTCGGCGACCCCGGCCGTCAGGTCGTCGCCGACGATGCCGCGAATGTCGTACTCACGAAAGATGGTGCGGGATACGTTCATCGGATATCCGGGTCGTGGGCGAAACGTGCGGCCGGGCGGCAGCTCATTCCGCCCGTGGCGTCGACGGTCGGTCCGTCGGCGGCTGGTCCGCCGGGGCGGCGGAACGGTCCGGTGTCGCCGATTCCGCCGCCACCTCGCGGCCCGCCGCGGCGGTGGCGTCGACGACCCGTGCCGGGAACAGACCGGCGCCGAGCAAGGCGACGACCGCGACCACGCCCGCGACCCCGAAAACCCGACCCGGGGCGGGAGCGGCGGCATCTTCGGGCGCCTCGTCGAAGTACATCTTCCAGACGACCCGCAGATAGTAGTAGTACGAGAGCAGGCTGGTGAGGACGAGTACCACGCCGAGCGTGACCTCGCCGGCGTCCATCGCAGCACGCAGGATGTAGAGCTTGCCGACGAAACCGCCGGTCGGCGGGAAGCCGGCGAGCGAGAGCAGGCATACGACCATCAGGAGGCCGAGCCACGGCCGGCTCCACCCGAGCCCCTTCCAGCGTTCGAGCGGGGTGCGTTCCCCACCGCCCGCCACCGCCGCGACCACGGCGAACGAGCCTACCGTCATCACGGCGTATACGCCGAGGTAGAAGATCGAAGCGGAAATGCCCAGCGCCGTCCCGGCCGTCAGCCCGACCAGCAGGTACCCGGCATGGGCCACCGACGAGTAGGCGAGCATCCGCTTGACGTCGTCTTCCTGCAACGCGATCAAGTTCGGGACGATCATCGTCAACAGCGCGAGCCACCACACGATGCCGTGCCAGAGATCAGCGGCCGGCGCGAGGCCCACCGCGACGATGCGCAGCGCGACCGCGAAGCCCGCGGCCTTCACGCCGGCGGCCATGAACGCGGTGACCGGGGTCGGCGCTCCCTCGTAGGCGTCGGGCGTCCACATGTGGAACGGTACGGCCGAGACCTTGAAGCCGAGTCCGATCACCAGGAGCGCGATGCCCGCCCGCAGGAGCAGGTCGCCCTCCGCGGCCCCCGCCGCGAGGCCGGAGCCGACGAGCGACAGGTTCGTGCTCCCCACCGCCCCGAAGATCAGGGCGATTCCATACAGGAGGAAGCCGCTGGCG
This sequence comes from Gemmatimonadales bacterium, assembly GCA_050114915.1. Classification (GTDB taxonomy): domain Bacteria; phylum Gemmatimonadota; class Gemmatimonadetes; order Palauibacterales; family Palauibacteraceae; genus JARFPW01. Next base: position 533 of record JASFRN010000030.1, on the reverse strand, counting down.
AACGCCCCGACGAGGAAGTACTTGAGCGCCGCCTCCGCGGAGCGCCGCGAGCCGCGATCGAATCCGCACAGCACGTAGACCGAGATCGACATCAGCTCGATCGCGACGAACACCAGGATGAGGTCGCGGGCCGCGGTGAGCAGCGTCATCCCGACGCACGCCATGAGGACGAGGAAGTAGAACTCGCCGACCGACAGACCCCGCCGCTCGAGCGTCTCCTGCGAGAACAGCAGCGAGACGAACGTCGCGCCGAGGATCACCAGGGTGAGTGCGATGCGGAAGCCGTCCACCGCGATCATCGCCGTGCGGCCGGCCCCCTCGGCGCCCGCCAGGAAGACGGTGGCGATGGCCGCCGCGACCAGTCCGACCAGCGTCGCGGCCGGAACCCATGCACTGCTCGCCCGTGACGACGGCCCGCGCTGGAACACGTCGACCGTCAGGACGACGAGCCCGGTGAGCGACAGGACGACTTCGGGCATCAACGCCCACAGATAGTGGAGCTGGGAGCTGAAGTCGAGCGTCACGGGGCACCT
>JASFRN010000029.1:0-27470 GCA_050114915.1 Gemmatimonadales bacterium | reverse complement strand
GCGTTTCCTCTGGGCCCTGGCCACCGTGAAGCGCGCCGCCGCCGACACGAACGAGGCGCTGGGGCTGCTGGACCACGAGCGCGCCGACGCGATCCGCCGCGCGACGGACGAGATGCGGGAGGGGGAACTCGACGACGACTTCCCGCTCGACATCTTCCAGACCGGGTCGGGCACCTCGACGAACATGAACGCGAACGAGGTGCTGGCGAACCGGGCGATTCAGATCCTCGGCGGCGTGGTGGGCTCGAAGGACCCCGTTCACCCGAACGACCACGTGAACATGGGGCAGTCGAGCAACGACGTGATCCCCACCACGCTTCACGTCGCGGCGCTCTCCGCGATCGAGGAGGACCTCCTCCCGGCGCTCGAGCGCCTGCGCGAAGCGCTGCGGGGGAAGGCCGAAGAGTTCGACGGGCTGCCGAAGGCGGGGCGCACCCACCTGCAGGACGCGACCCCGATCCGTCTCGGGCAGGAATTCCGGGGCTACGCGGCGCAGGTCGATCACGGCATGCGCCGGATGATGGCGACGCGCGAGAGCCTCCGGGAGCTGGCGATCGGCGGAACGGCCGTCGGCACCGGGATCAATACGCATCCCGAGTTCGGCACCCGAATGGCCCAGCGGATCAGCGACCTGACCGGGATCCCCTTCCGCGAAGCGTCGGATCACTTCGAGGCCCAGTCCGCCCGCGACGCGGCGGTCGAGGCGAGCGGGATGCTCAAGGTCGTGGCGGTCAGCCTGATGAAGATCGCCAACGACATCCGCTGGCTCGCTTCGGGGCCCCGCACGGGGCTCGGCGAGATCCGGCTTCCCGAGCTGCAGCCCGGTTCGTCGATCATGCCCGGGAAGGTGAATCCCGTGATGTCCGAGATGCTCACCCAGGTCGCGGCCCAGGTGATCGGCAACGACACCGCCGTGACGATCGGCGGGGAGCGCGGAAACTTCGAGCTGAACGTGATGATCCCGGTGATCGCCCACAATCTGCTGGAATCGATCCGCATCCTGTCATCGGGCAGTCGGGTGTTCGCGGACTCGTGCGTCAGCGGGATCGAGGCGAATCCCGAGCGGCTGCGTCGGAACGCGGAGTCGACGGCGGCCCTCGCCACCGTGCTGGCTCCCCGCCTCGGCTACGACAAGGCGGCCGAGATCGCCAAGCGATCGCTGAAGGAGGACAAGACCCTGCGCGAGGTCGTGCTCGACATGGAGCTGCTCACCCCCGAGGAGCTCGACGAGATCATCGACTTCGACGCGATGACCCGTCCGGGGAGCGGGCTGGCCGAGAGCTGAGCCCTCAACGGGCCCTCAGGCGCTCCGCGGTCGTCGTCAGCAGGTTGGCGCGCCGCCGGTCGAGCGCATAGACGATCGGATCGTCGGCTCTCCGCACCAGCACGTCGGGATGATCGAGGCCGGTGCTGAACAGCAGCGACACGTCGGGCGCCCGCGCACCAGCCTCCGCGTAGTACAGGTTCACCGTCGCCATCGGGCGTTCGAAGTCGGCCGCGTAGACGAACGAATCGGCCGGGAATCCCGTCGCTTCGAGCCGAGACAGGACCAGCATGTACGAGCGCATCAGCGTCGAATCGGCCGGGGCGCCGCCTACCGTCCAGCGCGTACCGGTTCCCGGCCGTTCCAGCTCGGCCGTGACCTCGTCTCCGCGGCGGATCTCGATGCGGCGGAGCGCGGCCGTGTCGACGCGCGCGATCATGAAATCCCGCCAGTCGGTCACGCCGCCGGTCAGCGGGTCGAGAGGCCCGGCGGGGAGCACGTAGGAATCGTCGCTCCCCGGCAACCGGACGAACCGGCCGTCGACCCCCTCCTTGCCGACCAGGAAGTCGGCCTCCGGATCGCCGGCCGGACCGACCTGCACCCGAACGCCGGTCTCCGCGGTGAGCCCCAGGCGCTCGTGGTTGGCGGGGCTGCGGGAGATCAGTCGGCCGGCCGGCAGGGTGTCGAGACCGGCGAGGGCGGCGTTCACCAGCGAGTCCAGGGCCGGATAGCCGTTCACCGTCCAGCCGTCCGCCCGGCGGACGAGCTCGATCGTCGGCTCGTCCGGTCGGTCGATGCGGACGTAGGCCACGTCGGAGCCGATGCGCGCGCCGAGGTCCAGCCCTCCGGTGACCCGGTCGCCCTCTCCCCCTCCGCGCAGGAGAAACCAGCCGGACAGCATCACGGCGGCGAGGCCGAAGATCGCCGCGAGTTGTCTCCGGCTCACGACCCGTCCGCGTCGGCGGGGCGCCAAGGCCGTCGCGCCAGGCGCCGGCGCCGCGCCAGGCGCACGAGGCCGATCAGCACGAATAGGAGCGGCACCCCGACCAGCGTCAGGTACTTGGCCGTGTCACGGGCCGCGGTCGAGTCGTAGAGGAGCGGCGGCGCGGACCGCTGCTTGGCCCGGATCCCGATCAGCGACTCGTCGGCCGCCAGCCAGTCGACGGCGTTGCGGGCGAACACGGCATTGTCCCGGCTGCGCGCGACGAACCGATTCGTGATCAGGTCGGCGTCGCCGACCAGCACGATTCGTCCACCCGTGGCGGGCGCGCCGGCGCCGCGCGGAAGGACGGCGGCGGCCACCGGACGCGGGCGAAGGTCCCGCACGAGGCTCTGCCAGTCCAGGGCCGGGTCGAGGGGCGACTCGCTCGGCATCACGGCGCCGAACTCCGTCGTCCCCAGCAACGGTGTCACCGTCGTGGTGTCGGCCCCCGAAAGGTCGAGCGGACTCGCGAAGGCGAGAGCGACACCGCTGAGTCCCGCCACGATCGGGTGGTCGGAAACCGGTACCGCGACGGGGAAGGGCGGGAACGGGCGCTGGACCGACGTGCCGCCGGCTCCGCCCATCGTCACCGGGGAGTTCGAGCGGACGTCGACGAGCAGGCCGTCGGCGACCTGCACGCCGTACGGCGCGAGGAGCGAGTCCAGGCGCGGATGCGCGGCGGGCACCGTGACCTGCTGGCCCTGGTTCGTGGTGATCTGCTGGAACATGAGGAACAGGTTTCCGCCGCGGCCGAGAAACGCTTCGAGCGCCGCCACCGAGCTCGCGGACAGCTGCAGGTCGGGCCCGGCCAGGACGAGAACGTCCACCGAATCCGGGATCGTCACGGCCTCGCCGGCCGCGGGCGGCGGCCCCGCGTCGTCGTCGTCGTCGTCGTCGCCTCCCGCCGAATCGGCCGCCGCCGGATCCGGGGTCAGCGGCACGGTCGTTATGGCGTACGCTTCCGCGATCTGCTGCGCGAAGCCGAGCATGCCGACCGGGCCGGCCCCGCCCTCGGGATCCTGGGGCGGTCCGCCGAGTCCGCTCACGAAGCCGACGATCGGCTTGTCGGGCTGAATCATCGACACGATGTCGCTGGTCAGCTTGTACTCGAGCCCGGTGGCGTCGCGGACGAACGGAATCACCTTGGACGCGTCGGCGTATTCGAGCACGATCCCGAGATAGCCGACCCGGACCTGCAGCTCGCCCTGGCCCAGCGTGTTGAATTCGACGCTGGGGATCCCCACCTCTTCGGCCTCCGCCGCGTCGGCGTTGTCGTCCGCTGGACGGCGGCGCAGGAGCCGCACGTTGCCTCCGCCGGCGGCGCGGAAGTCGGCCAGCAGGTCCTCGATGTCGCGACGGACGCTCTCCGCCTGCACCGGCAGGTCCTCCGAGGCGAAGAAACGGATCGTCACCACGTCGTCGAGGTTGCCCAGAACGTCCCGCGTCGGCTGCGAGAGCGTGTACGCGCCGCCCGGCGTCAGGTCCCAGCGGCCCCGGATGTGGCGCCCGAGCAGGTTGGCGAGCACCGCGATCACCAGCAGGCCCAGCACCCCGGCCTGCAGGGTGCGGAAGCCGCGGCTCGAGGGGTTGCGTCGCGTCCGCTCGATCACGACGTGGGCCAGCCCGAGGAACACGACCACGAGGCTGACGAAGTAGACGACGTCGCGCAGGTCGAGGACACCACGCGTGATGTTCGCGTAGTGCGACATCACGCCGAGCTGCTGGGCCGCCGCCGCCAGCGCCGGCGGCAGGCCGATCAACACGATCGGGAAGGTCAGTGCCATCAGCACGAAGATCACGGCCACGGCGACGATGAACGCCGTGATCTGGTTCCGCGTCGTGGCGGAGGCCCACAGCCCGATCGCGGTGAAGGCCGCGCAGAGGAGGAGGGTGCCCACGTACTGGGCGATCACCGGCCCGAAGTAGGGATCTCGCTGACCGGCGGAGATCGCGAACCAGGCGGCCGCCGTTCCCGCCAGCCCGACGCCCAGGAAACCGAGGATCCCGAGGAACTTGCCGAGCAGATAGTCGAGCTCGCGGATCGGCTGGGCGAGGACGAGCTCGATCGTTCCGGACGCCCGGTCTTCCGCGATCGCGCGCATCGTCACCGCGGGCACGAGGAAGGTGAGCAGCCACGGCATCAGGTCGAACATCGGCCGCAGCGTAGCCTCCGCCGTGGTGAAGGCCGAGCGGAAGAAGAAGAAGAAATTCGCGGCCAGGAAGACGACGAGCAGGATGTACGCCGTCGCCTGGTCGAAGTAGCTGCGGAACTCGCGGCCCGCTACGGTGCCGATTCGTTCCGGGCTCATGGGCCCTCCGCCGTGAGCTCGCGGAACAGGCCTTCGAGGTCCTCGCGCTCGCGGGTCAGCTCCCACAGCGTCCAGCCCCGGTCACGGACGAGATCGGAAACCTGGGGACGGGGGTCCTGGCGCGGCCGGCTCACGAGCACGAACTGCGGCCGGGTCGGACCATTTCCCTTCGCCTCGACGGCGCGCCCCGCCGCCTGGACGTCCGCTACGGAGGACAGCCCGGCGAGGGCCGCGCGCACCTCGTCCGCCGCGGCGTCGATCTCCACCCGCACCCGGACGACGCCGGCGCCGGCGAGGAGCTTCTCGACGGGGCCGTCGGCGATGATCTTGCCGCGGTGGATGATGAGCAGGCGGTCGCAGGTCGCCTGCACCTCCTGCATCACGTGCGTGCTGAGCAGGACGGTCCGCTCGGCGCCGAGGTCGGTGATCAGCCGCCGGATTTCGGCCCGCTGATTGGGGTCGAGTCCCTCGGTCGGCTCGTCGAGGATGAGGAGGTCGGGCTCGGCGAGGATCGCCTGCGCCAGGCCGGTGCGCTGCCGGTACCCCTTGGACAGGTGGGCGATCGGGCGGTGGTACATCTCGCCGATGCCGGTCTGCTCTACCGCGCGGTCGATGCGCCGCGTCATCTCGTCGAAGGGAATGCCCCGGAGCCGGCCGACGAACTCGAGGAACTCGCTCACCAGCATGTCGGTGTAGAGCGGGTTCGTCTCCGGCAAGTAGCCGATCCGCCGCCTCGCCTCGAGCGGCGCGGCGGACACCGGCATGCCGTCGATCTCGATCCGTCCTTCGTCCGCCTCGAGCGCCTGGGTGATCAACCGCATCGTCGTCGTCTTCCCGGCGCCGTTCGGTCCCAGGAAGCCGACCACCTCGCCCCGGCCGATGGAGAACGAAACGCCGTCGACGGCGCGCACGTCCCCGAAGTGCTTCACGACGTTCTGAAGATCGACCAGCGGCATCCGTCCTCGTCAGCTCATTTCCCGTACGAAAGGAGCGGCAAAGTACCCCGAGCCGGGGTTGTGTCAAGCGAATTCGGGGTGGGGGTAAAGCTTGCCACGATGCGTGATTGTCGCGAGTTTTGCAGGCTCAGCCCGGGTCGCGCTCCTGCGGACCCGGGCGCTTTTCGCGTTCCGTCCGGCTGCCGCCGGAGGGGCGCACGGACCGGGAATTCAACGACACGGGTAGTCATGCGCATACTGGTAGGGAGCGAGGACGGCCTCCATCTCGTCCGCTGGCTCGAGGGCGAGAAGACGGGGGCGGTGGAAGACCGCGCGTTCGAGGGCGAGGAAGTCGCCGCTCTCGTGCCCGCGCGGGACGGAGCGATCCTGGCGGCGGTGCCGGAGCTGGGCCTGTTCCGGAGCGACGACGGAGTGGCGTGGACGCTCCTCGCGGATCGGCTGAACGGCGGCCGGATCACGGCGCTCGCGGCCGCTCCCTCCGGGACGGTCGTCGCGGGCACCGAGCCGACCGGCCTGCACGCGTCGCGGGACGGCGGCGCCACCTGGGCGGAGTTCGAAACCTTCGCGGCGCTCGGCGCCGACGAAGACTGGTCCGACTATGGGGGGCGCGCGGCCCACGTGGCGACGATCGCGCTCGATCCGCACGATGCGGCCCGGCTCTACGTCGGCGTCGAAATCGGCGGCGCCTACCGCAGCGACGACGCGGGCGCCTCCTGGGAAGGCGTCAACGAGGGCCTGTTCGACGACATCCACGACATCATGGTCGACCCGCGCGACGGCAGCCGGGTGTACGCGGCGACCGGCGGAGGGCTGTACGTGAGCCTCGACCGCGGCGCCGACTGGCGCCCGCTGCCCGGCGAGCTCGGCGATCGTTACTGTCTCCGCTTCTTCTCGCTGGCCTCGACGCCGGTCACGGGTCCGGCCGAATCGCTGTTCCTGCTCGGCACGGCGGGCGGACCGCCCTCCACGTGGGGCAAACGCGGCACGAAATCGGGCGCGCAGCTCTGGGCGAGCCTCGACTCCGGGCGGAACTGGTCCCCGCTCGAGGAGCACGGCACGAGGGACACCAGCCCCGTGACGGCGCTCGCGGGCAATCCGCGCAACGAATCGGCCGTCCTCGCCGGAACCGCCCAGGGACATCTGCTGCACGGCCACCTGAACGACGACCACTGGCACCAGATCATGTACGGCCTCGGAGCCGTGCGGTCGCTGCTCGTTCTCTGATGGCGCGTCGGATCCGCGGACGCGGCGCTTCCCGGGGCCGCTGGGCTCCGGCGGTCCTGGCCGGCGGCGCGTGTGGCGCCGCGCTCCTGCTGAGCGGAGCGCGGCCGGCCGCCGGCCAGGAGCTCACCGTCGAGAGCATCTGGGGCTCCGACGCCTTCGTGGCACGGTCCTATCCCGTCACCTGGCTCCCGGCGGCCCCGGCGTTCGCTCGCCTGGAGCCCGACGCGAGCGGGGTGATGGAGGTCTGGCGGGTCGAGGCCGCTTCGGGAGACAGCGTGAAGCTGATCTCCGACGCGGATCTCCGAACCGCGGGCCGCCCGAGTCCTCCCGCCATCGAGTCCATCGCCTTTTCGGCCGACGGCGACCGCGTGCTGATCTTCGCCGACGCGGAGCAGGTGTGGCGCGAAAAGACGCGCGGCTCGTACTACGTGTTCGACCTTCCGACCCGGCGGCTGGTGCCGGTCGGGCCGTCTCCGGGCCGCCAGATGTTCGCGAAGTTCTCGCCGGACGGCGAGCGCGTGGCCTATGCCCGCGACGGAGACCTGTACCTGTTCGACCTCACGTCGGGCATCGAGCGTCCGCTCACGCGCGACGGAGGCGGCCTCGTCACCAACGGCACCTCGGACTGGCTGTACGAGGAGGAGCTCGGCCTGCGGGACGCGTTCCGGTGGAGTCCCGACGGAAAGCGGATCGCCTTCTGGCAGTTCGACACCGAGCCGGTCGGCGCGTTCGATCTCTACGATCCGTCCACGCTCTATCCGACCGAGCACACGATTCGTTACCCGAAGGCCGGGACCTCCAACTCCAGGGTGCGGGTCGGCACGGTGGAGCTGGCGAGCGGCCGGGTCACCTGGTTCGACGTCGAGGCCGGCGACGACGCGTACCTCCCGTGGATGGAGTGGGCGGCGACCTCCGACGAAGTGCTGATCCAGCGCATCAACCGCAGGCAGGACGAGCTCGAGCTGTTGAGCGGCGCGGTGGCGACCGGCGCCACCCGCATGCTGTTCTCCGAGGCGTCCGACACCTGGGTCGACGGGGGACGCGACGTGTGGTGGCTGGCCGGCCGCGATTCGTTCCTGTGGCCGAGCGACCGCGACGGATACCGCCATCTCTACCTGTATGGCCGCGACGGACGTCTCCGGCGACAGGTGACGCGGGGCGAGTGGGACGTGACGGACGTCGCGGGTGTCGATACCGTCGCCGGCGTCGTGTATTACGTCTCCTCCGCCGAGAGCCCGATGACGCGGGCGATCATGTCGACGGATCTCGACGCGGATGGCGACTCGCGGCTCCTCGTCGGCGGCCGGGGCATGCGGTCGGCCTCGTTCAGCTCCGACTGCGGGCTCTTCCTCGAGACCGCCTCGACGATCGCTTCGCCCCCCGTGGTCAGCCTGCGCGACCGTTCGGGCGCGCTGGTCCGTACGGTGGAGGACAACGCCGGGCTCGCCGCCCGCCTGGCCGCGCTCGACCTGCGCGAGCCCGAGTTCATCGACGTGCGCGCCGCGGACGGAACGCGCCTGAACGCGTGGATCATGAAGCCGCGCAGCTTCGATCCCACCCGCGCCTACCCGCTGATGCTCTATGTATACGGCGGGCCGAACTCGCAGACGGTCACCGACGGCTGGGACGGCGCCCGCTACCTCTGGCACCAGATGCTGGTCGGTCGCGGCATCCTGGTGGCGAGCATCGACAACCGCGGCACGGGCCGCCGGGGCCGCGCCTTCGCCCACCAGGTGTACCTGCGGCTCGGACAGCTCGAGTCGGCCGACCAGGTCGCCGCCGCCCGCGAGCTCGGCGACGAGCCCTGGGTGGATGCGCGGCACCTGGGCATCTGGGGGTGGAGCTACGGCGGCTACCTGTCGCTGATGACCGCGCTGGCGTCGGACGGGGCGATCGCCGCGGCCGTCGCGGTCGCGCCGGTCACCGATTGGAAGTACTACGACACGGCGTACACCGAGCGGTACATGCGCACGCCGTCCGAGAACCCCGACGGCTACCGGGAGGGTTCGGCCGTCGCGCAGGCGGGGCGGCTTCGGTCGGACCTGCTGATCGTGCACGGCACGGCGGACGACAACGTGCACCCGCAGAACACGACGGCGATGGTCGACGCCCTGGTCGACGCGGGCCGGCCCTTCGACATGGCCTTGTATCCGTACCGTACCCACTCGATCGCCGGGCGCGGCACCCGCGTCCACCTGTTCGACCGGATCACGACCTATCTGGTCGAGCATCTGTCGCCGGCGCCCACGCCGGCGGCTCCCTCGGTACCGGCCCGCCTCGGCGGGTTGTTCTGAGGAGAGACGGGAGCCGGCGATGCGCGTGACGGAGATCTTCCATTCGATCCAGGGCGAGTCTTCCTACGCCGGCCGCCCGTGCGTCTTCGTGCGCTCGACGGGGTGTAACCTGCGCTGCGTATGGTGCGACACCGAGTACTCGTTTCACGGCGGCCGCGACATGAGCGTCGCGGAGATCCTCGCCGAGATCGAGCGGCTCGGACCGGGCTGTCGGCTGGTCGAGCTCACGGGCGGGGAGCCGCTCCTGCAGAAGGACGTCGGGGAGCTGGCCGCCGCTCTCCTCGAGCGCGGCTACACGGTTCTGTGCGAGACGAGCGGCAGCGTGCCCGTGGACCGCGTGCCGGCGGAGGTGGTGAAGATCGTCGACTTCAAGTGCCCGGGCAGCGGCGAGGTCGAGGCGAACGACTGGTCGAACCTCGAGCGACTCGATCCCGACCGCGACGAGCTGAAGTTCGTGATCGCGGACCGGGCGGACTACGACTGGGCGAAAGGGCAGATCGAGCGCCGCGGTCTCGACCGTTTCGTGGTGCATTTCTCCCCCGAATTCGAGGGAATGGACCGGCGCGCACTGGCGGAGTGGATCCTCGCGGACGGCCTTCCGGTGCGTCTCCAGCTGCAGCTCCACAAGTTCGTCTGGGACCCGGCCGCTCGCGGGGTGTGAACGGGGCGTTACAGCCGGCGATTGCCCCAAAACCCCGGTCGCGATAAGTTGCTATTCGGGGTAGTCCATTCAGCTCAACGAGTTTCGGCGAAGCTCTTTCGCCCCGGCTTCCACGCGGCCCCGCATCCGCACCCGGGAGAGCGGCATCCCTATGGTGGAGGATGTTCTCATGCACGAATCGACCACCCACCGTTCACTCGCTGTACTCTTCTCCCTCGCCACCCTCGCCCTCTTCGCCTGTACCGACACCGAGACCGTCTTCGTCGACCGACCGCTGTTCGACGATCCTCCCGCAGGTGCCTCCGGTTTCCTCGGCTACGGAACGGAGGACGCGGAGGCCGAGAAGTTCCCGGTGTGCGGAAACTGCCACATCGGGACACAGAGCGAGTGGGAGGGTACCCACCACGCGGACGCCTGGGCCACGCTCCAGGCGAATTCCCATGCCCAGGAATTGTGCGAGGCCTGCCACACGGTCAGCGAAAACGGTAATGCGGCCGAGGGTGATGCGGGCTGGGTGGCGACCGGCGACCCGCGTTACCACGATGTCCAGTGCGAGAGCTGCCATGGTCCGGGTTCTGGCCATCTCTCGAATCCCGAGGCGTACCAGCCCCTCGCCTCCATAAAGGTCGACGTGGACCTGACGAGCGGCTGCGGAGAGTGCCATCAGGGTTCCCACCACGGATTCGTGGAGGACTGGGCGAATTCTCGGCACGGGTTCGAAGGGTCGGAATTCCCCCGGGGACGGGAAGGTTGCCAGGATTGTCACGAAGGCCGGCGGGTGCTTCAGATCTTCGGGGTCAATACCGACTACATCGAAAAGGACGAAGCCGAGAACCTGCCGATCGTGTGCGTCGTATGTCACGACCCGCATAGCAACGCCACGAATGAACACCAGCTCCGGTTCCCGATCGACGTGGCGAGCATCGAAGAGAACCTGTGCATGAAGTGCCACCACAGGCGAGCCGTTCCGGAAGTCGAGAGTGATCACGGACTCGAGCCGCACTCGCCGCAGGGTCCACTCCTGCTCGGCGAAGGCGTCGGCTGGATCCCCCCGAACTTCGACACGAACATCGTCCGCGGCACGCACGGATCGGCGCAGAACGAGAAGCTGTGCGCCACCTGCCACGTGCACGCACGCGAGATTACCGATCCGGTCACCGGCGATTTCGTGCTCGAGTCGCACGGGCACCTGTTCGAACCGATCCCCTGTCTGGACGAACAGGGACGGCCCATCTCCAACGGCACGTGTGACATCACGGAACGCTCCTTCGACGCCTGCGTCGAGTGCCACGGGGACGAGACATCGGCCCTCACGGCCTACCTGGCCGCCACGGAACGCATCGACGATCGGGTAGCGCAGCTGGCGGCGCTGCTCGCGCAGGTACCGGATACGGAGCTCGACCCGGCGGACGACGTGCTGACCGTGGCGGAGGGAGCGTTGTTCAATCAGAACCTCGCGGAGATTCGAAGCTCGGCGGTCCACAATCCGTTCCTTACGGAGGCGCTGCTGCTCGGAAGCATAAAGGCGGTGCAGGACGAATACGGGCTCGCCGCGGTCATGAGTGCCACCGAGATCGATCGGCGGATGCAGGAGATCAGCAAGTAGTCTCGCGAAGCCGGGTCGCGCTCGGCGGCCCGGCTTCGATCATTCCGCTTCAGAACAAGTTGGCGCCACGAGCCTGGAAGGCTCGTGCCGGGTCCTTTCCGGCCTGATCTGAAGCCTGCGACGGAGGTGTGGTCCCGGTGCTCCGTGTCGCGTCGCTGCATGTGCTCCGGAAGCCGGCCAAGGCCAGGGCTTCGGATGGCTTGCGGGCCGGACGTGTCCTGGCGGCGGCGGTGGGCGCGTGGCTATCCGTGCCGGGACTCCTGCTGGCCCAACCGCACACGGTCGACGAGTGCCTGGCCTGTCACCGGAATCTCGAGACGCCCGAATTGTCCGAACCGGCAGTCCGGTGGTCGGCGGATGTGCACCTCGACGTGGGGCTCACCTGCACCGGTTGTCATGGTGGCGACGCCGTGGCACCCGACGAAACCACGGCGCATCGAGGTCTTTCCGCGCGGCCGTCGCGGGCTCGCATCCCCGGTATGTGCGGCCGCTGTCATTCCAACCAGGAGTTCATGCGGCGCTACGATCCCGACATCCGGATCGACCAGGTCGAAACGTACTATACGTCCCGCCACGGTGAGCTCCTCGTCGAGGGAGATCCCCGGGTTGCGACCTGCGTCGACTGTCACGGGACACATGGGATCGAGAGGCCGAGCAGCGTCACCTCGCCCGTATACGCTGCGAACGTCCCGGAGACGTGCGGTGCGTGTCACGCCGACGAGGAACGGATGTCGCACTACGACATTCCAACGGACCAGCTGCGCGAGTACAAGACGAGCATCCACTGGTCGGTTTTGCAGGACAAGGGGGATCTCTCCGCGCCGGTCTGCAACGACTGCCACGGCAATCATGGAGCCGTTCCCCCGGGACATTCGTCGGTCGGTCGAGTCTGCGGGGAGTGCCATTTCCAGATCGGCGAATACTTCGCCGCGGGTCCTCACGACGCCGCCTTCAACGGCATCGATCGACCGGGTTGTGCTACCTGTCATGGAAACCACGCGATCCAGCAGGCCGACGACGAGTTGCTGGGTCTCGGGGAGCGCAGCACCTGCGCGGCCGCCGGGTGCCATACCGACGCGGACGAGGGGGGACGGGCCGCGGCCGAGATGCTGGCTCTCGTCGATTCGCTGAACGAGGCGCGGACTCGCGCGGATTCCATACTCAGCGCCGCCGAGCATGCAGGGATGCCGGTCGACCAGCCGCTCTTCCAGCTCACGCAGGCGCAAAACGCGATCGTCAGCGCCCGTGCGATCATGCACAGCGTGAGCATCGATTCGATGCGGGCGAAGATCGACGAGGGTCTCGAGACGGCGGGCGATAGCTACGCTGCCGGGGTGTCTGCGTTCGAGGAGCTCAAAGTGCGTCGGACCGGGCTCGCAGCATCCGCCCTCGTGATCTTGATATTGATCGTCGGTCTCCTGATCAAGATTCGCGAACTGGGATCTCCATGAACGTTCAGGGTCAACGGCCGTCCGAATCGGGGGAGCGGGGCGAAGAAGTGATGTTCCGCCGGCGTTTCCTGAACTGGATGCTCGGTACGGGAGCGGGGGCGCTATGCGTGGCCGTCCTGTATCCAATCGTGCGCTTCCTCGTCCCGCCGGAGGTCGAGGAATCGACGGCGTCGAAAGTGACGCTGCCGCTGGCCCCGCGGGAGATCCCCCCCAACAGCGGACAGATCTTCCGCTTCGGTTCGCGCCCGGGGATCATCCTCCGCACGCCGCAAGGGGAGCTGCGAGCCTTCGACGGCCAGTGCACCCACCTCGACTGTATCGTCCAGTACCGCGAGGACCTGCGCCACATCTGGTGCGCCTGCCACAACGGACACTACGACCTCAACGGGACGAACATCGAGGGACCGCCACCCCGTCCGCTGCCGCAGTTCAACGTCGTCGAGCAGGGCGACAAGATCATCGTGAGCAAGGAAGCGTGATGTCCCCGGCCGAGCGCGGGCAGCTCTGGCGCTGGTTCGACGACCGCCTCGGGTTGGCGACCTTCGAGCGTCTGGCGCGGAAGAAGGAAGTCCCCGTCCACCGTCACACGATATGGTACTACCTCGGGGGAATGACGCTCTTCCTGTTCGCCGTTCAGGTCGGTACCGGGATCCTGCTGTTGTTCTACTACCGCCCCAGCGCTTCGGAGGCGTACGAATCGATCCGTTTCATAATGACGGACGTCAAGTTCGGCTGGCTCATCCGATCGATTCACCACTGGGCGGCCAACCTGATGATCGCTACCCTGTTCATCCACATGTTCAGCGTGCTCCTCCTGCGGGCTTATCGTGCACCACGCGAGCTCACGTGGGTCACGGGCGGGGCGCTTCTCGTGGTCAGTCTCGGCTTCGGCTTCACCGGATATCTGCTTCCCTGGAACCAGCTCGCCTACTTCGCGACCCGGGTCGGGACGCAGATCGTCGGGGTCGTTCCCGTCGTCGGGGAGGGCATGCTCCGGCTTCTGCGTGGCGGCGAGAACGTGAGCGGCGCGACGCTGACACGTTTCTACGCCTTTCACGCGGCCGTCCTTCCAACCGTCATCGTCGCCCTGCTGACCGCGCACATCTACCTGGTCCAGAAGCATGGGATGAGCACGCCACCCGCGGTGGAGCGCAGCGGGGGCTCGCGTGGTTCGCTGCCCTTCGTGCCCCATTTCCTGCTGCGGGATCTCGTCGGCTGGCTGGGCGCGCTGGCGATCGTCGCCGCGCTGGCGGCCTACTTCCCGGCCGAACTGGGGCTCAAGGCCGATCCCTTCGCACCGGCGCCCGCCGGCATCAAGCCCGAGTGGTACTTCATGTTCATGTTCCAGACCCTGAAGTACCTGCCGGCCCACATCCTCGGAATCGAAGGTGAGGTGATCGGTATCGTCGGGTTCGGACTCGCCGCGCTGGTGCTGATCCTCGTGCCCTTCATAGATCGCCGCCGCGCCGGCCGGACGGCGCACCCCGCGTTCGATTATCTGAACTACCTGTGGATCGCGATGATCGTCTACATCCTCGTGATGACCTACCTGGGCTATCGCGAGGCCGTGCCCGACATCGGCGCCGCGGTGCCTGTCGCATGAAACGCGCGTCCGCCGCACGTCTCGGTTGCGTGCTCCTCGCTCTCATGGCCGCCGCGCTCTCCCCCCGGGACGCCGCCGGGCAGACGGAGGATTCCGGTCGATTCCGACACGACCTTCACGGGCAGTACGAATGCTCGGAGTGCCATAGCAACGGCCTTGCGACGACGACGGCGGATCGTTCGTGGTGCGCCGACTGCCACCACGTGAACGTCGCGTATGAACAGTGTCAGAGGTGCCACACCGTGGGTGAGATCGCCCCCGAACCGCTGCGGCGGACGGTCACCTTCCACTTCCCGGGCGCAGAGCGCGTCCGTGCGCTGACCTTCGATCACCGCATCCACCGGGACGTCTCCTGCGCGAACTGCCATACCGGTGGGGCGGCCCTGCGCGTCGAGGCGAATTGCTCCGGCTGCCACGAGGATCACCATCAAGTCGGTAGAGATTGCACGGCCTGCCACCAGAAACCCACGGCCGAGGCGCATACGTCGGAGGTACATCGCGACCTGACCGGGTGTGCGGCCTCGGGCTGCCACACCGGACGACCGATTGATTATAGCGCCCTGCAGGACGAGCGTCCCTTCTGCCTGGCCTGTCACGTCGATCAGCGCGAGCACGAGGCGCCGAATCTGTGTGTCGAGTGTCACAAACTGGGGCAAACGGAGCGGAGCCCGGGACCATGAGATTCGATCGCGCCGTGCGGGCATTCTCGATCGGCCTGGCCTGCTGTCTGGCACCGGGCCGACTACCGGCCCAGGGATATCGGGCCGAGGTGAGCGTCGGAGCGAACTACCTCGAAGCGCGGCCGATCCTCCGCGACAGTCTTCCAGAGGGCGACGTGCCCGGCGACGGTCTGCGCCGTCGGCTGGTCGACGGCACGGTCGTCACCTGCGCGGAGGCCGATTACTGCCGCTGGTACAGCGCCGGGGCGGTGACATCGGTCGGGGTGATGACCCAGGAGGTCGCCGTGACCGGCTGGTCGGGCGTCCAGGGTCTGTCGGCGCACGTGCGGCTCCGGGGGAGATACGGTACCGACGACTTCTGGCCGCAGTCTGCGGAGGACTTCGAGCTCGTCAGCGGGTACGTCGATTACGACAGGGGCCCGTTCCGCGTGCGCCTGGGGCGGCTGTTCAGGAGAGACGGACTCGGCTACTACAACTTCGATGGGGGGTCCTTCCTGTGGCGGAAGTGGGCTCCCTTGTGGATCGAGGCGTACGGGGGATGGGGGCTGGCACGGGGCCTCAACTTCCCTCGATCTGGAGACCTGATGTCGCGGGCGGATCCGCTGGCTCCCGATGACCGCGGATTCATATTCGGCGCCGCGGCCGGGGTGCGGGCAGGCGGCCTCGGAGCGGCCCGGATCAGCTACCAGCGGGAAATCCGTACCGATCGGCTGGCCCTGTATGGCGAGAGAGTTGCGCTGGACGCTCGGGCGTTCGTGGGTCCGGTCATCGTAGAGGGTTCGACGGAATACGATCTCAGCTACCGGGACTTCAACGAGGCCAGGTTGCGGCTCGCGGCGCCGCTGATCTCTCGTCTCTCGATGACGGTCGAAGCTCGCCATCACGCCCCCTTCTTCGAGCTGTGGACGATCTGGGGCGCCTTCAATCCGGTGGGGTTCGACGAACTGGCCCTGTCGGCCTCGTGGGCCGAACCGTCTCTCGGACTCGATTTCAGCGCCGGTGGGGCGCACCGAGTCTATGGAGAGACGGACGCAGGCCCGGCCGATTCCGGCATACGGGACGACGGCTGGCGCACGTTCGCGAGCGTCGACTGGCGGCGCGGTGCCTGGTTCGCGTCCGCGGGATACCGGGGAGAACGCGGTTTCGGGGCCGCGCATCTCGGAGCGGATATCCGGCTCGGTAGATATTTCGACGAAGGCACCTTCCTGTCCGCCCGTGGGTCGACGAGCCAGACGTTCGGCGAGTTCCGCCTGAACGAGCAGCGGATCTCCAGTGTCGGCGTCGACGGAGCCGTCCGTATCGAAGGGGCTCTCTCGTTGAACGCCGGAGTCGCGATCTATCGGGTGCGAGCCGAGGAGCGACCTTCGGACGGCGATTGGACGCAAACCCGCGCCTACGGGGCCCTCTCCTACCAGTTCGGAACCGACACCGGAGGCGACTGATGCGCCGAGCCATCCTGGCGATGGGTATCCTGTTGGGGCTCGGCGCCGGGGCCCTCCTGTCGAGAACGCGGTCGGACGGCTTTCCCCACGAGAAGCATGCGGGTTTGTTCCCCACCTGTCTGGGTTGTCATGCCGGCATCCCCGACGCCGATTCCAGTCGCTACTTCTCGGTCACGCCTGCGGACTGCATTCGTTGCCACGATGGCGAGCGGGAAGAGACGGTCGATTGGGATGCCCCGTCGCGCACTCCGTCCAACCTCGTGTTCGTCCACGCGGAGCACATCACGGCGGTTGCCCGGGAGGGTGAGGACGAGCTGACGTGCGCGGCGTGTCACGGCCCGACGGGCGACCGCCAGCCCCGGATGGCGATCAGTCGGGCGGCACCGGAGGCCTGCGTCGGATGTCACGCCCACGACGCGCCGGAGCATCTCGCCCGGGGGGTCGTCTGTCGCACCTGCCACGCCCCGATCACCGAGGTGCCCGAGCTCCCCGAGTCGCGCATCGCACAGTTTCCGAAGCCCCCGGGGCACGAGGATGCGTCCTTCGTCCTGGGGCACGCCGACCTCGCTGCCGCGGAGTCAGAGAGCTGCGCCGTGTGCCACGCTCGCGAGAGCTGCGCCCGCTGCCATCTGAACGCGGAGGACGTCGAGGAAATCAGGAGCCTCGCGGCGGATCCGAGAATCGCCGAACTCGTGGCCGACGAGCCCGGTGAGTGGCCGGAACCCGCGAATCACGAGAACCGGCGCTGGGCGTACGAGCATTCAGAGTCGATCGATGCCGGATCCGTTTCGTGCGCCTCCTGCCACGCCGAACCCAGTTGCCGTTCTTGCCACGGCGAGGCGACCGTTCCACAGGTCGCGGCCCTCCCGGACCCGCAAGCCGGCCGGCCTTCCGGCGTAACCGTCGACGTGAGGCGCGCTCCGGGGCACACCCCCGACTTCGTATCGAGACATGGGACGGCGGCGGCCGCGAATCTACCCGCCTGCTCTTCATGCCACGTCGAGCGGGAATGCGTCGCCTGCCACCAGACGCCGGCGGCCGCGGCGCGTGGAAAGACGCCGCTTCCGGTAGGACCTCCGAGATCCTCCGGGTATCATGCGCCGAACTTCATGCTGCGGCACGGGGCGGAGGCCTTTGCCGTGCAGGCCGTGTGCAGGGACTGTCATTCCACGGAGGTCTTCTGCCGGGACTGTCACCGGAGCCTGGGTATGGAGGCCGGGGTTGCCAGCGGAGCCGGCGGTGCGTTCCACGACGCCCAGCCCGACTGGCTGTTCGAGCACGGTCGAGCCGCCCGCCAGGGCATGGAGTCGTGTGCGTCATGCCACCAGCAGACCTCTTGCCTGCGCTGCCATTCGGCGAAGTCCGGCCTGCGTATCAATCCGCACGGAAACGACTTCGATCCGGAACGGCTGCGGGATCGCAGCGTGGAGTCCTGCGCCACCTGTCACACCGCCGACCAGATTCTCCCCTGAAGGCGTCCCGCGACGCACCTGTCCGCAGTGTCCAGGGTGTCGCGTTCGACGGGTGGACGAGCTCGAGAGCGGGGGCTAACACAGGTCGCCCGAAGCGCCTCTCGCGGGTGGCGCCGAGACGTGAAATCCGACCCTGACGAGGGTGATTGACACCCACCCCACCGTACACTAACATCCTGTACAAGAGGAAGTTGTTCGACTGTGACTTCCGATAAAAACACCCTTTCGCAGCGGTCCCGCATCCAAAGCGGAAGACGAACCGACACCATCCCCGGGTGAGGGTTTGTCCTATGCATAGTAGACGACCGTTCGTATCCAGCGCGGCCTTCGTGCTCCCGATCCTCGTGCTCGCGGCGTCGGCATGTACCGACACCAAGACCAAGGAAGTGATCGTGGAAGTCGAGAAGCCGCTGTATGAAGATCCTCCTGCCGGCGCCGCCGGGTTCCTCGGCTACGACGAGCAGGCTGACAAGCTCACCGTGTGCGGCAACTGCCACGTCGGCCAGCAGGCCGAGTGGGAGGGAACGGCGCACGCCGACGCCTGGGCGACGCTCGAAGCGAGCGGCCATGCCTCGGCGTCGTGCGAGAACTGCCACACAGACGGGCCCAACGGCAATCCGACGGACGAGGGTGGCTGGGCGGCCACGGCCGACACCCGCTACCACGACGTCCAGTGCGAGAACTGCCACGGGCCGGGCGAGACGCACGTGACCAACCCGGACGCGTCGCAGCCGCTCGCGTCGATCGCGGTCAGCGCCGATCCGACCGTCGGTTGCGCCGAGTGCCACAGCGGCGCCCACCATCCGTTCGTCGAGGACTGGAGCAACTCCGCCCACTCCCAGGTCGTGTCATACACGATCGGGCGCGAGGAATGCGCGGCCTGCCACTCCGGCCAGGGTATCATCTCGGCCTGGGGTGAGAACGCGAATTACATCGAGAAGAACGCGGCGGAGACGCAGCCGATCGTGTGCGCGGTCTGCCACGATCCGCACGACGCGACGAACGCGGGTCAGCTCCGGTTCCCGGTCGAGACGACGTCGATCGAGACCCACCTCTGCGCGCGGTGCCACAACCGCCGCACGATCCCCGATCCGAGTTCGTCGCACGGTCTCGAGCCGCACGCCCCCGAAGCGGCGCTCCTGGTCGGCGACGCGGGCTGGTTCCCGCCGGGCTCGATCATCGAGGACGCCCAGATCCGTGGAACGCACGGTTCAGAGGCGAACGAAGGGCTGTGCGCGACCTGCCACGTGGCCTCGTTCCAGGTGAACGATGCCGAGACGGGGGCCTTCCTGGTCACGGCCACGGGCCACCTGTTCGAGGCGATCCCGTGTGTCGACGCCCAGGGGATCCCGGTCGGCGGCGACTGCGAGGTCTCTACCACGGCACGGGCCTTCAACGGGTGCACGGGCGCCGGCTGCCACGGCGACGAGACGGCGGCGTTCAGCGCCCTGACGAGCGGTGTCGGGGCCGTGGAGACCGCGGCGGCCGATCTGCTCGCGCAGCTCGAAACCGTCGACCCGAACCTCGACGGGGCGGGTGGCGCGATCGATGCGGCGGATCCGACGTTCACCACGGCCGAAGGCGCCTTCTTCAACTATAATCTGGCGATGCATGGCGGAGACGCCGTCGGGTCCGCGGTTCACAACCCGTTCCTGATGGAGGCGCTCCTCCTGGCCAGCCAGACGGCTGTCGAAAACGAGTACGGCGTGGCGGCCGCGGTTGCCGGTTACGACCGCACTGCCCGGATCCAGTACCTGGTCGACACCGCAAGAAACCACTGATTCCGCGGGAGGCCGTTTGCGGCGACCCATGACGGACGACGCCGGCCGACGGAATCGCAGGCAGGCCCGCTCGCTGGTCGAGCGGGCCCTGCCGCTCGCGGCAGGCGCGATCGTGCTGATGGCGAGCGCGGCGTGTACCGACGATTCGGTCACGTACCGCGATCGCGATCCTTTCCAGCCTCCACCGAACACCGCGGCCGGCTTCCTCGGCTATTCGTCGGGCGATGCCGCGTCGGGGAAGACGGTGTGCGGCAATTGCCACATCGGAACCAACGCCGACTGGTCCGGCACGGCGCACTCCCACGCCTGGGAGACGCTGCAGGAAAGCGGGCACGCCCAGGCCGTGTGCGAGGGCTGCCACACCGTGAACCAGCGCGGCAACGCGGTGACGGGCCCCGCCGGCTTCGAAGAGAATCCGGTCGAGGCCTACCACGACGTGCAGTGCGAGAGCTGCCACGGCCCGGGGCTCGAGCACGTGAACGCCCCGGACATCGTGCGCCCGCTGCCGTCGATCGCGGCCTCCGTCGAGGCGACGAACGGCTGCGGCGAGTGCCACCAGGGGAACCACCACCCGTTCGTAGAGGAATGGGAGCAGTCGAAGCACGCCACGCCCGTCCAGCGGGCGGTCGACAATGCCGTGGCGGATCCGATCGGCGGGGCCGAATGCCTGGCCTGTCACACGGCGCAGGGCGCCCTCGCGCGGTTCGGCGTGCGCGCCGACTACGTCGAGGCCGACGCACCGCCCCAGGACCACCTCGGCATCACCTGCGCGGTCTGCCACGACCCGCACGTCAACCAGTACGAAGGGCAGCTGCGCTTTCCCATCGACGATCCGTCACCGGACGTGAACCTGTGCATCCAGTGTCACAACCGGCGCGGCGAGCCCGAGGTCGAGAGCGAGACGCTCCGCGGACCGCACGCCCCCGAGGGCCCGCTGCTGCTCGGTGACGGCGCCGGCTGGTTCCCGCCGGGGTTCGAGCCGAACGCCGACACGATCCGCGGCACCCACGGAAGCCTGGCCAACCCGCGGACCTGCGCGACGTGTCACGTCGCCCGCTTCACGGTGAGCGACGCGGAGACGGGCGCCTTCCAGTTCCAGGCGACCGGGCATCTGTTCCAGGCCATCCCGTGCATCGGCGGGGACGGATTGCCCACGACCGGGGACTGCGCGGCGACGGAGCGGAGCTTCGAAGCGTGCGCCACGTCGGGCTGCCACTCGAGTCCGGACCAGGCGCAGACGATCTTCCTGGAAGTCTCGGGATCGGTCGACTCCATGGTCGCGGTCATCGACTCGCTACTCGCCGAGCCGGGTCCGGCCGCGGAGTTCGATCGGACCGACGGGATCTTCACGGTCGCGGACGGCGCCTGGTTCAACGCGCGCCTCGGCGAGCTGCCGGGGACGCCCGTCCACAACCCGTTCCTGATCGAGCGCCTGCTCGAGGCGTCGATCGCGGCGCTCGAGACGGAGTACTCGCTCCAGGTGAGGTCACGATGATCGGCCTGCTGCAGCAAGCGGCGGCCGCGATGCAGGACTCCGCGGCCGCGATGCAGGATACCGTTGCGGCTCATGGAGCCGCGATCGACTCGGTGCAGGTCGAATCGCCCCTGCCCGGCGGGGTGGCCGAGGTCGTTCGCTTCTTCTTCCACGTGCCGCAGTGGATCCAGATCGGCGGTGCCATAGTCGCGGTCATCGTCATTCTCTGGCTGGCATGGTTCGCCGTAACGCGCCGTCGCCTCATCATGGAGTGGCTTCGGACGCGGTCGAGGAACGTGCAGATCGGCCTCGCCGTGGCCGTGATCGCCGTGATCGCCGTGGCCGTCACGGCGGGCACCGTGAGCTGGAACTACATGCAGCACGACAACGGCTTCTGCACCGGCTGTCACGTGATGGGGCCGGCCTACGAGGCGTTCACGGTCAGCGAGCACTCCGACCTCAAATGCCACGACTGCCACCAGCAGTCGATCTTCGCGAGCGCGCGCCAGCTGGTCATGTGGGTCGGCGAGCGGCCCGACGAGATCGGATCGCACGCGGAGATCCCGAACCGTATTTGCGAGAACTGCCACAACACCGGCGAGTCGGAGACGTGGGAGCACGTCGAGCAGACGGCCGGGCATCGCGTGCACCTGCAGTCCGACGACCCGGATCTCGCCGACGTGACGTGTCTGACCTGCCACGCCCCGGACGTCCACGAGTTCAGCCCGGTGAACGAGACGTGCGCCCAGGCCGGCTGTCACGAGGACATCGAGATCACCCTCGGCGGTATGGCCGACCAGACCGCGCTGCACTGCGCCACCTGCCACGAGTTCACCGTGGACGTCGCGGCGCTCGCCACGCAGGACTCGGCGGCCTCGAGCCTCGTGCCGAACTTCGAGCAGTGCACCAGTTGCCATCGTATGGCCGAAATGCTGTCGGACTTCGATCCGGAGAAGGAGCCGCACGGGGCGCGCTGCGGGGTGTGTCACGATGCGCACGAGCAGACGGTGGCCCAGGACGCGAAGGAGACCTGCGCGGAGTGTCACGACGACTGGCGGGACGAGCCGTTCCACGTCGGCCGCGAGCACGGGGGCACGGCACCGGACTGCACGCTCTGCCACGTGCCGCATGCCTCCCGCGTGGATGCCAGTGACTGTGCGGGCTGTCATGCACGGGTCGCCGGGAATCCGGACACACCGGCGTCCATTCGCCGGCGTCTGCAGCGGACCCAGCCATTCGACACCAGTGCGGCCCTCCAGGAGAGCCGTGTGCGACCGCCGGAGCCGGCGGACCTGCCAGCCGACCAGCACGAACCACTGCCTCGATCGCTGGGGACGCTGGTCTCGGCGGGTGATCCGGCCGTCGACGTGGCGATGCTGCTGGCCGCCCCGGCCGACTCGTTCGAGCACTCCGTGCACGAGGAACTCACCTGCCTGACCTGCCACACCACCTCGGAAGGGCATGGCGGGCTGACGTTTCAGCAGCCCCGCGGCTGCCAGATCTGTCATCACCAGGCGCCGGCCCGGTCGGAGTGCGCCGAATGTCACGAGGACGCCGAGGAGCTGCCGGAGATCACGGCCCACCTGACCATCCACCCGGTGCCCGGCGCGGAGGCCGTGCACCGGACCGCCGAGTTCGCCCATCCGACGCACGCCGATCTCGCGTGCGTGGAGTGCCACACCACCCCGGTCACGCTGGAACCGAGCCGGGACGTAGCCACCTGCGCGTCGTGCCACGAGAAGCACCACGCGGAAGACGTGACCTGCGCCGGGTGCCACACGGCCGACGAAGGCGTCGAGGAGGCTCATGCGCCGCCCGAGCCGGCCCACGAGGCCTGCGCGGCCTGTCATACGCGCTCGACCATCGCCGGGATGGCCCCCGACCGCTCGTTCTGCCTCACCTGCCACCAGGCCCAGGAGGACCACGAGCCGGACGGCGCCTGCACGACCTGCCACCTGATGGCGTCGCCCGCCGACTACCGGCCCCGCCTCGCGACAGGCGACGCCGCGGGGTCATGACCGGGCGACGCTGGGGCGCCGCCGCGGCCGCGGCCGCGCTGATGCTGGCGCCGTCCGTCCTGCACGCCCAGCAGGTGCGGGGAGAGGCCGGCGTCCGCTTCCAGTCGCTCGAGTTCGAGCGCTTCACCGACGACGCGACGGTCGATCTCGTGCGGGCGGTCCCCGTGGTGGCGACGCTGGACGTGACGGCGTGGGGCTTCGGGGTGGAGAACCTCAGCTTCCATCTGCGCACGAGAGCCAGCGACGACCTGGCGGACGAGAAGGCGTGGCCGGTCACCGAACCGCCGCTGCGCCTGGTCGAAGGCTACGCGGAGTACACGCTGCCGCGCCTGACCGTGCGGGCGGGCCGCACGCCGCTGCACACCCGGCTGGGATACGAGAGCTTCGACGGAGGTCGCGTCGACGTGCGGCCCGGCGGTACGCCGGTCACGATCTCGGCGTTCGGCGGCCGGAGCCTCGCCCGCGGCGCCACGCTGCCCGTCACGAGCCCGGACCTGACCCCGCTCGGCGAGTATCGGCCGAACGAACGCGGCTGGCTGTTCGGCGGGATTCTCGGTGTCGTCCAGGGACCCGTTCGGGGGAGCGTCATGTACCGTCGGGAAGTCGACCCCGAGGCGTCGAAGCTGGCGTCGGAGTTCGTCGGCCTGTCGGCGAGCGCCCGGCTTCCCCATGGCTTCTCGCTCTCCGGAGGGGCGGACTACGACCTCGGATTCGAGGAATGGGGCACCGCCGACGCGCAGCTCCTGTGGAGCGGGCAGGTGACCGACCGCCCGGTCAGCGCGGCCGCGCGGGTCCGACGCTATCGCCCGCGGTTCGATCTCTGGTCGATCTGGGGCGCCTTCAGCCCCGTGCCATACACCGAGACGACGGCGCGGGCCTCCGTGTCTCCGTTCGACGGGCTCTACCTGCGCGGCTCCGCGGCTCGCTTCACCTACGGCGACGCGCGGACCTCGTCACCGCTCGTTTCGTTCGAACAGGACGGTTGGCGCTGGACGGCCGGCGCGGGCTGGTCGGGCTTCGCGGACTGGGCGTTCGACATCGACTTCGGGGCGGAGTTCGGGCCCGGCGCCTCGTCGACGCACGCGCGTGCGAGCGCCGCCTGGCGGCCGCTGGACGACCTGCGAGCGGGCGCCTGGGTGGCGCGCGGCACGCGCCCCCTCGAGTACCGGATCGATGACGCGATCGTCCGCTCGGCCGGCCTCGATCTCGAGGTCGACCTCGGTCGCGGGCTGCGGGTCGACGGCGCGGTCGGGTACTACGACGAGGAGCGCACGGGCGGGTTCGATCGCTCGTTCGACCACTGGCACGTGAGCGCCGGCCTGCGCTACGGGTTCGGCACGGGCGCGGATCGAGCCAGCCTCCATCCGGCGATTCTGCGCATTCCCGAGAGGCCGGAGCCATGAGGCGCACGCTCGCCGGGCTGTCGTTCGCCCTCGTCCTGGCCGCCGGCGCCGCCGGTGTCGCGACCGGCATGAGCCGGGCGCGGGCCCAGGAGTCCGGGTTCGATCACGAACAGCACGCGAAGCTGTTCCCGAGTTGCACGGCCTGTCACCGGGGTGTGGTCGAGGCGAGCGCCCCGGTGTTCCCCGATCCGTCGGGGTGCGCGAACTGCCACGACGGGTCGGACGACCTCGAGCCCGTCGACTGGACGCCCCGCGCGGGTCCGCGGCCGACCAACCTGAAGTTCGACCACCGCGAGCACGTGAGCGAGGTGGCGGAGGAGGCGGACCAGGAACCGCTGCTCTGCGTCCAGTGCCACGAGCGGGAGGCGGCGCCGTGGATGACCACCGTGCAGCGGGCCGTGGTCACGAACTGTTTCGCCTGCCACGACCTCGGGCCCGAGCACCTGGCGGCCGCCGAGGACGCTTGCGCCACCTGCCACACCAACCTGGCCGACTCGCCGACCCTGCAGCGGGAGCAGATCGCCGGGTTCGAGGCGCCGCCGTCCCACGACGAGGCGGGTTTCGCGTTCGAGCACGGCGACGCCACGGACGCGACCTGCGCCGTGTGCCACGCCCGCGATTTCTGCGTGCAGTGCCACGTGAACGCTCCAGACGTCGAGCAGATCGCCTCGCTGGAGCCGGACGCGCGCTCGCTGGCGATCGCCGCCGAGCTGCCGGCGCCGGCCAGCCACTCGTCGTCGGCCTTCCTCTCCAACCACGGTCGCGAGGCCCGCGACTCCGGGGAGACCTGCGCCGCCTGCCATACCTCGTCGAGCTGCACGACCTGCCACATCGGCGAGCCGGAGCTGGCGGCGTTCCTGCCGGGCCCGGCGCCGGACCGCGGCGCTGGCGCGCGGATCGAGCGTACGCCGCCGCCGTCGCACGACCAGGCGTTCCTCACCGCGCACGGTTCGGAAGCGGCGGCGCGACCCGAGACCTGCGCGGGGTGCCACGTGCGCTCCGACTGCACGGAGTGCCACCGACCGGGCGCACCCACCGGCAGCGGGTTCCATCCGGCGGACTTCATCACGCGTCACCCGGCCGCGGCGTACGCACGCGAGACATCGTGCGCCGATTGCCATTCCACGTCGGAATTCTGCACCTCGTGTCACGCCGAAGCCGGCCTGACCGCCTCGGACATCCTCACCTCGTCCTTCCACGACGGGCAGGTGGCGTTCTCGGTCGGTCACGGGGCCGCGGCGCGCCGTGACCTGGAGACGTGCACCTCCTGTCACGTCGAGCGAGATTGCCTCGCATGTCATTCCTCGACTGGTGGTCGCGGCATCAACCCCCATGGGCCGGACTTCGACGCCGAGAAGCTGCGCCGGACGAACCCGCAGATGTGCACGGCCTGCCACGGGGCGGAGATCCCGGGCGGCCCGTAACCGACGTCCCGCCGGTCCCGGACGGCTGGAAGGGCCGTCTCCGGATCGCCCGGCGCTGGATTCGCGTCCACTGGCGCGGCCTGCTGTCAGGGGCTGCTGCGCTCCTCGTCGCGTGGCTCCTGCTCACCTGGCTCACCTGGCCCGACGTCGAGGCGCTGCGGACGCGGAATCCCGAGAGCACCGCGTTCATCGACCGCTACCTCGACCGTTCCGGTGCCACATCCGTCGCCTGGGCCCCCGTTCCCGCCTCGCGGATCTCGCCGTACCTGAAGAAGGCCGTGCTCGTGGGAGAGGATCTCGAGTTCTTCTCGCACGAGGGTTTCTCCACCTACGAGATCAAACAGGCGATCAAGCAGGCGATCGAGGAGCGCGAGCCGCCCCGCGGCGCCTCGACGATCACCCAGCAGCTGGCGAAGAACCTGTGGCTGAGCCCGTCACGCAGCCTGACGCGGAAGGCGAGGGAGGTGATCCTCACGAAGCAGCTCGAGCACGACCTGGGGAAGGACCGCATCCTGGAGCTCTACCTGAACGTCGTCGAGTTCGGCCCCGGCATCTACGGCGCGGAAGCCGCCGCGCGGCACTACTTCGGCAAGCCTGGGAGCGCCCTCGGCGCCCGCGAGTCCGCCATGCTCGCCGCCTCGCTGCCGCGTCCCCGCCAATGGCACCCCGGGGTCGAGAGCCGGTCCTACGCCCGCCGCGTCGACCTCATCCTGGCCCGCATGCGCCAGGCCACCTTCCTCGACCGCCGCCTCGGCATCACCGCCCCGCCCGACACGGGAACCGTCCCCGAGGAAGTGAAGGAGCCCGCGACCGAAGTGGACGAGGAAATGGAGCTGGAGTCCCTCGACACCCTGCCCCTGGAAGAAGGATCGACGCCCGGCGAGTCGCCAGGCGAAGCGAAGCCACCCGCCGATACGGCCGCGGGCACCTACCCCACTCCGTAGGGATAAACCTCCCGGAGCGAGCCTTAGGACGCGTCGTGTGCGGACTTCAGCTCGCGCAGGGAGGTGTATCCCGCCCAGCGGAGTTCAGCGAGCGAAGGGGATGCGCCGCCCAGCACTCCTCCTACTGATTCCCTTCGTACCGGCGCTTCAATCGCTCCACCACCGCCGGATCCGCCAGCGTCGTCGTATCGCCCAGCGCTCGCCCCTCCGCGACGTCGCGCAGCAGCCGGCGCATGATCTTCCCGCTCCGCGTCTTCGGGAGGTCCGCCGTGATGATGATGTCGGCCGGCTTCGCGATCGCGCCGATCTCCTCGGCCACGTGATCGCGAATCGATGCGATCAGCGCGTCGGTCGCTTCGTTTCCTTCCTTCAGCGACACGAACGCCGCGATCGCCTGGCCCTTGAGCTCGTCGGCTCGTCCGACCACCGCGGCCTCGGCCACCGCCGGGTGGTGGACGAGGGCCGACTCCACTTCCATCGTG